>CAZXPE010000089.1:0-8760 GCA_964642915.1 uncultured bacterium | reverse complement strand
CAGGTCCTGAGCCGTGTAGTCGCCCGAGGGCTTGTACCACTGGCGCTCGGAGACGCCCTTCGAGCACGCCGCGGCTAACAGTGCGAGGAGCAGTGCTATCGTTTTTCTCAGCGCCATCTTCTGAACCGGCCAAACGGCAATTGCCAGCAAGCCTACCACAAACCCCGCTCCGAAAAAACACGTCCGACCCCGTCAATCCCGGAAAAGCGGCTCATGGCGCCAGGATCTCCCCGATTGACGAGAGGACGTGATCGGGCCTCATCTCGGCGATCCGCGAGTCGCCGGGCGCGGTGACGCCGGTCAGCACGAGGATCGTGGAAAGCCCAAGCGCCCTCCCCATGGCGATGTCGGTCTCGATCCTGTCTCCCACCATCACGCAGTCGGCAGCCGGAAGCCCGAGCCTCTCGAGAGCCACCTCCAGGATGATCGGAGACGGCTTGCCGACAACCACCTCAACCCGCTTGCCGGTCACAGCCTCCACAGCGGCGATCATTCCCGCGCAGTCGGGGATCTCGCCATCTTCTGTCGGGCAGGTGCGGTCAGGGTTGGTTGCGATGAGCCTGGCCCCTCGCTTCACTGCCTGGAGCGCGGTGTTGAGCTTGGCGTAGTCGAAGGTGCGGTCGAAGGCGATCACGACCCACCTGACGTCGGCGTCGCGGCGCACCTCGAAACCGTGGGCCCGCAGCTCGGCTACTAGGGCGGCTCGCCGATGACAAAACAGGGGGCGCCGGGATCGAGGCGCTGGAGGTAGCGGGCAAGGACGAGGGAGGAGTTGATGACCTCTTCCTCATCGGTGGGAATCCCGAGACGGGTGAGCTTCGCCGCATAGTCGGCGCGGGTCTGGATCGGCTTGTTCGAGAGGAAGACGACGCGGCGGCCGGCCTGGCGGAGCGCCGCGATCACCCCGCCGGCCCCGGCTATGAGACCGTCGCCGCGATAGATGGTCCCGTCCAGGTCGAAGAGCCACCCTTTGTACTGGAATCGAATATTCATGCTCGTCTTCATGCTCGCACCCGGATGCGCCACGGTCAAGCGGTGCAAGCGTTCAGCTCTCAGCGGTCAGCCGTCAGGCAGAGATGCATCCATGCGCCCGAGAGGACGAGCTGAGAGCTGATTGCTGACCGCTGAAGTCAGCGGAGGAGGGGGGCGACTGCGGTCTGGGCAAGATTGAAGACAGGCGCCGGCATCAACCCTAGTTGAAAGACGCCCCAGAGAGCGATCCCCAGAGCCAGGCCGCCGGCGAAGGAAGGGGCATAGACCGTGGGCGCTCCCTCAGGATCCCTCATGTACATATAGACGATCACGCGGAGGTAGAAGTACGCAGCGACAGCGGAGTTCAGGACACCGATCACGGCGAGCCAGATGTAGCCCGAGCGCACCGCCGCACCGAAGAGATAGAACTTCCCCACAAACCCCGCCGTGGGGGGGATGCCGATCAGCGAGAGCAGAAAGAGCGCCAGCGCGAGGGCCAGGAGCGGGTGGCGGGTAGCCAGGCCGGAATAGTCCGCCAGGTTTACCGCCTCAGAGCGGGCCCGCTTGAGGAGGAGGATGACGCCGAACGCCCCGGCCGTGGTGAAGGTGTAGGCGAGGAGATAGAAAAGCCCCCCGCCGTTGCCCATCGTCCCCCCCGCCACGACCCCCACCAGCATGTAACCGGCGTGGGCCACAGAGGAGTAGGCGAGCATTCGCTTGACGTTCGCCTGGGCTATCGCCACCACGTTCCCCACTGTCATCGTCAGCACAGCCAGCCCCCACAGGAGGATCGCCCAATCCGGCTCGGCGGCTTTCATCGCCGAGAGGAGCGTCCTCAGGAGCGCAGCGAAGGCCGCGGCCTTCGATCCTGTTGCGATCAGCGCCGCGACGGGGGTCGGGGCCCCTTCGTAAACGTCCGGGGCCCACATGTGGAACGGCACAGCCGAAATCTTGAAGCCGAAGCCCACCAGGAGAAGACCCATTCCGGTAAAGAGCAGCGGGTCCCTTTCCGGGGACCCGCGCCCCAGCGCCGCGGCGATCAGCTCGAGGTTGGTCGTCCCCGTGGCGCCGTAAAGGAGGGCGATCCCGTAGATGAAGAAGCCGCCGGCAAACGCCCCCAGAAGAAAATATTTCATCGAAGACTCGCCGGCTCGGAGCTCGGCGCGAAAGAAGCCCGCCAGAACGTAGAGCGAGAGCGACATCGTTTCCAGGGCGAGAAAGATCACGATCAGGTCGGTGGCCGACGCCATGAGCATCATCCCGAGGGCGGCGAAGGAGACCAAAGCGTAATACTCCCCCGACTCGATTCCGCGGCCTCGGAGGTAGTCCATGGAGAAGAGGAGGACGAGGGCCGTGGCGTAGCAGATGATGAGGTTGAAGAAGAGCGAGAAGTTGTCGAGGACCACCATCCCGCCGAACGCCGAGCCCTTTCCGCCCCAGAGGAGGAGCGTCACGAAGAGGACGGCGACGGTCCCGCCGACCCCGACCAGCCCCAGGTAGTTCTTCCGGCCCCGTGGGGGGCAGAGGTCAAGGAGAAGGATCAAGAACGCGGTGGCTGTCGCCACGAGCAGAGGAGCGATGGGTCGCCACGCCACCACCGGAAAGACGATCTCCATCAGCGGCCCCCCGCAATGGCGCGGCCCATCCACTGCCACTGGATCGGCTCGCCGGCAGCCGCCTTGGCCCCGACCTCGGCGATCAGGGCCTGGACGCTAGCCTCGGTCACCCCGGTGAAGGCCACGGGATAGACCCCGATCCAGATGATGAACGCGAGAACGGGCAGGAGCACAGCCCACTCCCGAACGGTCAGATCGTCGAGACGGCGGTTGGCGTCATGGACGATCTCGCCGAAGATCACGCGCTGGTACATCCAGAGCATGTAGACGGCGGCGAAGATGATCCCCGTGGTGGCCAGGACTGCCCACGTCCGGCTCACCTGAAATGTCCCCACCAGGATGAGAAACTCGCCGACAAAGCCGTTGAGTCCCGGGAGCCCGAGCGACGAGAGCGACACGATCATAAAGATGGCGGAGAAAGCCGGCACGACCTTCCAGAGGCCGCCGAACTCTTCGATGAGGCGGGTGTGGCGCCTATCGTAGAGGATCCCCACCATGAGGAAGAGGGCCCCGGTCGAGAGGCCGTGGTTCACCATCTGGATGATCCCGCCGACGATCCCCTGAGGGGTGAGGGTGAAGAGACCGAGCATGACGAACCCCAGATGGCTCACGCTCGAATACGCCACGAGCTTCTTGAGGTCGGGCTGGACCATGGAGACCCACGCCCCGTAGATGATGCCGATCACAGCCAGGAGAAAGATCAGCGGCGCGAAGGCAAGGCTCGCCTGGGGGAAGAGCGGCAGGCAGAAGCGGAGAAAGCCATAGGTCCCCATCTTGAGGAGGACGCCGGCCAGGATCACGCTCCCCGAGGTGGGCGCCTCAACGTGGGCGTCGGGAAGCCAGGTGTGGAACGGGAACATCGGGACCTTGATGGCAAACGCCAGGGCGAAAGCAAGGAAGAGCCAGATCTGCAGCCCTGCGGGGAAGGAGTAGCGAACGAGCGCCGGAAGGTCGAAGGTGTAGCTCCCGGTGGCCGCCCCGTGGTGGAAGTAAAGCGCCAGGATTGCCACCAGCATGAGCACCGAGCCGCCGAGCGTGTAGAGGATGAACTTCACGGCGGCGTAGATCCGGTTCTCCCCTCCCCAGATCCCGATGACGAGATACATCGGGATCAGCATGGCCTCCCAGAAGACGTAGAAGAGGAAGAGGTCGAGGCTCACGAAGACGCCGAGCATCCCCGTTTCGAGGAGGAGCATCGTCGCGCTGAACTCTTTGATCCTGCTCGTCACCGACCCCCAGGAGGAGAGGAGCGCCACGGGGGAGAGAAACGTCGTGAGAAGCACCAGGAGAAGGCTCAGGCCGTCTGTCCCGAGGTGGTAGGAGACTCCAAGGGCTGGCATCCACCGATACTGCTCGACGAACTGGTAGCCCGGGTCGGCTGCGTTGAAGCGAAAGTAGAGCGGAAGCGAGAGCGCGAACGTCCCCGCCATCACGAGGAACGCCGCCCACCTGATGAGCGCCTCGCGGCGGGAGGAGAGGAGAAGGATCAGGAGAGCCCCCGCCGTTGGCAGGAACGTTACCGCTGTCAGGAGAGGGAAGGCCTGGATCATCGCGCGAGGAAGAAGCCGATGATGGCCACGGCCCCCAGGAGCATCGTGAGGGCGTAGTTCATCACGTAGCCGGTCTGAAGGCGGCGCATCACCTGGGCCCAAGCCACGACGACCTTTCCCACCCCGTTGACGATCCCGTCGATCACTCCCAGGTCGAAAGCGCGGGCGCAGAAGACGGAGAGCGAGTGGATCGGGCGGACGAAGAGGGCGTCGTAGATCTCGTCCACATAATATTTCCTGAGGAGCAGAGCGTGGATCACGTTCTTGGGCCTGCCGATCGCCTCGGCCTTGACCTGACGGGAGAGATAGATGAGATACGCGAGGAGCACCCCCGCCAGCGCCGCCACCACCGAGACGACCAGGAGGGCGAACGCGCTGATGGCGCTCCCGTGGGCCTCGTGAAGCGGGAAGACCGGCGCCAGGAAGCGGGCGAAGAGGGTGCCGCGGGCGAAGGGGATCCCCACAGCGAGCCCGGCCACCACGGTGAGGACCGCGAGCGCCCCCAGCGGCACGGTCATCACGGGGGGAGATTCATGGATGTGGTGCGCCACCTCCTTAGGCATCCGGGGCGGAGTGAAAAACGCCAGGAAGACGAGGCGCGAAGTATAGAAGGCCGTCAGGAGGACTCCGATCAGGAGGAGCGCCCAGAGCCAGACGTGGCCGGCATGGTACGTCGAGGAGAGGATCTCGTCTTTGGAGAAAAAGCCGGCGAGAGGCGGGATCCCCGCGAGCCCTGCCGCCCCCACGAGGAACGTCACCGTCGTGGGGAGCATCCGCGGGGCGAGCCCTCCCATCCGCCTCAGGTCCTGCTCGCCGCCGAGGGCGTGGATCACGCTCCCGGCCCCCAGGAAGAGGAGCGCCTTGAAGAACGCGTGGGTTACGAGATGAAAGATCCCGGCGGCATAGGCGCCGACCCCGACTCCCACGAACATGTAGCCGAGCTGGCTGATTGTCGAGTAGGCCAGGACCCGCTTGATGTCAGTCTGGGCCAGCCCTATAGTGGCGGCGAAGATCGCTGTGAGGCCCCCGACCCACGCGACGACGTCGAGGGCGACTCCAGAGCGCTCGAAGAGCGCGTGGCTTCTCGCGACCATATAAACCCCGGCCGTCACCATCGTCGCGGCGTGGATCAGGGCCGAGACCGGCGTCGGCCCCTCCATGGCGTCGGGGAGCCAGGTGTGGAGGGGAAGCTGGGCCGACTTGCCGCACGCCCCCATGAAGAGGAGGAGCGCGATCACTGTCGCCGTCGTCGTCGGAAGGCTCCCCGCCTTGGCGAACACCTCTCCATAGTCGAGGCTCCCGACCGCCACCCAGAGGTACATCACTCCCAGGCCGAAGCCGAAGTCTCCCACGCGGTTGACTATGAACGCCTTCTTCCCGGCGTCGGCGGCCGATTTCCTCTCGTACCAGAAGCCGATCAGCAGGTAGGAGCAGAGCCCCACCGCTTCCCAGAAGACGTAGAGGAGGAGGAAGTTCCCGGCCAGCACCAGCATCACCATCGAGAAGACAAAGAGGTTCAGATAGGTGAAGTAGCGGGCGTAGCCGGAGTCGCCGTGCATGTAGCCGGCAGAGTAGAGGTGGATCAGAAAGCCGACGCCCGTCACCACCAGGAGCATCACAGCCGAGAGCTGGTCCACCTGGACAAGGACGGAGGTCTTGAACGTCCCTGCCTCTATCCACGGGAAGAGGGCTCCCGTGTATGTCTCTCCCTGCCAGACCCGGGAGAAGACCAGGCACGCGGAAAGAAAGGAAGCGCCGACTGCCGGCACAGCCACCCAGTGGGCGTGGCGGCCGATGACCCTCCCGAACAGAGCGTTCACGAGGGTCCCGGCGAGGGGGAAGAGCGGGATCAGCCAGACGACCTTCGACATGATCGGGCGCTTTGGCGCAAAGTCACCCCACTCTAGCGGAAGGGCACAGCAGTGTCAAGACAACGACGGCAAACATTTTCACAATCCCTTTAATAATTCCGCTTCCTCTGGTACATTGCTTCCTGAGGCAAACTGATGCCGGTCCGCGTGTTTCTCAGCCATAGCGTAGCCCCGTGGGAATTGGCGCTCGTGAACGGCGTCGCGGATGCCGCCGCTCAGCGCGGCGCGATTCCGACGATCCCCGACCGCGCCTGGAACCCCTCGGTTGAAGAATTGCCGGATCGGATCAAAGCTCAGATCCGCGAATCCGCGTATCTTATCGCAATAGCAAGCCAATGGGGGCAGCACTTCGACTGGCTAAATCAGGAGGTGACGTATAGTCGTCAACTTTCGCCCCCACGACCTTCCGTCGTCGTTGCCGATGCTCAAATTGCAGCCCTTTCAGGGCATGACTGTATCCGGATGGACCGCACAAATCCTCTCGCGACTCTTGCTCAGGTGAGCCAGCACATTCAGCGCTTGGTTCAGGATCAGCAAGCGCAAGCATTGCTGCGGGGGCTCCTCATTGGCGGATTAGCTCTTTTGTTCCTAAAGGGAAGGTAAATCGTGCCAGTTTTGGACGTCACAAAAATCTACCGCGGTAAAGAGGAGCAGGAGGAATACAACCGCACCTCGCAGGAAACGCTGAAAGAGATCGCCGAAGACTTAGAAGCTTTGATGGAACAGTTTCGTTTTCCTCCGAAGCGAGCTGTTCCCGATTGGATTCGGAAGTGGGCAGAGGAACTGGAAAAGGCCGGCGTGAAGTTGAAAGGTGGCATTGAAGAGGCTCGGCAAATTAGCCGCAAGTTCAAGACGCCCCTCTCCGAAGAGATCATTGCCGAACGTGAAGAGCGACGGTAGGCGATGCCGGCATTCTTGGACACCTCGGCGTTGATCAAGTACTTTGTTGAGGAAACCGGCACTGAAGAGATCAAACGGCTTATCGAATCTGAAACTCTTTTATGTGTTTCCGAACTGGCCTCTGTTGAGGGAGTCTCAGCCTTGGCCAAAAAGGTTCGCAACAGGGAAGTCTCGGCCGGCGAATTCCACGGCCTTCTGTACGAACTTGTGTCTTTTTTTGATTCAGGCCGCTGCGAGATTATTCCCCTTGATGATGAAGGAAAAGAAACTGCGCGTACCATTCTCAGTACTTGGGCCCTTTCGCACAGTCTTGGATCGCTCGATGCTCTCCAGTTAGCAGCGGCCGTAAGAACCCGAGAGGGCATCGGTCGCTTGGAATGTTACAGTGCAGACCGTCAGCTCTTGACGGCTGCTCAAGCGCAAGGATTCCCGGTCAAAAATCCCGGCGTGGCGTAAAGCAACGACAGTCACCCCTCTCCTCGACCGGAAGATCAAAGCCGCCGCGCCGCCCGAGGGGGCAGAGCGTTCGACGCAACCGACTTCATCTGAGGGCTGAGAGGCCGGCTTGAGCGACTAGGACACCTTCAGTCCTCGTGAAGCGATGGTCTCCTCCACATTAATCTTCCCAAACAAAAGCTTGAGGAGCCATCGGAACGGTCTGAACTCGCCATCTCATTTTCGCCTTTAGCGACGCGAATACCAATCGAACCCGGAAGGCCTCGCCCCGTGTTGGCGCATCTCGGCCAGCACTCCAAATGGAAGTCTGGGCGGTTTGGAGGGTCGCCGTGGCCTGCCCTTCCACTTTCTCCGCCTTCGAATCTACCAACAACGCTTGGCGGATCGCGTAATTCCGGTTGAAAACATACCGCGCCCGCTTGTAATCCATCTTGCCGAACAGACGCACTTCGATTTTCGACACGCCCATTCGATCAAGCGCTTCGCGCGTAATGTCCTCCCCGATGTCCGCAGCCAGATCCGGTTCACTGCGGAAAATTTCCGCGGCAGTCTCTCTGAAATCATATAAGGCTTGGGTCACCAGCCGAATCGAGCCCGTTTCGATGCCTTCCAGCAGATCCAAGTCCCGAGCAAGACTTTCAGGCTCGGTGAACACGGGCGGTCCTCATCATTGCAGCCACGCGGCGTTTTGCCAGGGTCACGTATTCCTTCTTAAGTTCGATCCCGATAAACTGACGGTTCTCTTTCATCGCGGCAACCGCTGTAGTCCCGCTCCCAAGGAAGCAATCCAAGACGATTTCACCCGGGTCCGTAAGCAATCTAATGGTCCGCCGTGGAAGCTCCTCGGGAAACTTTGCTTCGTGATCGTCGTTAGTCCTCACGGATGGAAACATCCACACTCCTCTTGAACCCCACTCCTTCCATTCGTCCGGGGACAGCCTGGATCGATCAATCCTGGTAATTCCGGGCTTCCAGAAGAAATAAAGGTACTCGAACTCGTCAACCGACCGGTATGAAAGGCTATTCCACCGGCTGTTCTCCCAGCACGGATCTTTCACCCAAATGCGCCGGTCATACGTATAGAAGCCGGCTGAAAGGGCCCACTCTTCAATGAGCCCCCCGACGATCCTCACCTGTGTCTGTGTCTCATACTTGCCGCCTCGGATATTGTTTCCGTTCAAGCGGCGGTCAATCGTCTGCTCGCTACAGCCGAGTAGAGCCGCCAACTGGTACCGGTTGTAGCCTGGATGTTTCGCCATCGCCTTCAGGACCTCTTCCCTGGTCGGAGAGGAGCGCTGACGATTAACAGCCTCCGCTTGGATCCTCGGCATGGCCGGGTCCTTAAAGCAGAGGATGTCGGCGATGTTAATGACCAAAAAGCCGCCGGGCTTGAGA
>CAZXPE010000088.1:2382-8782 GCA_964642915.1 uncultured bacterium | reverse complement strand
AGAGTCCCGGCGGTGTCTATCATGTCGTCGATGATGAGCACGTCACGGCCCTTGACGTCGCCTATCAGGTGCATGAAGACCGAGACGTTGGGGCCTTCGCGCCTCTTGTCTATGATGGCCAGGCCGGCCTTGAGCCGCTTGGCGATGGCGCGGGCCCGCTCCACGCCTCCCGCATCAGGGGAGACGAGGACAAGGTCGTGGAGGTCCTTCTTTCCGATGTAGTCGATCACCACGGGGGCGGCGTAGAGGTGATCCACCGGTATGTCGAAGAACCCCTGGATCTGTCCGGCGTGCAGGTCCAGCGCGAGGATCCGCTGGGCGCCTGCGGCGGTGAGGAGGTCGGCGACCAGCTTGGCCGAGATGGGGACGCGCGGGAGCACCTTCCGGTCCTGGCGGGCGTAACCGTAGTAGGGAAGGACCGCCGCGATGCGGCGGGCGGAGGCCCGCTTGAAGGCGTCCAGCATCACCAGAAGCTCCATCAGGTTGTTGTTGACAGGGGGGCAGGTGGGTTGGAGGACGAAGACGTCGGCGCCTCGCACGTTCTCGCTGATCTGGACTTGCGCTTCCCCGTCTGAGAAAGTCGTTACCTCCGCCTTGCCGAGAGGGATGCGGAGGTGGTCGGCGATCTCCTGGGCCAGCGCCCGATTGGCGTTTCCCGTGAAGAGCTTCAGATCATACATAAGTATTCAGCCATCAGCGGTCAGCTCTCAGCAGTTCGCTCTCGGCTGACTGCTTTGTGTTGGTTGGGGCGGGAGGATTCGAACCCCCGAATACGGGATCCAAAGTCCCGCGCCTTACCGCTTGGCCACGCCCCAATGAAAATAACGCAATGCGGCCGCCGCAAGCGGCCCACCTTATCGGGCACCCGAGCCCCTTCATGTGACGAGGGTCGTAACAGACGGGCCGGAGATGGTCTTCACGGCCCAGCAGCTCCACGTTGTGGAGCCCAGCGCGTCCACGATGCGCCTCGCTTGAGGCATCGATCTAGCCACCCCCACCACCGTCGGCCCGCTTCCCGACATCACGCATCCCAGAGCGCCGGCGTCCCGCAGGGCCCGCTTCATTTCGGCGATCAGCGGATACGCCGGCTCGACCACCCTTTCGAGACCATTGTAAACGCTCCGGGCCACCCTTGCGACATCTCCCGTGGCGAGAGCTGCCGCCAGGGCTGCCACCTTCTTCCCGTCCCCCATGATCTCGGGCCTGACTCGCCCGTACACTTCCCGGGTAGGGAGGGGAAAGTTCGGGTTCACGAGCACGAGGGCGAGGTCACCCTCCGACGGGAGCGGCTCCCGCCGCCCGGTCCCCAGGGCCCTGCCACCGCCCAAAAAAAAGGGGACATCCATTCCAAGTTGAACCGCCAGCTCCTGGAGCCTGGAGGACGGCCAGCCGATCTCCCAGAGCTGGTTCAGTCCCAAGAGGACTGCGGCCGCGTCGCTTGATCCTCCCCCCAATCCTGCGGCCACCGGTATTCGCTTCTCGAGGGTGATCCTGACTCCCCGATCAATTCCCGCGGAGTCCTTCAGTAGCTGCGCCGCCCGCCATGCCAGGTTCTCTTCTCCTGCCGGAACGCCGGGGTCGGAGACTGCGATGGCGATTCGCTCATCTTCTTCGAGTGTCAGCAGGTCCGATAGATCCACGGCTTGGAGGACGGTGGCAAGCTCGTGATAGCCGTCTTCCCGCTTCCCCAGGACCTCCAGGGCCAAGTTCACCTTGGCTCCGGCCCGGAGGCGAAGGCCGTTCGTCTGTTTCAACCCGGCTGACAAAGCAAATTAGGCTAACACGCCCCGCCTGAGAGTGTCAACGGAACCGTTTAATCTTCGCGTGCTTAGGGATGGTTAGATGGAAGAGATCGGATGAGAGTCCGACGCCGAAAGACAGCTCCCGGTAGCGGATCGACACGGTGAGCGACTGATCGAGAGCAGTGAGGGTGAGCGCTGAAGGAGGGGCGACAGCGCCTCCGCCGCTGTAGGAAATCCGGACAGGGGTCCGCCCTCCTGTGAACTCCACCTGGCGCGGGGCCGCCGTTTCGGGATCGAGCCAGATCCGCTGCTCTCCACCCTCGCCTGTGAGTTTGAGAGATGGCCCAAGCTCGTCGTTTTCGAGTATCTCAGCGGAGTGAGTATTCCTTAAAGGAAGTATGTGGCCTGAAAGGACCCCCACCAGCGCCTCTGGCTCCAGGGCCAGGCCGAGCCACCGCTCTGTGGCCTCGGCTCCGGCCGGGCCCACCACTGCGCGGTTCTCGGCGACCTGATAGAGGGTGAAACGCTCTCCGGTCGAGGCCAGGAGGAGGAACGGCTGCCCCCACGGAGTCAGCGCCTCGAAGCGCAGCGAGGCCGGGGCGAGAAGAAGGAGAACGCCCGTCAACCGCTGGCTCTCGCCCCCCTTCCGGATGATGATCTCGGCCAGCGCTCTAAGATCAGCGAACTGGGCCCAGCGCCGCTCCAGAGTTTCGATCAGGCGTTGGGCTTCGGGGGGAGGAGGGCGGAGTGGAGGAGATGGAGGGAGGACGGCGGCGCACCCGGCAGAGGCGAGTAGGACTGTCCCGGCAAGAAAGAGCCGGGACAGCCGGCTACTGCTGGACCTTGGTGCGCTCACTCTTCTGTCTTGAAAGGGTCTCGCGGATCTCCCTGAGCTTCGTCTTGACCGACTCGCTTGAGGGGTCCAGCCTCAGCGATTGTTCCCAGGCCGCCGCCGCGTCCTCGGGAGAGCCGTTTTTCAGGTAGGCGTCGCCGAGATGGTCCAGGATGACAGGGTCGTCCTTTGCCCGCTCGGCGGCCCGCTTCAGCTCCCTGAGCGCCTCCGGGTACTTCCCCTGCTGGTAGTAGGCCCACCCCAGGCTGTCGATGAAGTAGCCGTTCTCGGGTTCAAGCTCCAGGGCCCTGGAGATCAACTGGACGGCCTCGTCCAGGTTGAGCCCCTTTTCGGCGTACATGTAGCCGACGTAGTTGTAAGCCTCGGCGTGCTTGGGGTCGAGCTGAATGACCCGGCGGAAAGCCTGAACAGCGTCGTCGAAGCGGGATTGCTTCTCATAGACGACGCCGAGCTGGAAGTGCAATTCCTTCCGCTTGTCGTCTATGGAGAGCCCTTCCTGAAGCGTGGCGACGGCCCGGTCGTACTGCTGCGCCCTGAAGAGGGCCGTGCCCAGGTAGAGGAAGAGGTCGGGTCTCCTCGGATCGAGGTTGATCGCCTCCCGAAGGATCCTGATCGCCTCCTCATGTCTCTTGGCGCGGCCATGGAGGAAGCCGAGCTGAACGCGGGCGTCAATGGATCTGGGGTCAACGCGGAGGATCTTCTCCAGCTCGGCCCCAGCCTCTGCGTCCTTGCCGGCGTCCAAGTAGGTCGTTGCGAGGAAGTAGCGGGCCCTGAGGTTTCCCGGCTCAAGGTCAGTCACCCTCTTGAACGCCTCAGCGGCCTTGTCCCACTTCTTGCGCTCGTAGTAGATCGCGCCAAGCTTCATCCACACCCTGGTGTCGCGTGGAACCAGGCTCGCCAACGACTCGACCTCCCGCTGGGCCTCTTCGAACTTCCCCTGGCGGATCAGGAGATCGCTCAGCCGCTCTACGAAGGCCGGGTTGTCGGGGTTGGCGACGATCGCCTGGCGGTAGGTTTTCACCGCCTCCTCGACCTGGTGGCGGCTCTCGTGGACGTATCCCAGGGCGTTCCAGGCCTCATCGCTGTCGGGCTCCAGCTCGATCGCCCGCTTTAGTGAGGCGATCGCCTCATCCCATGCCTGAGTTTCAATCGCCATTCGCCCGAGGAGGAAGTGGGCCTGGCCTGAGCTTGGGTAGCGCTGGGTGAGGCGGAGGAGGACGGTCCGCGCCTTCTCGAAAGCCTTTTGCTCGGCGTGGTGACGAGCCAGCGCGAGGTAGGGGTCCGGGGAATCGGGGTTCAGCGCGATCACCGCTTCCAGCTCGACTTCCGCCTCGGCGGACCGCTTCTGGCCGCGGTAGAGGTCGGCCAGGGTGAGGCGGGCGGGGATGTTGCTCGGGTTGATCTCCACGGCCTTTCTGGCCGCATCGAGGCCCTCAGCGTGGGCTCCGGTGGCCGAGAGCCAAAGGGCGAGTTGGGTCCAGAGGAGCGGACTGTTCGGGTCCTTCTGGATTGCCTGGCGGATCTCGGCGATGGCGTCGGCGAGCCGTCCTGCTCGGGCGTGGAACTGGGCGATTGTGTAATGGTAGTAGGCCTCGCCAGCGGGGTTTCTCGGCAGTGAGCGGACGACCGGCGCTGTGGGTTCAGCCTCCACGCTCGGGGCGAGCCCGGCGCAGCCGCTGAGGGTCAGGAGCGCCGACAGAAAAACGGCAAGACACGCCGTCACCGCAGATCCTCCGCGGGAGCGTCTGGACAGGACCTCTTTGGTGAGGACGCTGCGGACCGAGGCCGCCAGATCGGGATCGGCGAGCTGTGCCGTCGTTTCCTCCACCCACTGCTCCTCAGCCTCTGTCAGCCGTCCGGCCCCGGCAGGCCGCGCCTGAGCCGTGGGCTCATTCCGGCGCGAGATCGACCCCAGGGAAAAGCGAACGGAGCGGATGGCATCGGCCCCGTAGCGGCCGGCGAGGCGGCTGCGGAGCTCAGGCTCTCTGAGAGTCAGTTCCTGGAGCCAGGGGGAGTTGTCCACGATGACGTGGAGTGCCCCTTCGGTGAGCGAGCGCGGCTCAGACCGCCCGGCAATCTCAGGACCCATCACCTCTCTCCACTCACGGCAGATTTTTACTTCGAGGAGCCGTTCCCCCAGCCCCGGGAGCGCGGCGACAAGAAGAGACCCCACAGGTGTCGGCAGGGATGCTGAAGTTGGTTTCATGTCGTTCACCCGGTCTGGAAATCCTTTCCATCATACGCGAGTTCGTTCGGGACTTACAAGCTTGAAGCCTGAAGCCTGAAGTTTTATAGTGGCCCTGCCATGGGACGACCGAAGCGCGGCGACCTTCTGAGAGTGACCATCGACGACCTGGCTTTCGGAGGCGAAGGGGTGGGCAGGGTCGATGGCTATGTGGTCTTCGTAAGAGGCGGGGTTCCAGGCGATCTTCTTCGAGTAAGGTTGACCCAGGTTCGCCCCCGCTTCGGGCGGGGAGTCATCGAGGCGGTGGAGCTTCAGTCGCCCGATCGGGTGGAAGCTCAGTGCCCTTACTTCGGGCGCTGCGGAGGGTGCCGTCTCCAGCACGTGGCCTACGCAGCGCAGCTTGCCTTCAAGGCCAAGCAGGTCGCAGATTGTCTTGAGCGCATCGGCGGTCTCGGCCAGCCTCCGATCCAGCCGATCATCGGCGCTCAGGAACTCTTCGGATACCGGAACAAGATGGAGTTCACCGTTGCTCCCTCGCGTGAAGGATCGAATGGCCCGCCGTTCGTCGTGGGGCTTCACGAGGCCGACCGCTACGACGCCGTCCTCGACATCGAGCGCTGCCTCCTCCAATCAGAGACGCTCAACGCTCTCCTCGCCGAGACGAAGCAGTTTATCAGCGACAGCGGCCTCAGCGCTTACGAGGAGGGGAGCGGAGAAGGGTTGCTCCGGTTTTTGATGCTCAGGGAGGGGAAGCGGACCGGAGAGACGATGGTCAACGTCGTTGCATCATCTCCCCAGGTACCCCTGGTGACCCCGCTGGCAGAGCGTCTTCGGAGCCGCGTTCCCCAGACGGCGAGCGTGGTCCTGAACGTGAACCCAAAGAAGGCCAGCGTGGCCGTCGGAGTAGAGGAGCATTTGCTCGGCGGGAGTGACCACATCACTGAGCGGCTAGGAGGGCTCACGTTTCAGATTTCGGCCAACTCGTTCTTTCAGACCAACTCATTCCAGGCCGAGCGCCTCTTCGTGCTGGTCTCAGACTACGCCGAGCTTGAGGGAGAGGAGACTGTGGTGGACCTCTACTCGGGGACCGGCGCCATGAGCCTCCTCCTGGCCGGCCGTTGCCGCTGGGTCTATGGGATTGAGGTGGCTCAGGCTGCCGTCGAGGATGCGCTCAGGAACGCCAAGGCCAACGGCATCGAGAACTGCGCGTTCCTCTCCGGAGAAGTCCGTTTCGTCCTCCCGGAGTTGATCCAGCGCGGGATCCGAGCTGAAGTCGTGGTGGCCGATCCGCCCCGCGCGGGATTCCATCCGAAGGCGCTTCGGGCCCTTCTTGCGCTTTCACCCCGGCGCATCGTCTATGTTTCCTGCAACCCCTCCACCATGGCCCGCGATCTTGGCGAGCTTGCGCGAGGGGGATACCGCATCGACCTGGTCCAGCCGATCGACATGTTCCCCCACACCTCACACATCGAGGCAGTCGCCCGCCTCACCCGCGCCTAAAGCCGGCCCGCCCTGGCGCCGGCGCCAGGGCGGGCGCGCGCCAGCTCCGCCATGAACTCCTTGAAGAGGCGCGCGGCCCCCTCCCGTGCGCTCCAGCGGCGGATCGCCGCCAGATCGACC
>CAZXPE010000088.1:0-2372 GCA_964642915.1 uncultured bacterium | reverse complement strand
GCCAGTGTCCTGGCCCGGCCACGGGCGCGCTCTACCGGTTGGATCCGGTAGTCACCGCCCACCGCCAGCGGCCCACGGGGGAACTCGACGTAGAACGGAACACGAGGATGGACGTAACGGTCGCGCCGGCGCCTGAACCCGACCGACGCCATGGCTCTATCAAGGGCCTTCTGCGTCACAGGACCCGAGATGATGAAATCCATGTCGAACGACTCGTAGGCGCCTCGGGTGTAGAGGCTGGCGCACGCGCCTCCCGTGAGGACCGCGCGGATCCCGTGGCGGCGGAGAGCGTCGCCCACGGTGACGGCGAGCCCGGCGAGGCTTGACCGACTGCCCGGTCTCACAGCGGCTTTCCAGAGCGCCGCGGCCGTCTGCGGAGGCCGGCCACTCGAGCCCTCAGATCGGCCTCCGGCCCCGTCAGCCGCAACAGGAACTGCTGGAGCTCACGGTATCCGAAGTATCGGGGCTCAAGTCGGTACACCCGCGTCCGGCCGAAGGCGCGCGCGGCCACGAGGCCGTCGCGCTCGAGGCTCTGGAGCGCCCGCTGGACGCCCGTCAGCGGCAGGGCGAGGAGGCGCGCCAGCTCGCGCGGATAGCTTTCGGAGAGGAGCCGCAGGGCGAGGAGCACGCGGGTTCGTGTCGGGCTCCCGAAAGGGCTCGAATCGCTGGCAACCATGATTTGTGGTCATTTGAACACAAAAGCGGATCATAATCAAACAGCGCGGCGAGAGCGAAGAATCCTATCATGGGCAGGATGACCCTTTGTCACTCCCGTGAGAGGAGGAGCCACGCTCCAGTCAGGGCGAGAAAGAAGCCGGCGCAGAGAACAAGAGCGATCTGGCGCCAGAGCGAGGGCCTGATCTCCGGCGGCAGGAGAGTCCGGTTCACCCTGAGCGTCTGGAGGGAGAGGATCACGAAGTTCACCCCCGCCCAGTTCGCTCCGAGCTGGAGGAGGACGATCGGCTCCACCATCCACCCGGCGAGAGGCGCTCCGAGCGAAAGGAGACCCCAGGCAGTCATCCCTCCCAACGCTCCCCAGTAGATAGTCCCGGCGCTTACCCGCGAGCGGAGCGTTCCACTCCCGTTCCAGAGGAGGTCGGTGATCAGCCGGGAGAGAGCATCAAGGATTCCGAGTTGAGTGGAAAAGAGGATCCAGAATCCCGCCAGGAGCGTGACCAGCCAGAGCGCCCTGCCGCCTTGAGCCGCGAGAGCGTTCGGCAGTTCGGCGGCCATCCCGAGCCCTCTGATCTCTGAGCCCGCGGGGAGAGAGGCGGCGGCGAGGGCTCCGGTCAGCGCCATTCCCGCGAGCGCTCCCCCGAACCAGATCACGGCTTGATCCATCCGGACGAGCTTCCACCATCCTGACCACTTCCTCATGGCTTCCGGGGTGGTGGCGAAGAGCTTTCCCTCGCGAGTGAGCCTGATTGTTTGACTGCCGGCCGGGGCTTCGCTGAAGCCGGCGACAGCGCCCATCCCAAACCCCTTGTCCCTGACCCATGAGGAGAAGGTGGCGTTGATTATGCCTCCGGCGCCTGAATAGGCGGCGAAGGCGCCCAAGAGGAAGAAGTCAGCCTGAGGGGGAATGAACGTGAAGCCCTCTCTTCCCCAACCGAAGAACCCTCCCAGCGTCTCCATCCATCTCCCCGGAGGGACGAGAAAGAGCGCGGCCAGCGCCAAGACGACGAGCGTGACGGTCACCATCACCCGATTCATCGCCTCCACCACCCGCTCCACCCTACGACCCGCCACCAGGAGCGCCGTGGAGGCCAGGACGATCAGGATCCCGAGCCACGCTACCGTTTCCGAGTCCCGATCGGTGGGCGGCGCTCCGAGAGCGAAGGCCGCAGCGGCGCCGGCGGCGGTGCCTGCCCAGCCTGCCCACCCCACCTGGAGGAGAGCCATCACGGCCCAGAACCAGGCCCAGTAGCCGGGTCCCGGCCGAAGCCTCAGGATTCCGCTCCAGATCGGCTCTCCCGTCGCCAGGGTGTATCGGATACACTCCATGTTGAGGAAGAGCTGGAGAAGGCAGGAGACCGTGGCCAGCCAGAGAAGAGAAACTCCGTGCTTTGCCACGACGGCGGGGCCGAGAAGCCACTCGCCGCTGCCGAGGGAAAGAGAGAGGACGATGGCGCCGGGGCCGATGATGGCGCTTACGTTCTTCCAGGTGGCGAGAGGAGGCTCAGGAAGCTCCCCGGCCTCCCAGGTCGGACGCGCTCCTGGTCGGGTGATTTCAGCCATCGCCACCCGTCCTTGAACTCGCTCCGCTTGAACGCTTCAGGCGGCCAGCCGATAATAGCGGCATCGGCGGGATTATACGATGAGCGGACACGCCCGAACCCCGTTTCGTTTTCTTGGTTGCATCGAGCTTCGGG
>CAZXPE010000087.1:1697-8817 GCA_964642915.1 uncultured bacterium | reverse complement strand
CCGCCAGAAGTACCAGGCCCGGCTGGAGGCGTGGCTCAAGGAGGTCTGGAAAAGAGCGATAGTAGATATAAGGCTGTGAGCCGGCGCCGGGAAGAGAAAAAAACGTTGACAAGCCTCTGGTGCTCGTGGTAGCAACAATAAAGAAGAACATCGGATACCACGCAGGCGCCGTTACCTTCCGGTGAGGACATTCTAGCCGGGCCTTCCTTGAGCGAACTGAGCGAGGAATTTTCCTCTGACGCAGCGCGTTTACCTTCGCGCTTCTCGATGGCGCGCGGGGAAGTGATCGATGACCGCCCGCCGGGGCCGATCTGATCTGCTCTGTTCCATCATGTCGTGTCCCGAGTGCCCTGGGAGGGCTGTGGGCCAGGAGGTAGTGGGATGAACCTGACGGAGTTGAAAGAGAAAACCATTTCGGAGTTGAGCGGCATTGCCCGCAACCTGGGGGTCCAGGGGTTCAGCGGCCTGAGAAAGCAGGAGCTGATCTTCAAGATACTCCAGGGCCAGGCCGAGAAGGACGGCCTGATCTTCGCCGCGGGGGTCCTTGAGGTGCTGCCCGACGGGTTCGGATTCCTCCGCGCCCCCGACTACAACTACCTTCCGGGCCCCGATGACATCTACGTCTCGCCTTCCCAGATCCGCCGCTTCGACCTCCGGACCGGCGATACGATCTCCGGTCAGGTGCGCCCCCCGAAGGACACTGAGCGGTACTTCGCGCTGCTCAAGGTGGAGGCGATCAACTTCGTGCCCCCGGATGCTGCCCGTGAGAAGATATTCTTCGACAACCTGACGCCGCTCTACCCGATGGAGCGGATCCGGCTTGAGCACGATTCTGACGAGCTCACGACCCGGGCTATGGATCTGCTGACTCCGATAGGCAAAGGGCAACGAGGCCTCATCGTCGCCGCTCCGAGGACCGGCAAAACGATGATGCTCCAGCACATCGCGCACGCCATAGCCATCAACCATCCGGAGATCTACCTGATTGTTCTCCTGATTGATGAGCGACCTGAAGAGGTCACAGACATGCAGCGGTCGGTGAAGGGAGAGGTCATCTCCTCGACCTTCGACGAGCCGCCTCAGCGCCACGTCCAGGTGGCCGACATGGTCATAGAGAAGGCCAAGCGGCTCGTCGAGCACAAAAAGGACGTGGTGATTCTCCTGGACTCGATCACCCGGTTCGCCCGGGCTCACAACGCCATCATCCCGTCTTCCGGGAAGATCCTTTCTGGCGGCCTTGACGCCAACGCCTTGCAGCGGCCCCGGCGCTTTTTCGCCACCGCGCGCAACATCGAGGAGGGCGGCTCGCTCACGATAATGGCCACGGCCATCGTCGACACCGGAAGCCGGATGGACGACGTGATCTTCGAGGAGTTCAAGGGGACCGGCAACATGGAGGTTCACCTCGACCGCCGGCTGATGGACAAGCGGATCTTCCCGACCATCAACATCGAGCAGTCAGGGACCAGGAAGGAGGAGCTGCTCCTGGAAAAGGACGAGCTTCAGAAGGTCTGGCTGCTTCGGAAGGCGCTCTCCCAGCTCAACCCGGTGGAGGCCATGGAGCTCCTCCTGGACAAGCTCAAGCTGACCAAGACGAATAAAGACTTCCTCAACTCCATGAACCAGCTCGGGTAGCCCCGAAGGGAGCGGTCAGCCATCACCGATCGGATTCCGGCTGATTGCTTTTCCAGCCAGCGAAAACGTTGAGATTTTCCTGCCTTCCTGCTATGCTCTATTTCTCACAAGGAGGGTTACCGTGAAGGCAGGCATTCATCCTGATTATATCGAGACGACTATCACCTGCGCGTGCGGAGAGGTGGTCCATACCCGCTCCACCCAGCCTCAGATCCGGGTGGAGGTCTGCTCCAAGTGTCATCCGTTTTTCACGGGGAAACAGAAGCTGGTGGATACGGCCGGTCGGGTCGAGCGCTTCCAGCGGAAGTACAAGCGGGGTCCCCGGCAGGCGGGGTGAGATCCGGCCGGCGGCGTTCGCCGGCTCGGAGAGGGTGTCGGTCCTGAGGGCGGGGGTGTCATGAGCGTCCCCCCTCTGGCGTGGCTCTCAGGACGTTTCGTTCGATTCCCCGGCAGCTTCGTTTCCGTCGCCCGCTCACCTTTCTCCGGTCACGGCCGTTCAGGCCCAGCGTCCCGATAGAGCGAGGAGTCTGATGTTTGAGAAACTCCGTCAGATTGAGGTCCGTTACCAGGAGCTTTCCCGGCTCCTGGCAGACCCGGCGATCCTCGGGCAGCCGGCGGAGTATGCGCGTCACGCCAAGGCCCACTCTGAGCTGGGCCTCATCGTCCAGACCTTCGACGACTACAAGCGCGTCCTGGGCCGCCTCGGCGAGGCCAAGCGCATCCTGGCCGAGGAGAGTGACCGCGAGCTCCGCGAGCTGGCGCAGTCAGAGGCTGACGAGATGGAGGTCCGCAGGGAAGAGCTTGAGGCTGAGCTGAAGCGGCTTCTACTGCCGCGCGACCCCAACGAGGACAAGAACGTCTTCCTGGAGATTCGGGCGGGGGCCGGCGGCGACGAGGCCGGCCTTTTCGCCGCTGACTTGGCCCGGATGTACACGAAGTATGCGGAGCGCCGGGGGTGGAAGGTTGAGATGATCGATAACCACTTCACCGGAGTGGGCGGCTTCAAGGAGGTGATCCTTTTCGTTCAAGGGCGTGGCGCCTGGAGCCGGCTCAAGTTCGAGCGAGGCGTCCACCGTGTCCAGCGGGTCCCCGTGACGGAATCGAGCGGCCGGATCCACACCTCGACGGTGACAGTAGCGGTCCTCCCGGAGGCTGAAGAGGTGGATGTCTCGGTGGACGAGAAGGATCTCCGTGTAGATGTCTACCGCTCCTCCGGACCGGGCGGCCAGGGGGTCAACACGACCGACTCGGCGGTGAGGATCACTCATCTCCCGACCGGGCTCGTGGTCACCTGCCAGGACGAGCGCTCCCAGTTGAAGAACCGCGCGAAAGCCATGAAGGTGCTCCGCGCCCGCCTCATGGAGAGGGCTCAGGAGGAGCAGCGGGCCCAGATCGCTGCTGACCGCAAGAGCCAGGTCGGGACCGGGGAGCGGAGCGAGAGGGTCCGGACCTACAACTTCCCTCAGACGCGGGTCACAGACCATCGGATCGGCCTCACCCTCCACAAGCTCCCCACGGTGCTGGAGGGCGATCTGGACGATCTGATCGACGCGCTCCTGGCTGAAGATCAAGCCGAGCGGCTTGCCGAGATGGCCAGTTGAACCGCTTGGCAGAGCGTGATGCCGCCCCGAAGGGGCGATCCTCTGCGGGCACCCCGTCCGGCCTCGGGGAACCCACCAGAGGTGGGTCGGGCGGGGTCGGGGCGCTTCTCAGGGACGCGATCGGCGTCCTCAGGGAGGCCGGTCTGCCGACGGCCCGTCAGGACGGTGAGTGGCTCCTGGCTGATCTCCTGGGAGTTCGGCGCTTCGACCTCTACCTTGATCCCGACGGACCTGTTCCGGCTTCAGTCGCTGAGCGGTATCGGGAGATGGTCAAGCGCCGCCGGGATGGAGAGCCGCTCCAGCAGATCCTCGGGTGGGAGGAATTTAGAGGCGCGAGGCTCCGCGTCACACCTGACGTACTGATCCCGCGCCAGGAGACCGAGCTGCTCGTCGAGTGGGCCCTGGAGGTGCTTGACCGGCTCGGCGATCAGCAGCTTGCCGTGGATCTGGGGACGGGGAGCGGGGCCATTGCCTGCGCTCTCGCTCTGGCGGCGCCGCGGCTCCGGGTTGTGGGGGTGGATACTTCTCCTGAGGCGCTCAGCGTGGCGGAGGGGAACGTCAAGGCTCTCGGCCTCGAGAGTCGCGTGATGCTCCTCACGGGGGATCTCTTTGAGCCGCTCGGAGAGGAATTGCGGTGGGCAGCGGATATTGTGATTGCCAACCCGCCGTATATCCCGACGGGGGAGATCTCGAAGCTCCCTCCGGAAGTCAGAGAGCGCGAGCCATGCGCTGCGCTGGACGGAGGCCAGGACGGGATGGTTTTTCATCGCCGGATTATCGCCGAGGCTCCGAGACACCTCAAGCCCGGGGGGTGGCTCCTCATGGAGATCGGGGAGGGGCAGAGCGGCCCGCTGGCCGAGGCGATGAGGCGAGGCGGGCTCGAGGAGGTTCAAGTTCGGCGCGATTTTCGGGGGATCGAGCGTATGATCGGCGGTAGGAGGAGCGAGGGTGGCGGCCCGGCTTTCGATTGAGGGAGGGGTTCCGCTTCGCGGGGCTGTGGCGCTCAGCGCAGCCAAGAACGCGGCTCTTCCCGCTCTGGCGGCGGCGCTTCTCACGGCGGAGCCCCTCCTGCTGGAGAACCTTCCAGGGCTGGCCGACATCGCGACTATCCGCAGGCTCCTGGAAGGAATGGGCGCGCGGTTCGAGGCGGCAGCCGAGGGGAGCACGCAGGTTCAGGTCGCTCGGGTAACGAGCCACGAGGCCCCCTATGAGCTGGTCTCTACGATGAGAGCCTCTGTCCTCGTTCTGGGGCCGCTTTTGGCCCGTGCCGGGAAGGCGCGGGTGGCGCTCCCCGGCGGCTGCGCGATCGGCCTCCGCCCGATCGATCAGCATCTCAAAGGGCTCCAGCGGCTTGGCGCCGAGATCAGCATCGAGAGAGGGTGCGTGGAAGCCCGAGCGAGCCGTCTCAAGGGCGCCCGGATCACCACTGATCTGATCACCGTCACCGGAACTGAGAATCTCATGATGGCAGCGTCTCTGGCAGAGGGGACGACGGTGATAGAAAACGCCGCCCGCGAGCCTGAGGTCGTCGATCTGGCCCGCCTGCTCAACTCCATGGGGGCGAAGATCGACGGGGCGGGGACCGAGCGGATCGAAATTCAGGGCGTCCCTGATCTCGGGGGCTCCCGCCACCGGATCATCCCCGACAGGATCGAGGCCGGGACCCTTCTCGTTGCCGGGGCGATCACGGGTGGCGAGGTTACAGTGAAGGGAGCGGCGCCCGATCATCTCGGGGCGATCCTGGCCAAGCTGGAGGAGGCGGGGGTGACGATCGAGATCGGCCCCGACTGGGTGAAGGCGAAGGGGAGAGCGAGGCCAACGCCGGCCGATGTCATCACCAACCCGTTTCCAGGTTTTGCCACCGACATGCAGGCTCAGGCCATGGCGCTCCTGGGGCTCGCTGACGGGACGAGCAAGATCACAGAGACGATCTTTGAGAACCGCTTCATGCATGCGGCCGAGCTGCGCCGCCTTGGAGCGCGCATCGAAACGGAGGGCCCGGTCGCTGTGGTCCGGGGAGTTGACCACTATGAGGGCGCCAAGGTTATGGCCACAGATCTGCGGGCCTCGGCCTCGCTCGTCCTCGCCGGTCTGGCGGCTCGGGGAACCACGGTGGTCTCCCGCGTCTATCATCTTGACCGCGGCTACGAGAGGCTGGAGGCGAAGCTCCGGCAGCTCGGCGCCAGCATCGAGTGGCTTTCATGAAAGCGGCCGTGACCCTGGCGCTGCCGAAGGGGCGGCTCCTCCAGCCTGCCCTCGCGTTCCTCAAGGCGATGGGCGTGGAGGGGATATCGTCCGACTCCCGGCGGCTGATCTTTAAGGATGAAGCGCTGGGGATCAGGTTCCTGATCCTCAAGCCCGCCGATGTCCCGACCTACGTCGAGTACGGGGCGGCCGATCTTGGGGTCGTGGGGAAAGACATTCTGATGGAACGCGAGCCCGATGTTTATGAGCCGCTCGACCTGGGATTCGGCTTTTGCCGGCTGGTCGTGGCAGAGCCCGAGGATCTCTGGAGGCGAGACGATCCGTCTAAGTGGTCGTGGGTGCGGGTCGCCACGAGATATCCGAACCTGACGGAGCGCTACTTCACCGAGCAGGGGATACAGGTGGAGATGATCCGGCTGGACGGTTCCATCGAGCTGGCGCCGCTGGTGGGGCTGGCTGACCGCATCGTGGACCTCGTCCAGTCGGGGGAAACGCTCAAGGCGAACGGATTGGTCGAGGTCGCCGAGATCATGCGCTCAACGGCGAGACTCATCGTCAACAGGGCTTCTCTCAAGACAGAGCATGAGGCGATCAGCGGGCTGATCGCCGAGATGAAGAGATGGATCGCGAAGTGACCCAGCTCGCGCGCCGCCTCAGCGCAAGGGACCTGGGCGTTGACGGCGTGGTGAAGGCGCTGGAGCGCTCGCCGGAGTCGGTTGACCCGGGGATCCGCCGGCGGGTCGAGGAGATCCTGGAAGCGGTCCGGGAGCGCGGGGACTCGGCGCTCCTTGAGTTCACCGAGCGCTTCGACGGCGTCAGGATCGAGGCGGGGAAGCTGGCCGTCGCTCCCGGCGAGTTCGAGGGCGCGGAGCAGACGGTGGGCGCAGAGACGGTTAAGGCGCTTTGCTACGCCGCCGAGAGGATAGAGCGATACCATCGCCACTCCGTTCCCCGCTCCTGGTGGGTGGAGGACGGGAACGGATCGCTCCTGGGACAGCAGATCCGTCCGCTGGACCGGGTGGGAGTCTATGTGCCGGGAGGGCGGGCGGCGTACCCCTCGACGGTGTTGATGACTGTGATTCCGGCGAGGGTGGCTGGGGTGAAAGAGATCGTGGTGGTCTCTCCCCCCTCGCAAGACGGCTCGGTAAATGCCGGGGTGCTGGCGGCGGCAAGGATCGCGGGGGCAACTGAGGTCTATCGGGTCGGCGGGGCTCAGGCAGTTGGAGCGCTGGCCTACGGGACCCAGACCATCCGCCGCGTGGACAAAATCGTCGGGCCGGGGAACGTCTATGTGACCCTGGCCAAAGGAAAGGTCTTCGGCCAGGTGGGGATCGACATGCTGGCGGGCCCGAGCGAGGTGGTGGTGGTGGCCGACGAGTTGGCGGACCCCGAGTGGGTGGCGGCCGATCTCATCGCCCAGGCCGAGCATGATCCGATGGCGCGCTCCATCCTCCTGACGCCCTCGGCCTCCCTGATAGAAAAGGTGGAGGATCGCCTCGTGGAGCTGCTCGCCGCTCTTCAGCGCCGCGAGATAGCCGTGAAGTCGCTCGAAGCCAACGGGGCGCTGGTGCTGACGGCGGACATAGGCGAGGCCGTCGGGATCGCGAACCGTCTGGCCCCTGAACACCTGGAGCTTCAGGTCGGCGAGCCGTTCCGGCTGCTCCCCCAGGTGAGCCACG
>CAZXPE010000087.1:0-1687 GCA_964642915.1 uncultured bacterium | reverse complement strand
GCCACGCCGGGGCGATCTTTCTCGGCCGCCACACGCCGGAGGTGATCGGCGACTATGTCGCCGGCCCGAGCCACGTCCTCCCCACGGGGGGGACGGCGCGCTTTTCCTCTGTGCTCGGCGTCGAAGATTTCGTGACGCGATCGAGCGTCGTTCACTGTTCCCAAACGGGACTCGGCGAGGCCAGGCCTTATCTGCTGGAGATCGCGCGGGCTGAAGGGCTTGAGGGTCACGGCGTGGCGGCCGAGGTCAGGATGAAAATGCGGAATGCGGAACGGGTAATGCAAAATGAATAGTCGCACAGGAGAGCCGGAGGTCCCGCTGGCGCCTGAGCCAGCGAGGGCTCGGGTCTCCCGCATAGAGAGGAAGACCCGGGAGACCGAGGTCCTCGTCCAGCTCAACCTGGACGGGAGCGGCGCCTCGAAGGCGGAGACGACGATCCCGTTCTTCAACCACATGCTGGAGTCCTGGGCCAAGCACGGGCTCATGGACCTCACCGTCGTCGCCAGGGGGGACACCGACGTGGATCTCCACCACACCGTGGAGGACGTGGGGATCTGCCTGGGGAAGGCGTTCCGCGAGGCGATCGGCGACAAGGCGGGGCTCGTGCGCCATGGGAGCGCCTTCGTTCCCATGGACGAGGCGCTCGTTCACGCCTCGGCGGATATCTCAGGGCGGCCGTACCTCGTCTTCAACGTGCCGCTCCAGCGGGCTCGGATCTCGAGCTTCGACCTGGATCTGCTGAAGGATTTCTTCCGCGCCCTCGCCTTCAACGCCGAGATCACGCTTCACGTGAACCTCCAGTACGGCGAGAACCTGCACCACATCTCCGAGGCGGTCTTCAAATCCGTGGGGCGCGCTCTCGCCCAGGCGACGCGCCTCGATCCAAGGGTCCGGGGCGTGCCCTCCACCAAAGGCGCGCTGTAGCGCAATGAGGGCCCACCCCGTGGACCCGCGCCGGATCAGAAGAGGCCCACAACTTGGGTCCACGCCGAAGGCGGGGCAGGCAGATGCCGGCCCATCCTTTGCGGGCACCCACCTTCGGTGGGTCGGGCAGATGATGGCCAGTCCTTGGTGGGCACCCACCGAAGGTGGGTCATGATTGCGATTGTCGATTACGGCAGGGGGAATCTCGGAAGCGTTGAGAAGGCGTTCGTCCGCCTCGGGATGGATGCCGCTGTCACTCAGGATTTCCGCGCCGTTCTGGACTCAGAGGCGGTGGTGCTTCCCGGCGACGGCGCGTTTCACGACGCCATGAGCAACCTGGAAGCGCTGGGCCTCCTCGGACCGCTAAGAGAAGTCCTTCTGGAAGGGCGCCCCTTTCTCGGCATCTGCCTCGGATACCAGCTCCTCTTCTCAGAGAGCGAGGAGTTCGGCCAGGGGAAGGGGCTGGGAATCATCCCCGGAAAGGTTCGGCGATTCCATCATGAGCTGAAGGTTCCTCACATGGGCTGGAACTCGGTCAGCCACTCCGGAGATATGCCGATCTTTGAGGGAATCCCGAGCGGGGCACACTTCTATTTCGTCCACTCCTACTATCCGGAGCTCAATGCGGAGTGCGGAATGCGGAATGGGGAATCGCTCAGGGTGGCGAACTGCACCTACGGCGTCACGTTCCCGGCAGCCGTCGCCGGAGGGAGGCTCTTCGGCACCCAGTTCCACCCCGAGAAGAGTCAGAAGTGGGGGTTGA
>CAZXPE010000086.1:0-8946 GCA_964642915.1 uncultured bacterium | reverse complement strand
TGGCAAGATGCCTGACGTCGTTATCCACCTCCCTGCAAAGAACTGGCTTGTACTGATCGAGGCCGTGACCAGCCACGGCCCCATTGGTCTAAAGAGGCACAACGAGCTGAAGGAACTCTTCAGGGCCGCCCGTGCTGGGCTGGTCTTTGTAACCGCGTTCCTCACCCGCCAGTCCATGACGAAGTACCTTGCGGACATCGCCTGGGAGACGGAGGTGTGGGTTGCTGAGGCGCTCTCGCACATCATCCATTTCAACGGCGAGCGGTTTCTGGGGCCGTATGAGTGACACGACGTCGGGAGAGCTGCCTAACACCTATGAGGCCCCCGCTTGTCAAGGGCAAAAGGCTCCCGTCAAAGAGATCTTCGTCTCTCAGTCGGCGTCGCTTCCGGAAGTAAAGCCGCTCTAACTTGGTTTCTAAATGGCGTGCTCGGGCGAAGCGCCCTTGCAGCAAATCCATCACACGGATCAGATCGACCCGTACTGCCGCCGCCGTCCGTCCGGCCATAGCACCTCCCTTGGACGGTGGTCCTATGGGCCAGTAAACACAACAACTGGCGGATCACCGGCATTTTATCTTAGCGGGGATGTGCCTTAACGTTAGATTGCAGCGGTGCGGGGCCGTGGAGTAGAATTGGCACATGGAGCCGGATCCCGCGAAGCTCCTGGAGGAGGCGTTGCAGTTATCGCCCGAGGCACGGGCGACGCTCGCGGCCTCTCTGTTGGAGAGTCTGGAAGAGGGAGTCGACGAGGACGTTGAGGCAGCCTGGGCTGCGGAGATCACCAAGCGGATCCAAGAACTGGACACCGGGGCGGTCACGCCAGTTCCGTGGGCTGAGGCTCGCCGGAAGATCCTCGGCCAGTAGTGACGCCCGAGCGAGCATGGGTTCATCGAGGCGGCCGAGGCGTTCATGGCCGAACTCGACTCGTCGATTCAGAGAATTGAGGAGGCGCCGCGCCAATGGCCGCCCTGCCTCGCCAAGACGCGCCGCTACCTGCTACGCCGGTTCCCCTTCTTCGTTGTGTTCCGAGAGACGAATGACCGCTTGCAGATTCCGGCCGTCGCCCACGCGCGACGGCGGCCTGGATACTGGATGGGTCGCGCCGGAGGCGGGTCGTGTTTACTAAGATTCTGATCGCCAACCGGGGAGAGATCGCGCTCCGCATACTCCGGGTCTGCCGCGAGATGGGGATCCGCGCGGTCGTGGCCCACTCAAAGGCCGACGCCCACACCCTCCCCGTGCGCCTGGCAGACGAGTCGATCTGCATCGGCCCCGACGACGCCCGGGGAAGCTATCTAAACATTCCCGGCATCATCTCAGCCGCGGAAATCACCGACAGCGAAGCGATCCATCCCGGCTACGGCTTCCTCGCCGAGAGCGCGGCATTCGCCGACATCTGCCGCTCCTGCGGGATCACCTTCATCGGCCCCACTCCCGAGTCGATCCGCCTCATGGGAGACAAGGCCCAGGCCCGCGAGATCGCCCGCCAGGCCGGTGTCCCGGTGATCCCCGGAAGCGAGGGGCCGCTCAAGGACGAGGAGGAAGCGTCGGCCGTCGCTCGGACGACAGGGTACCCCGTGATGCTCAAGGCAGCAGCAGGAGGAGGCGGCCACGGGATGAGGATCGTCAGGGCCGCCGAGGCGATCTCTCAGGCGTTCGCCATGTGCCAGGCTGAGGCCTCCTCAGCCTTCGCTTCATCCGAACTCTATCTCGAAAAATTTCTGGAAGGCGCCCGCCACGTCGAGGTGCAGGTGCTGGGAGACCGCGGTGGAACGCGGATCCATCTCGGCGACCGCGACTGCTCGGTCCAGCGAAGGCACCAGAAGCTTCTCGAGGAGGCCCCGGCTCCCGCCACTGGAGCTGAGACGCGGGCCGGCCTCTACAGGGCGGCGCTGGCGTTGGCGAGGGCGGTGAACTATACGAGCGCGGGGACTGTGGAGTTTCTGGTGGACCTGGAGGGAAGGTTCTACTTCATCGAGATGAACACCAGGATCCAGGTCGAGCACCCGGTGACGGAGATGCTGACAGGGATCGACCTCGTAAGGGAACAGATCCGAGTCGCCGCGGGAGAGCATCTGGGATACAAACAGGACGACGTGACGCTCAGTGGCCACGCGATTGAGTGCCGCGTGAACGCCGAAGATCCTGTCACCTTCGCCCCGAACCCCGGACGGATCATCTCCTGGCTCCCTCCCGGCGGCTTCGGAGTGCGGGTGGACAGCCACATCGAATCAGGCGCGACGATCACCCCCTTCTACGATTCGCTCATCGCCAAAATCATCGTCCACGGTCGTGACCGCGCCGAAGCCATCGCGCGGATGCGCCGGGCCCTCTCAGAGTGCGTGGTCGAGGGCGTGAAGACCACCATCCCGTTCCATCTCAAGCTCCTTGAGGACCCCACGTTCCTCGCCGGAGAGTTCACGCTGCCGACTTCCAGCCACGTCGCCTGATGTGAAACTTGATGTTTCGCTGTGCGTGATACTGGATCGGCCGACCGCTGGCGGGCGCGATCTTGCCGCGATCCTCGATGCGGTAGCCTCCGGCGGCTGTCTCATGGTCCAGCTCAGGGAGAAGGAGTGGACGACGCGCCAGCTCCTCCCTCTGGCAGAGAGACTGAGAGGGCGCGCGAGGGATGCAGGCGTCACATTCATCGTCAATGACAGGCTAGATCTGGCCCTGGCTGTCAAGGCCGACGGGCTGCACCTTGGGCAGGATGATCTGCCGGCGCCCGTGGCCCGCAAGCTCCTCCCCCCTGGAATGATCCTCGGAGTCTCTACCCACAGCGCGGCCCAGGCGCGGCAGGCCGAGGCGGACGGGGCCGATTACATCGGCGTGGGGGCGATCTATCCGACGGCGACGAAGGAAAAGTTTGATCTCGTCGGACCTGATCTCATCCGCCAGATCCGCCCTCTCGTGGCTCTTCCCATGATCGCAATCGGAGGGATCACTCAAGAGAACGCCGCCGAGGTGATCGCTGCCGGAGCCGACGGCGTCGCTGTCATCTCGGCAGTCACCGGAGCCGCTGATCCCCGGGCTGCAACTCGGGCGCTGCTCGAGCGGATCAGATCCGTCGCACTGTCACGCCCCTCCTCCTAAAGGTGACAGCGCAGTGGCAAAGGCAACGGTCATCCTGAGGCGGTGTGAGAGCTACGATCCGGGGGAGATCGCCAGGATCATCGGCGATGGGATAGAAGCCCTCGGAGCGCTCCCGTCGGGGCGGACGATGGTCAAGCCCAACTGCGTCATCGCCCACCCGCGCTTCTTCCCCCACGCCTTCACCCGCTCCGAGTTCCTGGACGGCCTGCTCGCCGCGCTCCGCCGCCACGGCCAGGCCATCCGGGACCTCTCTGTCGGAGAGCGGTGCGGCATCACGATTCCCACGCGCTACGTGTTCGCAGAGGCCGGCTATCTCCCTGTCCTGCGGCGCCACAGCGCCCGCGCCGACTACTTCGACGAGGGGCCCCAGGTCGAGAAGGCTCTCAGGAGGCCGGGGGCCCTCAGGAAGACTATCTTTATCCCGGAAGGCGTCGCCCGCTGCGACTTCCTGGTCAATGCCCCCAAGCTGAAGGCCCACCCCTGGACGGGGATCACACTGGCGCTGAAGAACTACATCGGGCTTCAGGACGACGCCCACAGGCTGATAGACCACGACTGGATGCTTAACACCAAGATCGCCGACCTCCAGGAGGTGATCTCGCCGGGGCTCATCGCCGTTGACGCGATCGTCGCCGGGGAGCGATCCATGCTCACCCCCTCCCCGTTTCCTCTGGGGTTGATCATCCTCGGCCTCAACCCCGTGGCGGTGGACGCCGTTGGGGCGCGCATCGCCGGCCTCGATCCACGCCGGGTTGACCACATCCGCATATCCGCCGAGCGCGGAACCGGTCCCCTGGCAGAGGACGAGATCGAGATCGGCGGGGACGTTACGCTCGATGAGGCTCGCGAGAGGGCGCGCGGCCTGCGGCTGACGCTTGAGAGGGTGGACAAGATCTTCAACGGCGTGGGCGGCAACCTGGCGGTGCACGCCGGCCCGCCTCCCGATCCCCACGTGAGCGACTACTGCTGGGGCGGCTGCCCCGGCTCTCTATACGAGAGCATGGAGACCCTGAGGGTCATGCAGCCGAACGTCTATCATGAGATCAGGCCGATGCGGGTGGTCTTCGGACACTTCGAGGGCCGGATCGACGCGGCGCCGGGTGAGCGAGTGCTCTTCGTCGGCGACTGCGCCCGGTTCAGCGGAGAGATCTCCGGGCGCAAGGTGGAGATCTCCTCCCGCTACGTCAGGCGCGAAGAGAAAGACCCGCGCCGCGCAAGGTCGGGGGACGCGGTGGCCAAGATGCTGGGGGTGATCGGCCGCACCATCAGGAGCCGGGGTGAGCCGGCAGTGAGAGCGCCGGGGTGCCCAGTCTCGATCGCCGAGACAGTCCTTTACCTCGCCTTCCTCGGCGGCACCGTCAATCCCTACCTCCACCCGAGCATAGTCTTCCGCTTCATCTATTTCTACGCCATCTCAAAGCTCGTCAAGGCATGGCGGCGCGCGATTGCGCACGGAGGAAAGGAGGGGAGCATTGGAGCAAAAGCTGGTCTTCGGTGACGAGTGGATCACGGCGACGCTGCCTGACAGCGCTCAGATGGTGTCTCCCGGCATCACTCTCCCCCTGCCTCCCGTGGAGGACCTGGCCGGGACGGTGAGGGCCGCGCTCCGGCAGCCTCTCGACAGGCCACCGCTCAGTGAGATGGCCCGGCCCGGCCAGAGGGTGACCATCGCCTTCGACGATCCCACGGTCCTCTGCTACGCGCCCGTTTGGGAGACGGCGATCTCCCTCGTCCTGGAGGAGCTCGGGCGCGGAGGCGTGAAGCGAGGCGACGTGACCTTGCTCTGCGCCAACGCCATCCACCGCAAGTTCGCGCCTCAGGAGCTGGCCGCGATCCTGGGAGAACCCCTGGTGAGGGAGTTCGGAGACCGCCTCCTCTGCCACGACGCCGAGGACCCCGAGGGCCTGATCCACCTGGGGTGGACCCCGTCAGGTCACGACGTCGAACTGAACCGGCTCGTGGTGGAGTCGGACCTCCTCATCTACGTCAACACCGCCTGCACCCGAGGCTTCAACGGCGGCTGGAAGTCGGTCTGCGTGGGGCTCTCCACCTGGCGCTCGATCCGCTGGCACCACACTCCCGAGATCATGTCCATGTCTCTCGAGCGCAACCTGATGCACGAGATCCTGAATGAGATGGGCGCCGTGGTTGAGTCGAGGGTGGGGGCTGAGCGCATCTTCAAGATCGAGACCGTCCTCGCCAACCCTCTCCAGGTGGCCCATCTCTGGGCGGGGAGCGTGGGCGCAACGCGGCGGGCGGCGCTGGAACTGCTCAAGGCCCACCACGTGGCGCGGCGCGACCTCCTGGCCGAGAAGGCTGACGTCGTCTGCTACGGCGTCCCCGACTGGAGCCCCTACGCCGCGTTCTCGTTCACGAACCCGATCCTGACACTCATCTCCACCGGCCTTGGCTATTTAGGCGGCGTCATCGAGGCGCTGGGCAAACCCGGCTGCAGCGTGATCCTCGCCACTCCCTGCCCCGACCGCTGGGATGAAACTCACCACCCCTCTTACCGTGAGGTGTGGGAGCGGGTGCTGGCAGACACCAGGGACCCTCACCTGGCGATGGAGAGGTACGAGCCCGAGTTCATCCGCCGTCAGGATTACATCGCCAAATACCGCCACGGTTACGGATTTCACCCCGTCCATGGCCTGCTGGCCCTTCACCCTCTCAAGCGGCTGAGCCACGCCGGGCGCGTTTTCATCGCCGGGATCAGGGAGCCGGCCGTGGCGCGCCACCTGGGGTTCGATCCGACGGCGACAGTTGAGGAGGCCATCGCCCGCGCGACGGCTATCCACGGCCGGGACCTCTCCGTAGCGTGCGTTTCCTACCCGATGGGATTCAACCGCCAGTAGCCCATTGACAGCAAAGGGAAAGCGGCTATAATGGCCGCGCGGAGAACCTCCATTTCACAGGCCGTTTCGCTCCGGTTCACCCGCTCACACAAAAGGAGGTATCTGATGAACACCTTGCGCTATCGGCTTCCTCTCGTTGTCCTCGTCATCGCTGCGCTTGCCCTCGTATTCCCCGCCGGAGAGTCCTGGGGACAGGCCAAAGGCGCGATCAAGATCGCGACCCAGAGCCCCCTCTCGGGCGGCCAGGCGGCCCTGGGCGAGGGGATAAAGCTCGGCACCCAGCTCGCCATCGAGCAGAAGAAGGGCGCCCTCGAGAAGCTGGGGTTCAAGGTCGAGCTGGTCCCCTACGACGACCAGGCCAAGCCTGACGTGGGAGTGGCCAACGCCGCCAACGTGATCGCCGACAAGGACATCCTCGTAGTCGTCGGCCACCTGAACTCAGGCGTCGCCATCCCGTCCTCTGAGAAGTACAAGGAAGCGATGCTCGCCATGATCTCTCCCGCCAACACCAACCCCGTGGTCACCGACAGGAACTACCTCAACGTGAGCCGGGTCTGCGGCCGTGACGACGTCCAAGGCGTGGTGGGAGCAGAGTTCGCAAAGGCGACGCTCAAGGCCAAGAAGGCCTACGTGATCCACGACAAGACCACCTACGGCCAGGGCGTTGCGGAGTTCTTCAGGGACCACGCCAAGAAGATCGGCATCGAGGTGGTCGGCTTCGAGGGGACCGAAGAGAAGTCCAACTTCGACCCGATCATCACACCCATCAAGGCCAAGAACCCAGACCTGATCTACTTCGGCGGCATCTACGACCAGGCCGCGCCCTTCTTCAAGCAGGCGCGGGAGAAAGGGATCAAAGCCACGTTCCTCGGTCCTGACGGGCTGGACTCCTCTGACCTGACCAAGATCGCTGGCAAGGCTGTCAAGGATATGTACTACACGTCGGTAGCGGGGCCTGTCACCGTCTATCCCAAGGCCAAGAAGTTCGCCGAGGATTACAAGGCGAAGTTCAAAAAGGACCCTGAGCCGTTCGCTGCCCAGGCCTACGACTCCGCCTCCATCGGCCTCGCGGCCATCGAGCAGGCGGTGAAGGCGGCAGGCGGGAAGATACCCAGCCGCGAGCAGGTCTCGGTCGCTGTCCGCAAGACCAAGTTCTCGGGGCTAACCGCCACTATCGAGTTCGACGAAAAGGGAGATCCCAAGAAGGCTCTCTACTTCGTCCTCCAGGTGGCCTCCGACGACCCCGCCAAGTGGGGAGAGAACAAGGAGGTCAAGAGGCTGGAGATCGCAGCGCCACAGCTCAAGAAGTAGCGCCCGCCATGTCTCTCACGGGGGAGGGGCCCCCCACCCACGCCGGAGGCGTGGGGCCCGGCCCCTCCCCTTCTTTGTTTCAGCCATGGATGTCCAGACTCTGATTGCGATCTTCCCCCAGGTGCTCCTCGACGGGCTCGTTCTGGGGTTCATGTACGCCCTCATCGCCCTCGGCTACACGATGGTTTACGGCGTGCTCGAGTTCATCAACTTCGCCCACAGCGAGATCTTCGTGGCGGGCGCCTTCGTAGGGGTCGAGATCCTCTTGATACTCAGGGCGGCAGGGGCGCTGGATGCGCTCTCTCCCTTCCTGGTCCTCATCCTTCTGCTCCTCGCCGGGATGGCGGGGAGCGGCCTGCTGGCCGTCACGGTTGAACGGGTCGCATACCGGCCGCTCAGGGGAATGCCGAGGTTGATCCCCCTCATTTCAGCGATCGGCGTCTCCTTCTTCCTCCAGGACGCCATCCGTCTCCTCGAGAGCGTCTGGCGGAACGAGTTCAACCTCGTCTACCCCACCATGGACCAGCTCAACCGGCGCTTCACCCTCACTGAGACGATTGACATTTCGCTGAAGTCACTGCTGGTCATCGCGGTGGCTCTACTCATGCTCTGGGCGCTCCACCTGCTCGTAAACCGAACGAAGATCGGGACGGCGATCCGAGCCGTCGCCGAAGATCAGGCCGCCGCCGCCCTCATGGGAATCAACGTCAACAGGATGATCTCTCTCACCTTCCTGATCGGCGGGGCCATGGGAGGGGCCGCTGGGGTGCTCTTCGGCATCCAGTACAGCCTGATCAATCCCTACACCGGGTTCATCCCCGGGCTCAAGGCCTTCACCGCCGCCGTCCTGGGCGGCATCGGCAACATCCCTGGCGCCATGGTCGGCGGCCTCGTGCTCGGGCTCCTTGAGGCGTTCGCGGCTTCCTATCTATCGCTCCTCACCGGCGGCGCCTTCGGCGCGGAGTACAAGGACATCTTCGCCTTCTCGGTGCTCATCCTGATCCTGATCTTCCGCCCCAAGGGGCTCCTGGGCGAGGTCGTGAGAGAGCGCGCCTGACAAATGCTGAAGCGACTTCTAACGCGGCCCATCCCGGCTGCCATCGTAGTGATGGCCGTCATCGCGCTCTCAGGCTACGCCGTCGCCCACTTCCCACGGTCGATCCTGGCCTTCCTGCTCTTCCAGGCCTCGATCCTCCTCCTCTACTTCTCCCGGATCGCCCCCTGGCTCAAGGGAGCCCTCGCGGTCGTCACGCTCGGCCTTCTCATGCCGGTCCTCGGAACGATCAACGGATATTATCTGGAAGTCGCCACGCAAGTGGGAATTTTTGTCGCATTGGCTCTCGGCCTCAACATCGTCGTCGGGCTTGCCGGGCTCCTTGACCTCGGCTACGTCGCCTTCTTCGCAGTTGGCGCCTACACGTGGGCGATCTTCGGTTCCCCCCAGGCCAACAAGTTCATCTCTGAAGCGCTGCTTAGGTTTCCGCTGGCCCCCGAATGGTTCTTCGTCTTCCTGCTCGGGGGCGTCATCGTCGGCGCCGTGACCGGGATCCTCCTGGGGCTCCCAGTCCTGCGCCTCCGCGGCGACTACCTTGCGATCGTCACTCTCGGGTTCGGCGAGGTGATCCGCGTCCTCGCCAACAACCTCGACAAGCCGATCAACTTCACGAACGGCCCGAAGGGAATC
>CAZXPE010000085.1:0-8951 GCA_964642915.1 uncultured bacterium | reverse complement strand
CACTCCTTGAACTCGTAGTCGAACGAGGCATGCCCCTTCGATAGCGACTTCAGCCTGTCATAGAAGTCCACGATGATCTCGGCCAGCGGAAAGTCGAAGGTGATTTGGACGCGCTTGCCCAGGTAGAGGAGCGACCGGTGGATTCCGCGTTTGTCCTGGGCGAGCTTGTACACGGGGTTCATGAACTCGGTGGGGACGAAGATGGAGCCCCGCACGCAGGGCTCCTCCATGCGGGCTATCCTGTCGGGAGTCGGGAGCCGGGCGGGGTTGTCCACCTCCAGAAGCTCCCCCGAGGTAGTCACCACGCGGTAGCGCACGGATGGCGCTGTGACGAGGAGAGTCAGGTTGAACTCACGCTCCAGCCGCTCCTTGACGATCTCCATGTGGAGGAGTCCGAGGAAGCCGCTGCGAAACCCGTAGCCGAGGGCCAGGGAGGTCTCGGGCTCGAAGGTGAAGGCCGAGTCGTTGAGCCTGAGCTTTTCCAGGGCGTCCCTCAACGCTTGATACCCCGTATCTTCGACGGGATAGAGCCCCGCAAAGACCATGGGCTTGGCCTCCCGGTAGCCGGGGAACGGCTCCGAGGTCGGGCGGAGGGCGTCGGTCAGCGTCTCGCCGACCTTGGCGTCGGCGACCCGCTTGATGCCGGCGGTGAGGTAGCCGACCTGCCCGGCAGAAAGCTCCTCAACAGGGAGCATGGCGGGAGTGAAGACGCCCACCTGCTGGCATTCGTACACTTTGCCGTTCGACATGAGGAGGAGCCGTGTCCCCGGCCTGACCCGTCCGTCTATCACGCGCACGTAGACCACCACGCCCTGGTAAGAGTCGTAGAACGAGTCGAAGACCAGCGCCTTCAGCGGGGCTTCCGGGTCTCCCGGCGGCGGCGGAATCCGGGCGACTATGGCTTCGAGCACGTCGGGAACCCCGGTTCCGTCCTTGGCAGAGATCGGAATGACGAGGTCAGGGTCGAGCCCGAGCGCCTCCTCGATCTGCTTCCTGGTCCCGCCGACGTCTGCCTGGGGAAGGTCTATCTTGTTGAGGACCGGGACGATGGTGAGGTTCTCCTCGGTAGCCAGGTAGAAGTTGGCGAGGGTCTGCGCCTCCACCCCCTGGGCGGCATCAACGATGAGGAGCGCCCCTTCGCACGCCGCCAGCGACCGCGACACCTCGTAGGAGAAGTCCACGTGGCCCGGGGTGTCTATCAGGTTCAGCGTGTACTCGCGGCCGTCTTGGGCCCGGTAAAGGAGCCGCACAGCGTGGGCCTTGATGGTGATGCCGCGCTCTCTCTCCAGGTCCATGGAGTCAAGGACCTGGTCAACGGCCTTCTTGGGGTCCATCGTTCCCGTGAGGGCCAGGAGCCTGTCGGCCAGCGTGGACTTGCCGTGGTCGATGTGGGCGATGATCGAGAAGTTCCGGATCAGCTCTCGGGGCATGGGATCAGGATACCACGGGCCACGTTTTCTGAATGGCCGGAGTCAAGCGCTCAGTCGGGAGAAGTCGGGGATCACCGCGTTCTTTCCGAGGACGACGCCCGGGCCGATCGTGGCGTTCGCTCCAATCCGGCAACCCGGTCCGATGATGCACCCCTGAAGCGATGCCCCCTCGCCGACCCACACGTCCTCCCAGAGCACTGCCCCCTCAACGGCTCCTCTCGCCTCGACCACGCAGCGATCTCCGAGGACGGAGAACGGCTCGATCCGCGACTCAGGGGCGAGGCTGACCTCGCGGCCGATCACCGCGGGACCTGTGAGAACAGCCCTGGGTGAGACGGCGGCCTCCTCTCCCACCCAGAGATTTCCCTGTTTGACCCCCGGCGGCGTGATCGGAGTGGAAACGGCGCCCCCGAGGAGGTCAGCGTGGGCCTGCCGATACTTTCCGTGAGTGCCGATGTCGATCCAGTAGGCGCTGGCGTGGTGACCGAAAAACGGGACGCCGCGCTCGACGAGGGCGGGGAAGAACTCCCGCTCGATTGAGACGACCTGGCCTCTGGGGATCAGGTCGAGCACTTCCGGCTCGATGACATAAATGCCGCCGTTGACGGTGTTGGCGGCGCTCTGGCCCGGCGCGGGCTTCTCGGTGAACCGGCGGACCCGCCCGCCCGGCTCAGTCTCCACCACCCCGTAGAGGCTTGTGTCGGCCACGGTCATGAGATAGATGGTGACCTTGGCTGACCGCGCCCGGTGGCTCTCCAGGATGGCGGTGAGGTCCACGTCGGTGAGGACATCGCCGTTCAGCACCACGAGCCGCTCGCTCGCGAGCTGCGCCGCGTTCTTGACGCCTCCCCCGGTCCCGAGCGGCGTCTCCTCGACGGCGTACCTGAGCCTGACGCCGAGGGCGTCGCCGTTTCCCATGACTTCCTTGATCGCGTCGGGGCGGTGAGAGCAAGAGAGGATGATGTCGGTGATCCCGTGCCGGCTGAGGAAGCCGATCTGGTAATGGAGAAACGGGACGTTGACAAGGGGAACGATGGGCTTTGGACGGGCGAGGGTCAAAGGCCTCAGCCGGGTCCCCTCGCCGCCGGCCAGGATTACCGCCTGCATGAGAACCTTCTCACCTTTGTCTTCTCCCCCTTCAGGGGGAGAGGGGAGGGTGAGGGGGAGACGGCGGGCTCCACTCCTCGGCTTCGTTGATCAGCATGACGGGGATCCCGTCGCGGATCGGATAGGCCTTCCGGCACGCGGGGCAGATGATGCGGGTCTCCTCGAAGATGAGGTTTCCCTTGCACGCGGGGCAGGCGAGGATCGCTTTCAGCTCTTCGTCAATCATGTGCTCCTCCTGAAATACTCCACTGTGCGCCGGAGCCCCTCGTCGAGGCTCACCCCGGGCTTCCATCCCAGGACCCTCGCTGCCGCGCTTGCGTCGAGGACGCTCCGCCGCTGTTCTCCGGCCTTGGGAGGCGCGTTCCTGGACTCGGCGGTGACGCCGGCGGCCGCCGCGAGCCGTCTCAGCAGCTCGTTCACGTTTGTCTCGACTCCCGTGCCGATGTTGAAGGCCCCCGTGACCTCCTGACGGCCAAGCGCCCGGAGGTTTGCCTCGGCGACGTCCTCGACGTAGACGTAGTCCCGCGTCTGCTCGCCGTCGCCGTTGATCACCGCCGGCGTGAGAAGATGGCCACGACGCCCGCCTCGCCCAGCGGGTTCTGCCTGGGGCCGTAGACGTTGGCATAGCGGAGCGCGACGCCTCGGATCCCGTAGAGCGTTTCCCAGCACCCCAGGTAGTGCTCGACGGTGAGCTTCGAGACCCCGTAGGGCGACGCCGGTCGCGCCGGATGCTCTTCCGGGGTGGGGAGGACCTCGGTGTCACCGTACACGGCCCCGCCGGACGAGGCGTAGATCACCCGCGTGACGCCGAACCGCCGGCAGCATTCGAGCAGGTTCAGGCTCCCGACGACATTCACCGTGGCGTCGTGGAGCGGGTCTGCCACCGACCGGCGGACCTCGGTCTGAGCGGCGTGGTGAATCAGCACTTCCGGCCGCTCAGCCTCGAAGACCTCCGCCACGCGAGGGCTTTCGATCTCCACGGTGTGGAGCCGGGCCCGGGGATCGACAAACTCCCTCCGGCCGGTAGTGAGGTTGTCCACGACAGCCACGTCGTGGCCGGCGGCAAGGCAGCGGTCCACCACGTGGGAGCCGATGAAGCCTGCGCCTCCCGTCACTAACACCCTCATGAGAGCCCGAGCTTCTCTCTGAACCAGGGGATGGTCCTGCTCAACCCTTCCTCAAGGTCAACGGAGGGCTCCCATCCGAGAAGCGTTCGGGCCCGCGCGATGTCGGGCTGGCGGACCCTGGGATCGTCCACGGGGAGCTGTCGGAAGACGATCTGGCTCTGTGACCCGCTGAGAGAGATGATTTTTTTCGCCAGCTCGAGCACCGACATCTCCTGGGGGTTTCCCAGGTTGACGGGATCAGTCACCCTGGAGCGCATGAGCCGCCAGATCCCCTCGACCATGTCCTCGATGAAGCAGAAGCTCCGCGTCTGAGAGCCGTCGCCGAAGACCGTGATGGGCTCGCCTGAGAGCGCCTGAGCGACGAAAGTGGGGATCGCTCGCCCGTCCTTGAGCCTCATCCTCGGACCGAAGACGTTGAAGATGCGCGCGATCCTGGTGTCGAGGCCGTGGAAGCGGTGGTAGGCCATTGTTAGGGCCTCGGCGAAGCGCTTGGCTTCGTCGTACACCCCGCGTGGCCCCACGGGATTGACGTTGCCCCAGTACTCCTCCCGCTGGGGATGGACGAGCGGGTCTCCGTAAACCTCGGAGGTGGAGGCCAGGAGGAACGTCGCGCCCTTCTCCTTGGCGAGGCCGAGGGCCTTGTGGGTCCCGAGGGCGCCGACCTTCAGGGTCTGGATCGGGTGCTCGAGGTAGTCGATGGGGGAGGCGGGGCTCGCGAAGTGAAGGACGTAATCCAGTTGCCCAGCCACGTGGATGAAGTTGGTCACGTCGTACTTGATGAAGGCGAAGCGCTCAGAGCGGATGTGGTCGATGTTCTCCGTTGATCCGGTTAGAAGGTTGTCCATGCAGACCACCTCCGCTCCCCGGACCAGGAGAAAGTCGCAGAGGTGGGATCCGATGAAGCCGGCGCCGCCTGTGACGAGAACCCTCATGGGCGACTGAGAATGAGGCTCATGACTCCTCTGAGGGGAGGACGGGCTTGCGCCCGATGGAGTAATATTCGAACCCTAGCCTCAGCATCCTCTCGGGCTCGTAGATGTTCCGGCCGTCGAAGATGAGCGGCCGCCGCATCAGCATCCGGACGCGCTCCAGGTTGAGGAGCTTGAACTCGTTCCACTCTGTGACGATTGCCAGCGCGTCTGCCCCTTTTGCGGCCTCGTAGGGGGAGGCGCAGTACTGGACCTCGGCGGGAAAGAGCTTCTTCGCGTTCTCAGTGGCCACGGGATCGTATGCCTTGACGGTGGCGCCGGCAGCCAGCAGAAGCCGGATGACTTCCACGCTCTTGGCGTCCCGCATGTCGTCCGTGTTGGGCTTGAAGGCGAGCCCCATGACTCCGATCACCTTCTCCTCCAGCGGGCCCATCGCCTTCCTCATCAGCTCCACGAAGCTCTGGATCCGCCCCCGGTTGATCTCCATCACCGCCCTCAAGAGCTTGGAGTCGTACCCCAGGGCCGCGCTGGTCTGGATCAGCGATTCAGTGTCCTTGGGGAGGCAGGCGCCGCCGAAGCCTAGACCTGCCTGGAGAAAGGTCGGACCGATTCGATGGTCGAGCCCCACGCCCTTGATGACCTGGGCGATGTCGGCCCCGGCCAGCTCGCAGAGGTTGGCTATGGAGTTGATGAACGAGATCTTAGTGGCCAGGAAGGAATTGGAAGCGTACTTGATGATCTCAGCAGAGGGGACGTCGGTGATGATCATCGGGCGCTCCAGGGGGGCGTACAGCTCGAGGAGGGTCATTGCCACCTGCTGGTTCGGGGCCCCGATCACGATCCGGTCCGGGCGGAGGGTGTCTTCGATCGCCGACCCTTCTCTGAGGAACTCGGGGTTCGACACGACGTCGAAGGGGACCGGCTCCTTCTGGTTCTTGACGATGATGTCGCGGACCAGCTCCCCGGTCCCGACGGGGACTGTTGACTTGTTCACTATGACCTTGTGCCGGTCCATGGCCTGGGCGATCCCTTCGGCCACCTCCTCAACAGATCCCAGGTCGGTTTCCCCGTTGGCCTTAGGGGGCGTTCCGACGGCGATAAAGACGATCTCCGATTTCCTGACACCCTCGGCTAGGTCGGTCGTGAAAGAGAGCCGCCCGTCGGCCACGTTCCGCGCCACCATCTCCTCCAGGCCCGGCTCGTAGATCGGCATCTGGCCGCGCTTGAGCCCCTCGATCTTCTCTCGCACCTTGTCAACGCAGATGACTTCGTTTCCCAGGTCGGCAAAGACCGCCCCGGTCACGAGCCCCACGTACCCGGTTCCCACCACGCAAACGTTCATCTCAGGCTTCCCCTTTTCCCGGCGATCTGAAGACTTACTGAAACGCCACTATAGCAAAATCGGCGAGCGTCCGCCAAGGGCGCAGAATCATCCCGGCGCGACCCGTCGAAGGCGACAAATCTGTCCTTGACTTGGCCTCTCGGCCCTCCGTAAAATGCGACTGAACCGCCATTCAGTCTTTACCGGGGAGAGCGTATGGACTTCACGTTGACTCCTGAGCAGCAGAAGTTCCGCGACCAGGTCCGCTCCTGGCTTGAGAAGAACCTCCCGGATGATTGGACCTCCCGCGCCGTAGCCGGCCCCGACGTCGCTCGCGCAGAAGCCTACGAGTTCATGCGCGACTGGCAGAGGAAGCTCTACGAGGCGGGCTTCATCGGGCTCACCTGGCCCCGGGAGTACGGCGGCCGCGGCCTGACTTACATGGAAGAGATGATCCTTCACGAGGAGATGGCGCTCGCCAAGGCGCCGCCGGTCCTCAACCTCCTCGGCATTGGCATGGCGGGCCCGACGATCATCGCCTACGGCACTGAGGCGCAGAAGAAGCGCTACCTCCAGAAGATCCTCTCTTGCGATGAGATCTGGTGCCAGGGATACTCGGAGCCCAACGCCGGTTCCGACCTGGCATCTCTCCAGTGCCGGGCCGTTCGTGACGGTGATGACTTTCTCGTGACGGGCCAGAAGGTCTGGACCAGCGTGGCCCAGGTGGCTGATTGGATGATGCTCCTGGCCCGAACCGATACGGAGGCCCCCAAGCACAAGGGGATCACCTACTTTCTACTGGACATGCGCTCGCCCGGCGTCACTGTCCGCCCCCTCAGACAGATAACCGGGGACGCCGAGTTCACCGAGGTCTTCTTTGAGAACGTGAAGGTGCCGGCGGAGAACGTCCTAGGAGAGGTGAACAACGGCTGGCAGGTAGGCATCACCACGCTGATGTACGAGCGGCTGGCCCTGGGCTTCGGTCTTCAAGTGCGGCTCAGGATCGCTCTGGACGCGCTGATCGACCTAGCCAGGCGCACCCAGAAGAACGGGGGGGCCGTCACCAAGGACCCCGTCATGAGGCAGAAGCTGGCCCAGCTCTGGATCGACACCGAGGTCTTTAAGTACACCGGAGCCCGCGCAATTACCAGGCTGCTCAAGGGCGATCTGCCGGGCCCCGAGGCGTCAACGGGGAAGGTCTGGTGGAGCGACACCAACCAGCGTCTCCAGGAGATCGCCATGGAGATCCAGGGTCCCTATAACCAGCTCATGAAGGAGTCTTCCTGGGCCATCGACGGCGGAATCTGGCAGTACACCTACCTGCGCTCCCGCGCCAACTCGATCGAGGGCGGCACGACCGAGGTGCAGAAGAACATCATCGGCGAGCGCGTTCTCGGCCTCCCGAAAGGTTAAGGCACATGGATTTCGCGTTCAATCAAGAGCAGGAGATGCTCCGCGCCACGGCGCGGAAGTTCTTAGAGAACGAGTGCCCTTCAGCCTTCGTCAGGAAGATGATGGACGACCCCGCCGGGACCACTCCCGAGTTCTGGCAGAAGCTGGCTGAGCAGGGGTGGCTCGGCCTGATCTACCCCGAGGCCTACGGCGGCGCCGGGCTCGGCCTCGTTGACCTGGCGGTTCTCATGGAGGAGATGGGGCGGGCGGTGGTGCCGGGACCTTTCTTCTCGACGGTCCTCCTGGGCGGGCTTGCGCTCTTTGAGGCCGGAAGTGAAAGTCAGAAGAAAGAATGGCTCACAAAAATCGCCTCGGGTGAGGCCAGGGTGACCCTCGCCTGGACCGAGCCTGACGCCCGCTGGGACGCGCGAGGGGTGACGCTGGCCGCCAGGGAGACGAAAGGCGGATTCGTACTCTCGGGGACAAAACTCTTCGTTTACGACGCTCACACTGCCGATGCCCTGGTCGTGGTCGCTCGCACGGGTGATAGAACGGCTCCCGAGGAGGGAGTGAGCCTCTTCCTGGTGCCCAGGGAGTCACGTGGTCTCGACGTGAAACTCCTCAACACCATGGACCAGACGAGGAAGCTCTGCGAGGTGGCGCTCACCGACGTGAGCGTCGGCCCCGAGGCGCTGGTCGGAGAGAAGGGGAAGGGGTGGGGACCGCTGGCCAGGGTCGTCGAGAAGGCAACCGTGGCGCTCTGCGCTGAGATGTGCGGAGGGGCCCAGAAGGTGCTGGAGATGACGACCGACTACGCCAAGATCCGCATCACCTTCGGCAAGCCGATCGGGAGCTACCAGGGCGTGAAGCACAAGGCTGCCGACATGCTGGTGGACGTGGAGAACGCCAAGTCGATCGCCTACTACGCGGCCTGGGCAGTTGAGCAGGCGACCCCCGATGCGCCGCTCGCCGCCTCGATGGCCAAGGCGTACGTCTCTGACGCCTATCGGCGTGTGGTGGGGATGGGGCTCCAGATCCACGGAGGGATCGGCTTCACCTGGGAGCACGACCTGCACCTCTACTTCAAGCGCGCCAAGGGCTCCGAGTACGCCTTCGGCGACGCGACGTACCATAGGGAGCGCGTGGCCCAGCTCATTAATCTGTAGGCGCTCAGCGGTCAGCAAGACAGCGTTCGTGATCCCCGTCGAACCCAAGCCTGCCGCCTCAGTCGTCCTGGTCCGGCCTTCTTCTGAGGGTCGTGAGCCGATCGAGATCTACGTGATCCGCCGCAACCAGGAAATGCGCTTTCTGGGTGGGTTCTACGCTTTTCCCGGAGGGAAGGTTGACGCTGACGACATGACAGGCGAGAGCTTTGATCTCTGCCGTGGTCTCACCGCCGAAGAGGCCGAACGGCTCCTCCCGGAAAACGACGGCATCCCGTCGCTGGCGTTCTGGGTCGCGGCGGTTCGTGAGCTTCTGGAGGAGACCGGGATCCTGATGGCGTGCGACGGGACGGGGCGGCCGGCTGATTGCTCAAATCCATCCGTGGCAGCGCGGGCCGGGAGCTGCCGCAGGGCCCTCATGGCCGGCGATCGCTCGCTGACCGCGCTGTTTGCTGAAGAGGGATGGTTCTATCATCTCGGCC
>CAZXPE010000084.1:0-8999 GCA_964642915.1 uncultured bacterium | reverse complement strand
TTCCCCAAGGAGCGGTGGCCCGAGATCAAGAGCGCAGAAGCCTTCACCCCCGAAGGGGACGGCATCTACGAGAGGCTCGCGGCCGAGTACCGCGACCACTTCATGAAATGACGGCGAGGGCCACGGCGTCGCGACCGCGGGTGGGGTTCATCGGCCTCGGGAGAATGGGGATGCCCATGGCGCTCAACCTCCTCAGGGCCGGTTTCCCGTTGAGCGTCTCTAATCGGAGTCGAGTTCCGGTTGACGATCTGGCGTCTCGCGGCGCCCGCCCCTTCGACTCTCCCGGTGAGGTGGCGCTCAACTCTGACATCCTCGTCACCTGCCTTCCGGGGCCGGCGGAGGTGGAGAAGGTCACGGCAGAGGCGCTCACTGAGGCATCGGCCGGCTCAATCTTCATAGACCACAGCACCGTAGATCCGGAGACCAGCAGGAAGGTCGCCGCGAGAGCTGAGGCTCGCGGCGTTGAGTTTCTCGATGCCCCCGTGAGCGGAGGGGTCTCGGGGGCGCGTGAGGGGACTCTTACGATCATGGTTGGAGGGGACAAGCGGGCCCTGGAGCGCTCCCGCCCTGTCCTGGAGGCGGTGGGGCGGAGGATCTTCCACGTGGGCCCGGTGGGGTGCGGGAGCCTCGCGAAGCTCGTGAATCAGGCGATCACCACGGTCGCATACTCGGCGGTGGCAGAGGCGCTGGTGCTCGGGGCGAAAGGGGGGATCTCCACGGCGCTCCTGCTGGAGATACTCTCGGTCAGCTCGGCGCGGAGCCGGGTCCTGGAGCAAGCGGGGCCGGCGATCGTTGAAGGGCGCTTTGAGCCCGAGTTTGCCCTGGAGCTTGCGACGAAAGATATCCGCCTCGCAATCGAGACGGCGCGGGCCCTCGGAGTTCCTCTCGGGACGGCTGAGGGGGCGTGGCAGTCATACGAGAAGGCGCTGGCCCAGGGGCTCGGCAACCTGGACCACGCCGCCGTCGTGATCCCCGTAGAGAGCGAGGCCGGAGTCACCGCCCGAGGTAAAGCGGGTGGGTGAGGCGCCGGCGAACCTGATCCACCGGGGGGTTGGCAGGGTCGAGGTCTTCGATTTCTCGACTGAGCGTCTCCCCGCTCTCCGCCGCTTCCTCGAAGAGAGCGGCAAGCCGTTCAGCATACACGCCCCCTTGACCCGGCCGCCCGGCTCGGACCATCCTGCCGTAGCGGTGTTCTTCCTCTCGGAGGATCCGAAGCTCAGAGAGCAGTCCCTGGATCTGGTAGGAAGGACGGTGGCAGAAGCCGGGGAGTGGGGGGCCGAGTACATCGTCACCCACTTCAACTGGAGTGAGGACACCGACGACGAAGCCGCTGCTGTCCGGCTGGCCCACGAGAGCGCCCGGAAGTTTTCGGTCATGTCGCTGGAGGTTCCCATCCACATCGAGTGCGGAGGGTACAGGGGCGCTTTCCACCGCCCCGAGCAGTTTGTTGAGCTGGTCTCGGATCACCCTGACCTCAGGCTCTGCGTTGACATCGGCCACCTCTGGCTGATCGCCCGTGAGCGCGGGCGCGACTTCTACAGGGACATCGAAACGCTGGCGCCAGTGGCCGGCTCGGCCCATCTATGGAACGCGCGTGATAAGGCGACCTACCGCCGCTTCCATCACGTCCCTCTGCACCCCTCCCAGCGCCCCGAGGACGGGTGGATCGACGTTCCGCTGGCGCTTCGGACACTCCTCGGCGCCTCGCCCGGCTGCCGCCTCATCTTCGAGTACCGCGAGGACGGCGTCCCACGGGCCCAACTGGAGGAAGGGTTCGCCTGGGTCGAGGAGCTTGCCAGGGAATGCGTCTCCGGGAGATGATAGGCGCATGAAAGAAGAAGAGATCACGTGGGCTGAGGAGGCGCGGCGCCGCGTCGAGAACGCGCCGCCGTTCGTCCGTCCCGGGATCCTGAAGCTCATGGTCAAGCGGGCGAGGGAGCGCGGGAGGACGGTCATCACCTCTGAGTTCCTCACGGAGATCAGAAACGAGTCGATGCTCAGGGTGGCCAGGTGCATCAAGGGGTTCGGCTTCGAGGAGCTTTCGATGGACGCCTTCGAGGTGGCCAAGGCCAAGATGAAGAAGCTCCCCAGGAAGGTCGAGGTGATCGAAGAGATCAAGGAGTTTCTCGGCGAGCGGGCGGAGAAGAACGAGATGATCCTGGCCAAGTTCAACCGCTACCTCGAGATGATCCCCGAGCGCGGCCTTCCCTGGACCGAGGAGGCTCTCGCCAGGATCCAGCGCGTTCCTGAGTTCGTCCGCGAGATGGCGCGGGAGGCCATTGAAACCGAGGCCAGGAGGCGCGGAGAGAAAGTGGTCACGCCCGAAGCGGTTGCCGACGCCATGAGGGCGGCCATGATCCCGGACGGTGGAAGGGGGGAAAACGCGGGTGCCAGATCTGATGAGCCTCTGGAAGGCGTCTCAATGCTCTGGACGGCTGAAGCCGAGGAGCGTCTCAGGAGGATTCCTATCCCCGCGGTCAGGACAATGGTGATCCGTCGAGTCGAAGCCCACGCCCGCTCCCAGGGGCTCACCGTCGTGGATCTGACAGCCTATGAGGCGGCTCGCGGAGAATTTTCCCGGCGGTGAGGGGAAATCTCTTGCTCTGGCTCCGCTGGTTCCATCTCCTCGGCGTTGCGATCTGGCTGGGGGGAGCGATCTTCATCGCCACCGTGCTGGTTCCCCTGGCGCGAACGTTCGACGATCCAGATCGGCGGGCGCTCCTGATCCGCGACGCAGGTCGCCGCTTCCGCGTCGTCGGCTGGATCGGCCTCTCCCTCATCGTGCTGAGCGGGGTGGGGAACCTCATCATCCGCCCCTACCTTCTTTTCTACGGCCTCTTCCAGGCGAAGCTTGCCCTGGCGGCGGTGATTCTCGCTCTGAGCGTGGTCCACGACTTCATTCTGGGTCCCCGGTCGAGCTTTTCTCCCACCCCGGCGCTCCGCGTCTGGGCTAGCTGGATCGCCCGCCTGACCCTCTCCCTCGGCCTCATCGTCGTCTTCCTCGGTCTCGCCCTGAGGGGGTGAAAAACGGGAAGCGTTGAAGCTTGCGCGGGGGAATTCACGTGTTAAAGCCAAAACCTGACGAGCGCGACGGGCTGGGCCGAACGAGGCTAAGGTGGCTCACCGTCTGGGCCCCCGTCGCCTTCCTTGCTCTGGTGATGGGGGGGGTCTTCACCTTGCACCCCCACGTCCGCCCGACATGGGTGCTCTTTCTTATGACCCTGACCCTCGCCGGCGGCGGGGCATACCTCTTCTCGCGCTTCGTCTTCGCCAGCATCCAGCGCCAGGAGGAAGAGATCGTCCAGAGAAACCGGGAGCTGACGGCTCTGAACGCAGTGGGCGAGGTCCTGAGCCGCTCGCTCCGGATCGACGAGGCGCTTCCGCGCGCCCTGGAGACGATCCTGGAAGCGATAGGCGTGGAGGCGGGAGAGATCTTCCTGCGGGAGGAGGAAACCGGAGAAATGGTGCTCCGGGCCCATCGGGGGCTCTTCCCCGAAGCCTTTCAAGAGAGACTCCGCTTCAAGCGAGGCGAGGGGTTCCCGGGTCGGGTCGCCGTCACCGGCGAGAGCATCGTTGCGCACGACATCGGGCGCGATGCCCGGTTCCTGCGGCCGGAGATTGTGGCCAAGGGCTTTCGTGGCTTCGCCAGCGTGCCGCTCAAAGCCAAAGAGAAGGTGCTCGGCGTCCTGAACATCGCCGCCTTTGATCCGCGCCGGCCGACGCCGGAGGACGTGAGGCTCCTCACCGCTGTCGGCCACCAGCTCGGGATGGCCATCGAGAACTTTCAGCTCTCAGAGCAGCTCCAGGTCATGGCGGTGGTGGAGGAGCGGCAGCGGATCGCCCGGGAGATGCACGACAGCCTTGCCCAGAGCCTGGGTTACATTCACCTGAGGCTGGCGGATGCCCAGGGGCGTCTCGTCTCCCGGCAGACCGGGCCGGAGTCGGCTGAGCTGGGCGATCTCAAGCGCGTGGCCCGGGAAGCGTACGAGGAGGTCAGACAGGCGATCTTCGGGCTCAGGACCATGGTCTCCCGTGGTCTTGGACTTGTCCCCACCCTCACAGAGTACCTTCACGATTGGAGCCGGCAGACCGGGATAGCCGTGGACCTCAAGATGGGTGACGAGGAGGCGCCGCGATTTTCTCCCACCGTTGAGGTGCAGCTCATCCGCATCATCCAGGAGGCGCTCACAAACGTGCGCAAGCACTCCGGGGCGGGACGGGTGCGGGTGAGCGTCGAGCCGGACGGGGAGTTCGCCAGGGTAATGATCCAGGACGACGGGCACGGTTTCGATCCGGCGAAGATCATCCCGGAGGGGCGAGCCTCCTTTGGCCTCGCGACAATGAGGGAGCGGGCTGAAGGGGTAGGGGGAATGTTCGTTCTCACCTCAAAGCGCGGCCAGGGGACGACGGTGGAGGTTCGCCTCCCCGCGAACGGATGGAGGGAGAAGAGATCATGAAGGTCGCCCGGGTTCTCGTCGTCGATGACCACGCCCTCTTCCGCAAGGGCGTGGTGGGGGTTCTGATGGAGGCGGAGGGCTTCGAGGTCGTGGGGGAAGCCGGAGAGGGCCGGGAGGCTCTGGCGAAGGTGAAGGATCTCAGGCCGGACGTGGTCGTCATGGACATTTACATGCCCGGCATGAATGGTCTGGAGACCACACGTCGGATCAAGGAAGCCGCCCCCGCCGCGAAGGTCGTGATCCTGACCATCTCTGAGGAGGACGAAAATCTCTTCGAGGCCGTGAAGGCGGGTGCCAACGGCTACATGCTGAAGAGCGTTGAGCCGAAAACGCTCTGCCAGACCCTCCGAGGGGTGGTTCGTGGGGAGGCCGTCCTTTCGTCCTCCATGGCAGCCAAGATTCTCGAAGAGTTCGCCCGCCAGAGCCGGCGATCCGGGGAGGGAGCACCCGGACCCAGACTGAGCCCGAAGGAGAGAGAGGTCCTCCAGCTACTCACCCGAGGGGCCCCCAACAAGGAGATCGCCGCCGCGCTTAACATTACCGAGAACACGGTGAAGAACCACATGAAGAGCATCATGGAAAAGCTTCACCTGGATAACCGCGTCCAGGTCGTCGCCTACGCTCTCCGCCAGGGCTTGGTGAAGGAGCGAGAGACCCCGTAGCGATCCCCCGAAAGAGCTATTTCGCATAGCCCTTTATTTCCCGCCGATTAGCCCCACTGTGGACTACCGCCAGGCTGTCGAATCGGCTAAAAGTCAATAGACTCAGCGAATCCATGAGACTCAGCCAGGGAAGCGAGTACGGGCTGGAGGGGATGATTGTCCTCGCGAAGAAGCCGGGGGGCACGGTTCTGCGCCTCGATGAGATCGCTGGCGAGGGGCGGCTGCCGGCAGGCTTTCTGACCCAGATCTTCCAGAAGCTTCGGCGCCATCAGTTGGTGACGTCACACCGGGGAGCTGTCAGGGGGTACTCACTGGCGCGGCCGCCCGATCGGATCAGCCTGATGGAGATATTTGAGGCCATAGAAGGCCCGGAGCTCTTTGCGCGGTGCGTATTCTGGTCCGGGCACTGCAACGATCGCGACCCCTGCCGCCTTCACCGCTGGTGGGTCCCGCTGAAACCGGCGCTCCGGGAACTGCTGGAGCGGACCACGCTGGAAGCGGTGGCCGCTGGATCGGAGGAGCCTCTATCGCTGGCGGGTCGAGGAGCGGAGAGGATGGCGGAACGAGCTTAACGATGGGCGACGCGCGGAGGGGCAGCGTAATCCTCTCCATTTCTCTCTTCCTGGCCGGTGGCTGGATCGTCTGGCTCGGTTTAGACAGTCCGATGGCTCAGGAGGCAAGGACCCTGGGGGAGCAGATCTACATGAAGTACTGCGTCGAATGCCACGGGGAAACGGGGAAAGGAGACGGCTCCAAGGCCCCCGCCAATCCCCGCCCCCGCGATTTCACCGCGGGAAAATTCAAGTTCCGCTCGACCCCGACAGGCTCACTTCCGACAGACGACGACCTCATGAGGACCGTCACTGTGGGGGTTCCCGGGACAGAGATGAGAGGGTGGGATTCCATCCCCGAGCCTGAGCGACGGGCCGTGGTCCAGCACATCAAAACCTTCTCTGACGCATGGAAGAACAAAGCGCTGGCCGTGCCTATCAAGCTTCCGTCTCCCCCTTCGTATCTTAAAAGCGAGGCCTCTGTAGCAAAGGGGCAGGAGTGGTACCGCGAAGCCGAGTGCTTCAAGTGTCACGGTGAGAACGGCGAGGGGGACGGCGCCGACGCCGACAAGCTGAAGGACGACTGGGGGCATCCCATCAAGCCCGCCGACTTCACCGCCGGCCGCTTCAAGAGCGGTCCCTCCCCACGGGACCTCTACCGGAGCATCGCGACGGGGATCGGGGGGACCCCGATGCCGAGCTTTGCCGATTCCCTCTCGGAGGAGGAGATCTGGCACCTCGTGAGCTTCATCCTCTCGCTCAAGGGGCCGTTCTGATGGCAAACAGATCGGCGGGATTCGGGCTCTTCCTTCTCGTTGCTCTCGCCGCCTTTATCCCCGGTCCGGCCGGAGCGGCGGAGAAGCTCTACGGCGCTGTGTGGAGTTCTCCCAAGCCTGCCCCTGACTTCGAGCTGGCCGACTGGACAGGGAAGCGCCTCCGCCTCTCCTCACTGAGGGGTAAGGTGGTGGGAGTGACCTTCGTCTTCACCCAGTGCCCTCAGGTCTGCCCTGCCATCACCGCCAAGCTCAAGCTGGTTGCCGAAGGTCTCGGCGAGCGGTTCGGCAAAGAGGTGGTCTTTCTCCTGATCTCTGTGGACCCCGAGAGGGACACCGCTGAGGCGGTCAGGCGATACGAAGAGGCGTTCAACATCAGGTGGCCGTACCTCATCGGCTCAGAGAGGGAGCTTGCCCAGGTCTGGGCCGATTACGGGGTCACGGTCGAGAAGCGGTCCCTGGAGGCTCAGAGCGGTCACGGCTCCCACGGCGGCTCGTACACCATCGATCACACCGCCAAGCTCCTCCTGATCGACAGGAAGGGGCTGATGCGGGTCCAGATTCCCGGTTACCTCTGGCCCCAAGAGAAGGTCCTCAACAACTTTGAGATCCTGGCAAGGGAAAGGAGGTGAGTGAGATGAAGGAAAAGATGCTCATCGGAGCAGGTGCAGTGGCGGGGCTCGTCATGACCCTGGTGGCCCTGTCGATCTTCAGCCCTCCGAGCCTGGCCCAGATCGACCTCGCTCCAGCGACTGACGGGAGGATGTCCGCCCAGGAGCACTGGCCCGGTCTCAAGCCTGACGTCACCATCGACATGGAGCTGTTCACCTCGAAGTTCGCTCCCACCCAGATCAGCGTGAAGAAGGGCCAGGTCGTGAGGCTCAGGCTCAAGGGAATGGACGACGGCATCGCCGACGCCATCGGCGGCGACTTCAACGGCCACGGCTTCTACATCGAGGCCCCCTACGACATCTGGCTGACAGGGATTACGAAGGGCAAGGTCAAGGAGGTCGTCTTCAAGGCGGAGCACTCAGGCGAAATCCCCTTCTCCTGCGCTGTGATCTGCGGCCTGGAGCACTGGCAGATGAGAGGGAAACTGATCGTTAAGGAGGGGTAAATCAATGAGAGTCCTCAAACGGAAGTCCATCTGGGTGGTGCTCTTAGGCATCGCCCTGGGGGTGGGCCTGGCCTATGTGCTCGCCCCTCCAGGAGGGATCGCGGCGCCGGCGAAGACCTACGAGCGTCCCTTCCCGTTCCCTCACAGGTACTGGGCGAAGACGGATGAATATTACGCCTTCTCGTCAGGAGGGACGGCCGGCGGGGTCTTCGTCTACGGGGTGCCCTCTATGAAGTACATCTCAACCATCCCGGTCTTTTCCATCGACTCGGCGTGGAACTGGCGCCCCGAGAACCCCAAGGTCAAGGCGATGCTCACCGACCCGAGGACCGGGCGATTTCTGACCCAGGGGGACACCCATCACACGACGATGAGCCAGACCGACGCCATGTACGACGGCCGCTGGCTCTTCATCAACGACAAGGTGGCGCCACGGATCGGCCGGATCAACCTCAAGACTTTCAGGGCCGAGGAGATTCATTACATCCCCAACATGACGACGATCCACGGTCTTGCCATCACCCCCAACAGCGAGTATCTCTTCGCCAACGCCGAGTTCCGCGTCCCCATCCCGCGGGCCGAGATCAAGGAGCCGAAAGACTACAACGCAGTCCTGGCCGCCGTCAGGGTCGATCCCAAGACGGGGAAGATGTCGGACGCCTGGCAGATCATCGTCCCGGGCAACCTCGACATGAACGAGGCAGGGCGCGGCATCTCTGACGGGTGGGTAGTGGCCGACATCTACAACCTTGAGGAGGCCGTCGATACCCTCGGAATGTTCAAGTTCGACTACGACGCCGCCATCTACATGAACTGGAAGATGGCTGAGAAAGCCATTAAAGAGGGGAAGGGTAAAAGGATCGGCGGCGTGATGACGATCAAGGCCACAGACGTGCCGGGGATGGCCTACCTTGTGCCTGTGCCGCGGAACCCTCACGGCATTGACATCAGCCCTGACGGCCGCTACATCGTCTCCAACGGAAAGGCGACCAAGAAAATCTCGGTCATCGACTTCAAGAAGTTCCTGGAGGCGATCAAGGACGAGAAGAACATCATCGGCAAGACCCGCGGGTCGATCCCCGGAGTCCCCATAGTCAAGCGGGAGGCGGTCCTGGCGGCGGAAGTCCTGGCAGGGCTCGGGCCGCTCCACTCCGAATTTGACGACAAGGGATACGGCTACACCTCCATCTTCGCAGACTCAGTCATCGCCCGCTGGACCCTGGGAGAGCCGTGGTTCACCGGAGACAAGGCGTTCAAGCTCGTGGAGAAGATCCCCGTCCACTACAGCGTCGGCCACCTGGCAGTGGCAGGCTCGAAGACGCGTAAGCCTTACGGCAAGTATCTCATCTCGATGAACAAGCTGGCAAAGGACACCTTCCTCCCAGTGGGACCGCTCAGGCCGGAGAACCACGAGCTGTTTGACATCTCAACGATCCCTG
>CAZXPE010000083.1:0-9002 GCA_964642915.1 uncultured bacterium | reverse complement strand
TAGTTAAACTCCCGGCTATATACACGCAATATGAGTGCCAGATTTTGCCGATGGTGGCTCAAGTAGGAAAAGTTCAATATTGACAGACTGATCTGAGTCAATTTGAGGCCAAGCCGCACGAGGCTGAGTGTGCGGTTTTCAATCAGGTGAGCGGGCGAATTCGCCCACGAGTGCGAATCCCGCACAGAATGTCAGAAAGGCGCGAAGTTCAGCTAAAGCCGGTAAAGGGAACTTCCGATAGTGAACAATGGGAGGCCCATATGAAAGAACGGGTTCGGCGGCTCGAGATGAAGACTGTGGGCGCGCTCGCCGTGGTGCTCACACTGGTCTTCGGGGCGAACACCTGGACCAACCTCACCCAGTTCCGCAGCGTCTATCTCGCCCAGACGCGCGACCGCGCCCAAATGCTCGCCGATATGATCGTCGCCAGAACCGAGCCTCTCCTCGCCAGCACCGGAGGCAGCTCAGAGCAGCTCAAGGCGCTGGTCGGCTTTCCGAGCTTCAAGCTCTTCTTCAAGGAGCTGATCGAGCGGAACCGCGGCGTCACAGCCGCAGCGATCTTCGACGCCTCGGGCGCGTTCCTTGCCCACACCGACGGGGCGATCGTGGGAAAGCCAGCCCCGGCAGAGCTGCTCGCGGCCACGCGCGCCGGCGTCCCTGATCTGGTGTCGCTCCCAGGCGCCTACGCCCTCACGCTCCCGATCATGAGCCCCTCTAAGGAGCGGATCGCCTACGCAGTGGTGACGCTCTCAGACGCCGAGATCAGGGCCACGATCAGCCGGACGATCTGGATGGCCTTCGGCCTCCTCGTGGGCTCGCTCCTCGCGTCGGCTCTCGTGGCGACCTATCTGACGCGGAAGGGGATCACAGGTCCCCTCACCCGCGTAACCACCATGATCCAGGACATCGCCGAAGGCGAGGGTGACCTGACCAAGCGCGTGGCCGTCACCTCGCGCGACGAGATCGGAGAGGTGGCGCGCTGGTTCAACGTCTTCCAGGACAAGCTCCACGAGATCATCGCGCGACTCAACGGAGCCTCGGACCGGCTCGGCGCGGCCTCTGAGGAGCTGGCTGCGGGAGCGAGAGAGATGGCCAAAGGCGCCGGGGATCAGTCGAGCCTCGCAGGCCAGGTCGCAAGCGCCGTCGAGGAGATGTCTGCCACCGTCACCGACGTCGGCAGAAACGCCCAAGGGGTCGCCCAGGCGGCGAAGGGGGCCCAGGAGGTCGCCTCTAAAGGCGGCGAGGTGGTCACCGAGGCCGTCGGAGCGATGAAGCGGATCGCAGGCGCAGTGGAGGAGATGGCCACAACCCTGGCCGGGCTCAGGACACGCTCAGAACAGATCGGGAAGATCATCGAGGTCATCGACGACATCGCCGACCAGACGAACCTCCTTGCGCTGAACGCGGCGATCGAGGCCGCGCGCGCGGGAGAGCAGGGGCGCGGCTTCGCCGTGGTGGCCGACGAGGTGAGAAGGCTCGCCGAGCGCACGAGCCGAGCTACCAAGGAGATCGCCGAGATGATCCACGCGATCCAGGCCGAGGCCTCGGGCGTCACGGTCTCGATGGAAACGGGGCAGCGCGAGGCGGAGACCGGAGTTCAACTGGCAGGCCGCGCCGGTGAGGCGCTCTCTCAGATCATCGAGGTCGTCTCGGGGGTGATGACTCAGATCCAGCATATCGCTACGGCGGCAGAGCAGCAGTCCACGGCCGCAGAGACGATCGCCACCAACGTCTCTCAGGTGGCGGTGATCAGCAAGCAGACAGCCGCGGGGGCCAGCTCAACCGCCCAGGCGACCCAGGAGCTGACAGAGCTGGCGGAGCAGATCAGGACCACGGTGGGGCGCTTCAAGCTCCGCGCCGCCTGAGCTTCGTCAAGGACGGTTGATCGCGTCTATCAACTGGCGCAAGCGGCCGAACCGGGCCCGGCCGAAAGGAACCACCAGGCGGTGAAGGTCGGGAAGCTCGTCCCCCTCGGCGGGAAGCGGCCCTTTTCTCTGACCGATGGGGCCGTTCAAGATATCGGCAAACTCCTCTCTCAGATCCGAGAGCCGCTCGGCGGGAAGCGGCTGGGTGATCCTCAGCACGAGATCGTCACTCACGAAGCGCATCGAGTGGAAGTTCCTGTAGAAGCCCAGGATCTCTCTGACGGCGCTTTCAACGTCGTCCACTATTCTGAAAAGGCGCTCGTCCTCGGGCGAGACGAGGCCGCGTCCCGCCATCTGCTCAGTCATGAGACGCTCCAGGGCGCGCCAGTACCGTCCTCCTGGAACGTCGAGCAGGACGACCGGGATGACCGGGGTCTTCCCGGTCTGGATGAGGGTGAGGACTTCAAATGCCTCGTCGAAGGTGCCGAAGCCGCCGGGGAAGAAAGCCACGGCGTCGGCCTCCTTGAGCAGGAACAGCTTCCTGATGAAGAAATATTTGAAGTTGATCAGCTTCGGGTCGTCGGCGATCCAGGGGTTGGCCTCCTGCTCGAACGGAAGGCGGATGTTGAGGCCGAAGCTCCGCTCCCTCCCTGCCCCCTCCTGGGCCGCCCCCATCACTCCGTCTCCGGCGCCGGTCACAACCATCCACCCCGCCTCCACCATGCGCCGGCCGAAGGCGCGGGCCTGGACTGAGATCGGGTCGTCGGGAGCGGTCCTCGCCGAGCCGAAGACAGTCACCTTCATCGTCCCGCGGTAAGGGGCGAAGACCTTGAAGGCGTAGCGCAGATCCTTGAGGGCCGCGTTGGTCACCTTGAGGTCGCCCACGTCAGCCCCGTCCTCAAAGAGCTTGAGGACGGTGGTCAGCATCTGGTCATAGTACTGCCCGGCTTCGGCAGGGATCTTGAGATCATCCAGCAGGGCGTCGATCTGGCGGTTGGCTTCGTCTGACTGGAGCTGATAGCGGCGCTCGTTCGGCACGATCACAGTATAGCGCAAAAGAAAGGTGACACACCCGACTTTGACCTGACTGGCTGTTTTTTAGTGCATCTGCATCGGAGAAATGAAGCGCTTGCCTGATTGTCGAGTCACTACCGAACACCTAAGCTAACAACCGTCCGAACGCCCGCTCGGTGGAGGGTTCGGTGGTGATCGAAGAGCGGTACGTTGCGATCATGAGGGCGGCCCAGGAGATCTTCGCCCGCCGCGGTTACCATCAGGCCTCGATCAGGGAGATCGCCAAGGCCGCAGACCTCTCGCTGGCGGGCCTCTACCATTATATAGGCGGCAAGGACGAGCTTCTCTCCCTCGTCATCAACCGGGCTCTGGATGGCCTGCTCAACGGGCTTGAAGCCGCACTGGCAGAGGCCTCCGCTCCCGAAGCCAAGCTCCAGGCCCTGATCCACACCCACCTCGACTTCGCGTACCACAACGGGACGGCGCTGAAGATCGTCAACCGCGACGTCGATCTCCTCCCCGAGCCGCGCCGGAGCGAGACGGCAGCCAAGCGGCACGCCTATGTGCTGCGCGGGCTCGATGTCCTGCGCGAGCTGGACGGCAGCGGGCGCAGTGACGAAGAGCTGCTCTCAGCCACCAACCTCCTCCTCGGGATGCTCAACGGTATCGCCACCCGCCCATTCGTGGGTCGCCAGGAGAGCCGCGCTCTGGCTGTCGAGGTGGCCGACCTCTTCCTCCACGGATTTCTGGGGGGCGTTCGCGCCGCCGCCAGATAGAGGACCACGCCATGCCATCAACGCCGGTAGATTCTGTGCTTGAGAAGATTCGCGAGCTGATCGCCGAGCCGCCCGGCCAGATCGCCCTCAGATGGAAGAGGGACCACCCTGACGGACGCGCAGTGGCCTGCTTCCCGGTCTGGGCGCCTGCCGAGCTGATCCACGCCGCCGGGATGCTGCCGCTTGGGCTCCTCGGCGGGGGAAACACGGTAGAGCTGACCCACGCCGACTCGCGCTTTCAGTCGTTCGTCTGCTCAATCGCCAAGTCGAGCCTGGAGCTGGGTTTCCAGGGGCTCGTCAAGGGGGTGGACGCTCTGATTTTCTCAAACATCTGCGACGTTGCCCGGAACCTCGCGAGCGTCTACAAGCGGAACTTCCCCGATTTCCACGTGGACTATCTCCACCTCCCCCAGAACTCCACCTCCGCCGCGGTGGTGGAGTACATGACCGAGGAGCTTCGCAGGGTGGCTGAAGGGTTTCGCCGGGCTTTCGGCGCTGCGGTCACCGACGAGTCGCTCAGGCTGAGCATCGGCCTCTACAACGGGCTCCGCAGGCGCCTCAGAGACCTCCGCGCCATAAGAATCGAACATCCCCAGAAGCTCACGACGGCTGAGCTTTACGAAATTCAGCGCTCTCTGACCCAGGCGCCCGTGGAGGAGTCGATCGAGCGCCTCGACGCGCTCCTCGAAGGACTTCCGCTCCGCGAGGGGCGCCCTAAGGACCGCGTGAGAGTGGTTGTGGAAGGCGCCTTCTGCGAGCAGCCCCCTGTGGGGCTCCTCGAGGTCCTCGAGGAGGCCGGCTGCTACATCGTTGAGGACGACCTCCTGCTCGGCTGGCGCTGGTACACTGCGGATCTGCCCGCCACTGGAGACCCCTTCGCCGCTCTGGGCGACGCCTACGTGAACCGGGCCCTCCCCTCCTCCACCCGGCATGAGGGACGTGAGCACCGATCGAAGGGGCTCATTGACAAAGTAAAGCGGAGCCGAGCCGACGCCGTCATCTTCCTGCCGGCGAAGTTCTGCGAGCCGGCGCTCTTCGACTACGTGCCGATGAAGCAGGGGCTCGAGGCCGCTGGGATCCCGCACCTCATCATCGAGTTCGAGGAAAAGATGTGGACGTTCGAGAGGACGCGAACGGAGATCGAGACGTTCGTCGAGTCGATCCTGTTCGACTGATAGGAGAGAGATCATGGCGGTAGAGGTCAAAGAGAGGCAGTACCAGGGAATCGCCCACCAGCGCTCGCGCGAGCTGATGAATGACTGGATGGCCCAGCTCGCGCGGGCCAACGAAACGGGAGAGCCGACAGGGGCCATCATGATCTCCGGGAACTGCGTGGAGCTGCTCCGCGTCTTCGACATCCACCCGATCTTCCCCGAGGTCACGGCGCTCCAGAACGCGATAAGAAAGGGCGCGCTCCCCCTGATCCTCAAGGCTGAGCAGGCCGGCTACTCAAGCGACAACTGCGCCTACGTCAAGGCCGACATGGGCCTCTTCCTCTCAGGCGGGATGGGGCCGGGGACGAAGATGCCGTTCCCCACCATCACTCTCTGCAACTACGTGGGGTGCAACGTTTACGTGAAGTGGTTCGAGCACCTGGCCGAGATCTCAAAGTCGCGGCTCTTCGTCCTGGACGTCCCGTTTCTCAGGACCTCCGAGCCGAGCGCTGCCGACGTCAGCTACGTTGTCAAGCAGCTCCAGGAGCTGATCGCCATTCTGGAAAAGATTTCGGGAAAGAAATTCGACATCGACAAGCTGAGGGAGATCCTGGCCTACTCTGCGCGGGCCGAGGATGGGTACTCACGCTCGAAGCACCTCTGCAAGCATTCCCCCGCCCCCTTCGACGCCTACTTCGACTCGATCAACATGATGGGGCCCATCAACGTGCTCAGGGGGACGCGCGAGGCCGCCGACTTCTTCGACGTCGCTGTGGCAGATTTCGAGAGGATGGTCGCCGAGGGGCTGGGGCCTCTCACAGAGGAGCGCGCCCGCATCGTTGTCGAGGGGCCGCCGCCGTACCCCCATTACCGGAGCTTCAGGAACCTCTTCACCAAGTGGGGGGCCGTAGCCGTCCAGTCAACCTACTCGACGGTGGGCGGGATCTGGGAATGGGGGTTCCGCCACGACCCGGAGCGCCCGCTGGAGTCGATCGCCGAGCAGATGCTGATCGAGAACCTGACCAACAGGTCAATCGTGGCGCGCTACGAGCAGATCAAGCGCTACGTCGAGGAGTGGAACGCCGACGCGCTTGTCATCCACTCGATCAAGTCGTGCCGGCTCTTCTCTGCCGGCCAGGGGGACATGCGCGAGTATTTCACCAGGGAGCTGGGAGTCCCCACGCTCCTGGTGGAATCGGACCTGGAGGACCCGCGCTACTACGCCGAGGCTCAGATGAGGAACCGCATCGACGCCTTCTTCGAGGCGCTCGAGCACAAAAAGCTCACCGCCGCCCGCTGAGTATGAAGACTGAGAGGATCCCGGTCTACTGCTACCAGTGCGTGGCAGGCCCCGACCTCCTCAAGGTGGTCGTCGAGGACGGCGTGGCAGTCGCCGTTGAGCCGAACGGCGACGTGGCCGGGATCCACCCGGCCTGCGGCAAGGTCTGCGTGCGCGCCTACGCCCTCGTCCAGAAGCTCTACAATCCGAACCGGATCAAGGCGCCGATGAAGCGCACCAACCCCAGAAAGGGGCGCAACCAGGACCCGGGGTGGCAGGAGATCTCCTGGGACGAGGCGCTCGGCACCCTCGCCGGCCGCCTGAACGCGATCCGCTCCAGGGGGCTCGTTGACGAATCGGGCTACCCGCGCCTCGCCGCCACCTTTGGATCAGGAGGAATCGCCCCGGCTTACCTCGGCACCTTTGCCGCATTCCTCGCGGCGTGGGGGCCTGTGGACCAGGGGATCGGAAGCGGACAGGGCGTCAAGTGCTACCACTCAGAGCACCTCTATGGCGAGTTCTGGCACCGCGCTTTCACAGTTGCCGCAGACGTTCCGCGCTCGGACTACGTCCTCTCGTTCGGCTACAATGGCGACGCCTCGGGAGGAGTCACAGGGGTTTATCGCCACGCCGAGGCGAGGGTCAGGGGGCTCACGTGGGTCCAGATCGAGCCTCACCTCTCTGTCACAGGCGCTGGAGCCAGCGAGTGGGTGCCCATCCGACCCAAGACTGATGCGGCCATGCTCTTTGCCATGCTCCACGTGATCCTCAACGAGACCGAATGGCTGGAGACGTGCGATGTCCCCTTCCTCACGGGGATGACCAACGCGCCGTACCTCGTCGGGCCTCACGGCTACTATCTCCGCGATCCCGAATCGGGGAAGCCCATGGTCTGGGACACGGGGCGCGACCGCGCCGTGCCGTTCGACGATCCCCCGGCGCGCCCCGCCATGGAAGGGAGCTTCGTGGCGGCGGGAATGGAGATCGGAGCCGACTGCGAGACGTGGAGCGTCGCCGAGAGGGTCAAACCCGCCTTCGCTCATCTCCTCGAGCACTTGAAGCCCTACACCCCTGAGTGGGCCGCAGAGATCTGCGACGTCCCCGCCGCTGCCATCCGCCGCCTCACCCGCGAGTACCTCCACCACGCCAACGTGGGAGGAACTATCGAGGTGGAAGGCCGGAGGCTCCCCCACCGCCCTGTGGCGGTCCTCCTCGGCAAGACAGTAACCAACGGGTGGGGAGGGTATGAAGCGTGCTGGGCGCGCACCGTGATGGCGGCTCTCCTCGGAGCCCTCGAGGTGCCGGGAGGGATTCTCGGAACCACCGTGAGACTGAACCGCCCCGCAGTGAACCGCCTGGAGTCTGTCAGGCCGGGGCCGGACGGCTTCATGGAGCAGCCGCTGAACCCGACGGCCAAGGGTCAATGGAAGGAGACGCCGGGGATCAGGAACGCCTACAGGACGCTGGTGCCTCTGGCCAACAATTCGCCATGGTCGGCGGCTCTCGGACCTGCCCACCTGCCGTGGCTCTTCATGGATGAGCCGCCGGACCACTGGCCCCAGCCCACACTGCCCGACGTCTGGATCATCTACCGGACCAACCCGGCAATATCCAGTTGGGAGACAGGGAGGATCGAGAAGGATCTCCCGCGTTTCCCATTCATAGCCGCCTTCGCCTACACCCAGGACGAGACCAACTGGTACGCCGACCTGCTCCTCCCAGAGAGCGGCGACCTCGAATCGATCCAGCTCTACCGGATAGGCGGCACCAAGTACATCGAACAGTACTGGAAGCACCAGGGATGGGCGATCCGCCAGCCCGTCGTCTCCCCTCCCCACAAGACTCGCGACCTCACCGACATAGCCACGGAGCTGGCGGCCCGGTGCGGGATCCTCCCCGAGTACATCGCCGCTGTCAACCGGGGCGGGGGCGTGGGAATCCCTCTCAAGGCCGAGGGCTACGACTTCTCGTTGCCACTGGACGCCAAGCCGGACGCCGAAGAAATCTGGGACAGCGCCTGCCGGGCGGCTTCATCAAGCCTCACCGGGGGGGCGGAGGTTAGGGATTTGAGGTGGTTCAAGGAGCACGGCGCTCTCTTCGTCCCGCTCCCTGAGACTCAGTGGTTTCTCCACACGGCGATGGTGGAAAAGGGGCTCCGCTACGAAATCCCTTACCAGGAGCGCATCAAGCGGATAGGCGAGGAGCTGAGGCGGCGACTGGGCGAGAAGGGAATCAAGTGGTGGGACCAGCAGCTCTCCGAGTACCAGCCGCTCCCCCAGTGGAAGGACTTCCCGGCGATCTGGGAGAGCGAGGCCATCCGCCACGGACGCAAGACGGAGGAGTTTCCGATCTGGCTCCTCACGAGCCGCAGCATGCAGTATTCCTGGGGAGCAAACGTCTCGCTCCCCGTCCTGGCCGGCGTGGCCAGGCACGTCACGGGGCACTTCGGCCTCATGCTGAACAGGAAGACCGCCGAGCGCCTCGGCATCAAGGACGGAGATCGGGTCGAGATCGAGTCGCCAACGGGACGCACTGAGGGGCGGGCGATTCTGAGGGAGGGAGTGCGCCCCGACGTGGCTGTGGCCCTCCAGCAATTCGGCCACTGGGCGACTCCGGTGGCCAAAGAGTTCGACATGCCGAGCCTCAACCAGGTGTCGTCGATGGCCCTTGAGCTGACAGACGCCACGGGGAGCGGCGCCGACCTCGTGAAGGTGGCCGTCCGCAGGATCGGATGATGCGCTGGGGAATGGTGATCGACTTGAAGAGGTGCGTGGGGTGCCAGACATGCACCATCGCCTGCAAGCAGGAGAACGCCCTGCCGGCCGACTTCGTCTGGCGCTTTGTAGCCGATTGCGAGTCAGGCGAATACCCCAACGTCAAACGCCTCTTCCTCCCTATGCAGTGCATGCACTGC
>CAZXPE010000082.1:0-9042 GCA_964642915.1 uncultured bacterium | reverse complement strand
CTGCTTGGCGAGCACGTAGACGTCATCCCAGAAGCCGATGCCCACGGGGTACTCGCCTTGCGCCACCATCTGGTGAGGGGCCCGGCCGCTCCGGGTGAACTGGGCGACGTTGGCGGCCAGCTTTTCGAGGTACGCCCATCCCTTCTCCTCGCCGTATGCCTGAAGGATCGTCGTGAGAAGCGTATAGGCCGTGCCCGAGGTCGCGGGGTGAGGCATCACGATCTGCCCCTTCCATTTCGGGTCGAGCAGGTCGTCGTAGGTCTTGGGCGCTGTGAGCTTCGCCTTCTCAAGCGCCGCTGGGTTGTAGAAGAAGACGAGCGGGTACATGCCGACCCCGGTAATCTGGAACGGGCCGCCGTAGAAAAACGGAGGATAGATCTCCTTCGCTCGGGGCGAGAGGTACGGCTCGATCAGCCCCTCCTCCCCGGCCTCTTTGAGAAAGAGGGCCCGAACCGAGAGCCAGATGTCAGCCTGGGGGCGGTGGCGCTCCACCTTGATCCGGCTGAAGATCTCCCCGCTGGAGATCACGAGGTTCTGAAGCTCGATCCCGGTCTCGGCCTTGAAGGCGACCCCGAGCTTTCCCATCAACTCGTTCTTGAACGGGGAATAGACCACGACCTTCTCGGCTCCCCAGGCGCTCCCCGCCAGGAGTGAGACCACCAGGAACGTCACCAGCGCTCTGCTCAATACACGCATGTTTCTCCCTCCCTGTGAGGATTGACTTGCCACCTTCTGTGCGAAGAGGATGCCAAACCGGGTGGAGCGTGAAAGTGCGCGAAGAATCAGGCGAGCGATGAGGGAGTCAATCGAGAGGGCTGCGGGATTTCACGCATTGGTGCGCGAAATCCCGCATATCAGGTCTCGGGAGGGAGGTTGTGCTTCTCCATGCGGTAGCGAAGGGCGTGGCGGGTGAGGCCGAGGAGGCGGGCCGCCTGGCTCTGGTTCCCCCTGGCTATCTCCAAAGCTTTTTTGATCAGCCGGTTTTCGAGCGCTTCGAGAGAGATCCCTTGAGGCGGGATCGACACGTCGAGCGGCTGAGCGGCCTGGCCGGGAATGACGAGATCCCGTGGAGTGATCCGGGGATTTTCCGCCAGGATCACGGCCCGCTCCATTACGTTCTGAAGCTCGCGGACATTTCCAGGCCACGGATGGTGTTGCAGGTAGGACATCGCGGCTTCAGAGATCGCATCGATCGGCTTGCCCATCTCGCTGGAGAAGCGGGAGAGAAAGTGTTGGGCCAGGAGGGGAATGTCCTCGGGACGCTCTCTGAGCGGCGGCAGTGTGATCGGAAAGACGTTGAGGCGGTAGAAGAGATCGCGGCGGAAGCTGCCGCACTCCACCGCCTGGCCGAGGTCGCGGTTGGTGGCGGCTATGACTCTCACGTCCACCTGGAGCTGGTGGGTCCCCCCGACGCGCTCAAAGTTCCGCTCCTGTAGGACGCGGAGGAGCTTCACCTGGACCCCGGGAGACATTTCTCCCACTTCGTCGAGAAATAGCGTCCCTCCGTCGGCCAGCTCGAACCGGCCGGGCCTGGTCCGATGGGCCCCGGTGAAAGCGCCCTTCTCGTGGCCGAACAGCTCGGATTCGAGGAGCGTATCGGTCAGTGCGGAGCAGCTAACGGCTATAAACGAGGCGGTGACCCGCGGACTCCAGGCGTGTATCGCCCGCGCCAGCAGTTCCTTGCCCGTCCCGCTCTCTCCCATCAGGAGGACGGTGGAGGAGGCCGGGGCGACCTGCTGAGCGAGCCGAAGGGCCGCCTGCATGGTCGAGGAGACGCCTACGAAGTCGGCCAGCGGATAGCGTCGCTCCACCTCCTGGCGGAGATAGCGGTTCTCCCGCCGGAGCCTTCCGGTGGCGATCGCCCTGGCCGCGACGAGCTTGAGCGCCTCGTTGTCGATGGGCTTCAGGAGGTAGTCCACCGCGCCCTCTTTCATCGCCTGGACTGCCGAGGGGACCGTTCCATAGGCGGTAAGGATGATGACGGGGAGGTCGGGGTCCAGCTCGCCGACGGCGCGAAGGAGGCTCATCCCATCGGCCTCCGGCATCTTGAGATCGGTGATCACCGCGTCGAAGCGGCCGGCTCTCAGGAACTCCTGGGCCTGGCGGCCGTCCTGGGCCAGCTCGATGGCGTACCCCTCCCGGCGGAGGACGAGCTGGAGGACCCGCCTCATCTTCTCTTCGTCGTCAACGATGAGGATCCGGTATTGCTCCATGGCTTGCGCGCTCGGCCGGCAGAGTGACGGTGATCCGCGTCCCCTTCCCTATCCGGCTTTCGACGCGGATCCCCCCGCCCTGCCGCTCCAGAAGTTGGTGGACGATGGAGAGCCCGAGCCCGGTCCCGGCGGGCTTCGTCGTGAAGAACGGATCAAAGATCTTCGGAAGGTCCTCGGAGGAAATGCCGGGTCCGGTATCTTCGAACTCCACCTCGACGCTCTCCGCCTCATTCCGCACTCCGCACTCCGCATTCCCCGCTCGGCATTTGATTGTCAGCGTCCCCCCATCGGGCATCACCTCGGCCGCGTTCAACAGCAGATTGAGCGCGACCTGCCGGAGCGCTTCAGGGTCCACCCAGGCCCTCGGAAGATTCTCGCCCCAGTTTCGAACGATCGTGAGCGGTCGATCCGCCCGGTGGGATTCCCAGAACTGGAGGATCCGCTCGAAGAACTGGCTGAGCTCCACGCCCTGGGGGACCGGCCGGCCCGGCCGCGCGTAGCCCAGGAACTCCGAGAGGGTGGCGCTCAGCCGGTCGGCTTCCTCGACGATGTACCGCGCCACCTCCGCTTTGACTTCAGGGGTCTCGTTGGGATCGTGGAAGATCTGGGCGGCGCTCCGGATCACCCCGATGGGGTTCTTGATCTCGTGGGCGATCCTGGCCGACAGCTCTCCCAGGGCCGCCAGCCGCTCCCTCTGGACAAGCTGGGTCGTCGTCAGGCGGAGCTCTTCCTTGTGGCTCAGGAGAGCGGCCGCCATGTCGTTCATGGCGGTCGCCAGCCTGCTGAACTCCCTCGGGTGCTCCAGATCCAGGCGATGGCTCAGGTCCCCCGAAGCGATCCGTTCCGTCGATCGGATGAACTGCTCGATCGGATGAGTGATGACGCGGGAAAGGAAGAGTGCCACGCCCACGCCGATCAGCCCCGAGACGAGGACGGTCCCCAGCGCCAGGGCGATGTTCCTCTGAACCCCCTCGCGGATGGCTCGCGTGGAGAATCCTGCTCGGACGGCCCCCCACCCTCGTCCATCGACCTGGACCGGAACCAGAATGTCGCTGACCTCTTCTCCCGTCAGCGGGTCCTTCGTCCGGCGGATGAGCGTGGCGGAGAGATCGGCGTCCGGGACCGCCTCGGAGGCCTTGTGGACACCCGACGGCCTCTCAGCCAGGACCCGGCCCCGCCGATCGGTGATCACGACGTACCGGATCCCCTCCCGCCCGGCCAGCGCCTGTACGAACTCATCGAGGGCCTGGAGGTCGTAACGGACGATGGCGTCGGTGGCCCCTCGGGCCAGCGTCTCGGTCAGGATCTGCCCCTGCCGCATCAGGTGGTCCAGGAAGTCGCGGCGCCACCGGAGGAAGTGGGCCGTCGAGAGCGCGGAGACCGTGAGGACAACGATGAAACCGAACGCGAGAACGAAGCGGGTCCTGAGGCTCATCGCTCACCCCGCTCAGCGGAAGGTGATCCCCTGCCGCTGAAGCTCCCGCCTGACCCGCCTGACACTCTCGTACTCCTCATCCCTGGCTTCCTCGAAGCCGTCGAGATCCAATTGCGCCGCGAGGGCCCGCGTGGCGGAGTCCTTCCCGAAGGCGAGGAAGGCGGTCTTGAGATGGCGCGCGAGCGTCCGATCGATGTCCCGCCTGACGCTGAACGGACCGAGGGTGATCGGCTCAGAGCGCCAGAGGATGGCGAAGTCGCCGATCCGGGGGTTCTCCGGACGCCAGCGCGTGGTGGAGAAGGCGGCGGCGTCAGCGGCGCCCATGTAGACGGCCAGCAGGGCGGAGTCGTGATTTCCCGTAAAGATGATCTCAGAGAAAAAGGCTGACGGGTCGGGAAAGCCCATGCGGGAGAGGTGGGCGACGGGGAGGAGATAGCCTGAGGTCGAGTCGCGGTCGGTGAAGGCGAAGCGCTTCCCCCGGAGCCCCTCGACAGAAGTGATCCCGCTGTCGCGCCTGACGACGATCAGCGATGAGTAGCTTGAGTGGCCCTGGATCACGCGCTTGACCAGCGGCTGAATCCCCAGCTCCGCTCGCGCCTGGACGTAGAGAAACGATCCGGTGAGGCAGACGTCGATCTCACCGCGGGCCATGGCGTCGGCCACTTCCCGGTAGCTCCCCCGAATCACGATCTCTACCGGACGCCCGAGAGCGCCGGCCAGATAGTCTGCGAACGGCTGCCACTTCCTGACCATCTTGACGGCGCTCCCCTGGGGTTGAAAGCCGAGACGGATCGGCTCAGCGGCCCACGAAGGCGGCGCGAGCAGGAGAGCTAAGCTCAGCCCGGCAACGAGACCAGCGGCTCTATTCATCGTCTGTGAAAGGGAGCAAAAACTCTGCCGACCCGATTATACCCGCCATTCCCAGAATTCTTTCCTGTGCGAATTGAGCACACATGGCTGTGCGATTTCAGCACGGCAGTGGCAAAATCGCTCGCTTGACAGGACCCCTCCGTTAGGCTAATCAAGTTGGGACCGCTCTTTGCCCGTGGCTATGGCGATCTTCTCTCAACTGCGTGTCCGCCTCCTTGCGCTCTTCATCGCCCTGGGGATCGTTCCCCTGGCTCTGGGCGAGTATTTCATTTTTCGGACCGCTTCTGAAACGATCCTGAACCAGTCCCGCCAGCAACTTCTGAGCCTGGCTGACAAGACCGTCCAGCAGATCGGGGTCTTCTTCGAGGAGCGGGAAAAAGACCTGGGGCTCCTTGCGGGCCATCCGCTTGTCCAGCTTGCGTTCCTTCAGTGGGAGTTCGGTCAGCGGCTCAACGAGGTCCGCGGCCGGCTCGAAGCCTATCAGCGGGAAAACGAGTTGTACCGGCATATCGTTCTGGTCACCCCCCAAGGGCGCCAGATTCTCAGGGTGGGAACCGCCACGGCCCCCGAGGGAATTGCCTATGCTCCCTGGTTCGGCGAAACTCTCAAGAACGGCAGGGGCGCCTCATTTCTCCCGAGCGGTCCCGACGGCTCTCCTGCGCTTGTCATGGCCAGAACGGTGAATGATTTCGAGGAGCCGAAGCGGGTCGTCGGGACGCTGGTCTTCTTCATCTCTTTCTCCCCCGTCAGCAATCTGGTCACAGACCTGGCGAAAGACCGGAGCGGCGAGGCGTTCCTCGTTGAGCGCGCCACCGGCAGCATCCTCGCCCACAGTGACCTTTCCCGGCGGTTCACCACGAGCCCTCTCCCCCACGAGGACAGTGACGCGCGCGGCCTCATCGCCCGCATCGCCCAGGGGGAGCGGGGATGGGGCTCGTACGGGCGCGGCAGGGATCAGCGCGTGGTCGCCTTCTCGGGGTACACAGAGAAAGGGTGGGTCGTCGGCGTCACCCGAGTCACCGCCTCACTGATGACCGAGGTGTACCGCCTCAGATGGTTCGCGGCCGCTCTCGTTATCGGGTTGACCGTGGTGGTGGGGGTCGCGTCCTGGGTTTTCGCCGCGAGGATCACAGACCCGATCCTCAAGCTCAGGAAGGGGACCAGGGCCTTCGCCGAGGGGGACCTGACGCGGAAGATCCGGGTCTCCGGCGCGAGGGAGATCAGGGATCTGGCTGAAGAGTTCAACAAGATGGCAAGCCGTTTGCAAGATACGGTCAGGCAGATGATGCGGGTGGACAGGCTCGCGGCGCTGGGAGAGCTGGCCTCGGGGGTCGCCCATGAGGTGAGAAACCCCCTGGCCGGGATGAAGACCTCCGCCCAGGTCCTTGCCACGCGAGCGATAGACGAGGAGAGCCGGTCGCTCGTTGACGGCATCCAGGAGGAGATCGACAGGCTCGACCGGATGGTGACCGATCTCTCGAACTTCGCGAGACCCACTCCCCCGGCCCTGGGAGCCCACGAGGTGGCGCCTCTCCTCGACAAATCGCTCGCCCTCATTCACACCCACCTCCATAAGAACGGCGTCCGGCTCGTGAAGGAGTGCGGCGCCGTTCCTCTCGTCAGGGTGGATCCGAACCAGCTCCAGCAGATCTTCCTGAACTTTTTTCTGAACAGCCTCAAGGCAATGCCCGATGGCGGCACACTGACCATCCGGCTTTCCACTCCCCAGAAGGAGCCCGGAAGCGTCGAGGTGGAAATCTCAGACACCGGAGTGGGGATCCCGCCCGAGCAGATAGACCGGGTCTTCGATCCCTTCTTCACGACTGATCCGAAGGGGGTTGGGCTCGGCCTCTCTGTGGTACACACCCTCGTGAGAGAAAACGGCGGGTCTGTCGGCCTCGCGAGCGAGCCTGGAAAGGGGACGCGGGTGACGCTTCGGCTCCCCGCCGCCGCGGCGGAATGATGGGCGAGAAGATCCTGATCGTTGACGACGAGGAGGTCCTCTGCCGCTCCCTCGCGATCGGCTTGAGGGACGCGGGGCACGAGATCAGGTGGACCGCAAGCTCAGCGGACGCCATGGAGAAGGCGATTGATCTCGACCCGGACCTCGTCCTCCTGGACCTGAGGCTCCCAGGAATCGACGGCCTGGAGCTGCTCAAGCGCTTCCGCTCAGAGCTGCCATCGGCTCAGGTCATCATGATGACCGCCCATGGAGACGCCAGGAGCGCTGTCCAGGCGATGAAGCTCGGCGCCGCTGACTATCTGACCAAGCCGTTCGACCTCGAGGAGCTGAAGCTCCTCATCGGTCAGGTAATGGAAACCGCTCACCTCAAGGAGGAGCTGGCGTTCCGCAGGAGCCGCGAGCAGCGCGCGTGGGGGGCCATGGTCGGCGACTCCCCTGCCATACAGGAGGTCGAGCGCTACATCACGGCGGTGGCGGCCAAGGAGAGCATGACCGTCCTCCTGGAGGGAGAGAGCGGCACGGGGAAGGAGCTGGCCGCCCGGGCCATCCACGCGCGGAGCCGGAGGCGGACCTGCCCGCTCGTCGGGATCAACTGCGCCGCGCTCCCCGAAAGCCTCCTGGAGTCGGAGCTGTTCGGCTATGAGAAAGGGGCCTTCTCGGGCGCCGGGGGGACGAAGAAGGGACTCCTCGAGCTGGCCCAGGGCGGGACGGTCTTCCTCGACGAAATCGGCGAGATGTCGCCCCTCCTTCAGGCCAAGCTCCTCCGCTTCCTCGAAGAGAAGAAGTTCAAGCGCCTCGGCGGGATTCGCGAGATCGCGCTGGACATCAGGATCATCGCTGCAACCAACAAGCGGCTGGAGAAAGAGGTCAGGGAAGGGCGCTTCAGGGAGGACCTCTTCTACCGCCTGAACGTCTTCAGAATCTTCCTCCCACCACTCAGGGAACGGGGAGGGGACATCGTCATCCTCGCCCGGCATTTCCTCGCCCAGTTCGCGGGAGAGCTGGGGAAGGCGATCAAGGGGTTCGCTCCGGAGGTGATCGATATCTTCCGCGCTTACCACTGGCCGGGGAACGTGAGGGAGCTGAGAAACGTTATCGAGCGCGCTGTGCTGCTCACCGACGAGCCGTGGATCGAACCCGCCGTCCTCACGTCGGAGATCAGCGGCTTCACCGTCCGCCCGGCCGAGCTTTCAGCGCCCGATACTGAAGAGGCCCAGCCGCAACTCCCCCGGGGGTTCTCGATGGAGAGCCACCTGAGGGAGCGCGAGCGCCAGCTCATCGTCCAGGCGGTCAAACAGTGTAACGGCAACAAGTCGGAGGCGGCGCGGCTCCTGGGGATGAGCCGCTACTCGCTCCACCGGAAGCTCCGCGAGCTGAAAGAGCCATGAACCGCCGCAGGTTCTTGATCCTCATCGCAGCTCTCGCAGCGTCCGGCTGGCCCCTGTTCGCTATTCCGCATTCGATGGCGGAGGAGCCGCCTCCGGTCGTCACCATGATCCTCTGGCGCGGGTGGACGAAGGCGGAGGAGGGGTTCAAGGACCGCGTCCGCGAGACCCATCCCGGGGCGCGGCTCCTCGTCTACGACGCCCAGAAAGACCTCTCCAGACTCGGAAAGATCTTCGCAGAGATAGAGCGGCAGGAGACGGCCCTGATCTACACCTTCGGGACCACAGTCACCAAGGCGGCCATTGAGCGCTTCCCGGCGAGGCCCGTGGTCTACAATGCCGTGAACCGGCCGGTTGAGTCGGGGATCATCAGGGAGTGGCACTCCTCGGGGAATAACGCCACCGGCGCGTCTAACCAGGTCCCGATCGCAAACCAGGTGCGGACCTTGAAGAAGGTCGTCGATCTCCGTCGCCTGGGACTGGTCTATAATCCGCTCGAAGAGAACGCCAGGATACAGCGCGTGATGGTGAAGAGCCTGGGAGGTCAGCTCAGGTTCGAGGTCGTTGACTTCCCGTTCGCCGCAGACAAAGATCCCGCTGGTATGATGAAGGAAGCGGCCGGCAGGGTTGACGCCATCTACTTCCCTGCCGACTCGATGGTGAAGTCTCACGGCAGGGAGCTGGTGGCCGCGGCCCACCGGGTGCGCCTGCCGACGCTGGCGGCCATTGACGACATGGTGAGAGAGGACGGCGCCCTCCTGGGCCTCGTCCCCGACTACTACGAGATGGGACGGCTGGCGGGAGAGAAAGCCATCCGGATTCTTAGCGGCGGGCGGCCGGGAGAGGTCCCTTCGAGCACGCTCGAGGCCTTTCAGGTGCTTGTGAACCTAAAGGCGGCCCGCGCGATCGGGGTCCAGGTCCCGCTCTCTCTTCTGATGATCTCAGACCAGATAGTGAGGCGCTGAGGATGTCCAACCAGCGAAAGCGGCTTGGAGAGCTTCTGGTTGAGAACGGCACGCTACCTCCCAAGGCTGTGGAGGAAGGGCTGGCGCGGCAGCGAGAGTCGCCGGGGCGGGTGGGACAGCATCTGATCGCTCTGGGGCACCTCACGGAAGACCAGCTCTGCCGGAGCCTCGCCCTCCAGCTCGGCCTCCCCGCCCTCTCCCCTGCCGACGC
>CAZXPE010000081.1:8068-9051 GCA_964642915.1 uncultured bacterium | reverse complement strand
GCTGAGGACTCAGCCTGCCGGCAGCCGGATTGTGAAGATGCTCCCATGGCCGACCCGGCTCTCGACAGAGAGCTTCCCTCCGTGAGACTCCACGATCCTGCGGCAGATCGCCAGCCCAAGGCCCATGCGCCGCCCCCTCTTGGTGGTGTAGAGGGGATCGTCGATCCTCGGAAGCTCGTCCTCGGGGATCCCGCCACCCGTGTCCTTGACCCACACTTCGGCCCACAGCCGGTCGGCAGCCACGAGCCTTGCGCCCACCGTAAGCTCTCCGCCGTCCTCCATCGCCTCCACGGCGTTGAGAAAAACGTGAAGGAACGCCTGCTGGAGCTGGTAGTGGTCGCCCTGGAGGGGAGGGAATTCCGACTCCCAATGGCAGTCAACGGTGATCCTGGACTTACCGAGGCGTTGCTCGAGCAGGCCAAGGCTCCCCTCGAGCAACCCGACCAGGTTCACTGCCCCCTTGCGCGGCTCCTCTGGTTGGGCGAAGTCCAGAAGGTCTTTCAGGAGCTTGATGCACCGGAGCCCCTCCTCCTCGATCACGGCGAGCGCGTGCTGGTCCTCCACGCGGCAGCGCGCCTGAAGGCTCTGGGCGTACCCCAGGATCGCCGACAGCGGGTTAGAGATCTCGTGGACGAACGCTGAGGCCAACTGGCCGAAGGCTACCAGCCGCTCGCTCTGTAGCAGCCTGGCCTGGGCCTCCTCCAGGTTTCCGAGCTGGCTCAACGCGCGGCTGTACAGATCGGCGTTCTCTATCGCGATTCCCACCTGCTGGGTGAATGCCATGAGGAAGCCGACCTCGTCGGTCCCCCAGTGGCGGGGCTGCCCGGAGAGGAAGAGCAGAACTCCGCGGTGGCGCCCCGGAGGCCCCACGGGCAGCGCCATCACGGCGCGGAATCCCGAGCGCAGGAGGGTGCCCCTGATCGCCGGCACCTCGGCCTCCTTCAGGTCGTCGGCGACAATCACCTCGCCGGCCTCGAGGAACC
>CAZXPE010000081.1:0-8058 GCA_964642915.1 uncultured bacterium | reverse complement strand
CGCCCGGCAGGTCCCGCCAGATCGCGCTCCATCCCGTCACGGGTCTGATGATTGAGCCCCACCATCCCGGCGATCCGCCACTGCCCGCCCCGGAATAGAAGGAAGACGGCCGCGTCGCTGCCGGAAAGCTCCTTCGCCGAGAGCGTCACGGTGCCGAGCAGGCTTTCGTCCTCAGAGAGGACGCTGATCTGCTGCACGACCTCCATGAGCGAAGAGAGGCGCTTGAGAAATCCTTCGCGGGTTGGCTGTGCCGGCGCCGGCTCGGCTTCGGCCTTGCGCGCCCGGCGGCCAGGCTTCGTCTTCTCGGGCTCCGCGGCCTCCCCTCCCAGAAAGATGCGCGCCCGGTCAGCCTCAGCGCTGAGCTGGCTCTCCAGCTCCTCCATCTCTCCTTCCTGGATCCCAAGAATCTCGAGGAGCGGAGCTGGAATCTCCCGCTCCTCGTCGTCTCCGCCGAACTCGGCGCTGAGCCGATCGGCCAGCGCCGCTATGACGGTCAGCGTTGGGTCCAGGGTCTCATGAGACGACGAGACCTGAAGCGGCTGATGGTGGCCGAGGATCGCCTGAGCAAGCCCTTGGGGAAGCCCCCATCTCTGGGCCAGGAGGCTTCCGAGCTGGGCGTGATCAAACCCAAGAACGCGACGCTCTGCCTCCCAAAGTGGGAGGCTCTCCTCTTCCTCCAGTTGGAGGACCCGCTCAAGCTCACTCGGAAAATACTCGTCCAGGATGAACCGCCCCATATCGTGAAGGAGTCCCGCCACGAACGCCTCCTCCGGGACGGTGTAGCGGACGCGGAGAGCCAGAAGCCGGGCCGCCACCCCGCTGATGAGCGAGTGGGTCCAGAGATCGCTCCGGTTCAGTACCCTGCCCTGCCCCTTCGCTTCAAAGAGCCCGAAGATGGAGAGCCCGAGAGCCAGTGAGCGGACGGTGTCGAAGCCGAGAAGCGAGACCGCGTGGGAGACCGTCGAGACCCGATACGGCAAGCTGTAGTACGAAGAGTTCACGAGCCTCAAGACCCGCGCTGTGAGGGCAGGGTCCTTGGCGATGACCGCCGAGAGATCCTGAACTGCGGATTTCGAGTCTTCAACCAGGGCCAGGATGCGGAGGGCCACGGGGGGAAGGGTCGGAAGCTGACCCACCCGCTCGAGGATGGCTTCCAGCCGGCGGTCCTTGGCTGACGGCATCGGAGAAAATCTGCCATTCATCTGCACACTCCACAAAGAACGGTGAACGACCGGCGCGGAAGATACACCTTTGTCTTGCTTAGAATCGGCCGAGGCGGGAGGCGGCTTAACGGGGTTTTACGGGCGGAGTTTCGGCAAGCCTCTGAAGGGCAGCCACTACTAAGGGAACATCGCCCAGATCACTGAAGAGAGCGTCAGGCCGGTGGGCCGTCAACTCCTCCATGCGATGCTGGCCGGTTGCGACGGCTACTGACCGGGCTCCAAAGGCGCGGGCGCACTCGATGTCAAGAGGCGTATCGCCTATCACCACGATTCTGTCAGCGTGAAAGGGGCGCCCCGCGAGATCCTCAGCCTTTCTGGCAGCGATTGCCGGCAACTCGGTCCGATCGGCGTTGTCCGAGCCGTAGGCGCCGACCCTGAAAAGCGGCAGGAGGCCCGTCGGCTCGAGCTTGATTCTGGCCCCGGCCTCGATGTTGCCTGTCAGCAGGCCGACCATGACCCCGTCGTCCTCTGAGAGCCTCCTGGTCAGCTCGGCGACCCCGGGCATGAGCGTCACCCGGCCGCCGTTCAGGATCTCCGCCCTCAGCGCCTCTGCGTACACTCCGAAGCAGCGCTCAAGGCGGGCGGCAATCAGGTCCTCAGCGAGTCCCACCGCCCTCATCAGGTCGAAGACGATCCTCGGGTCCGTCTTGCCTCTGAAGTCGTAGCTATCAATGGGACCCGTGAGGCCGTACACGGCCAGGAGCGCATGGCCCAGGGCGCGGCGCCCGGCGCCTGCGGCGGAGATAAGGGTGCCGTCCACATCAAAGAGGATGAGGCGGCCCGGCGCGATGAGGCGCATCAGCGGATGATGGATCCGGATACGGCGCGAAGGCGATCGACGACCTTGGGAAGCGCCCTGGCGACCCGCTCGATCTCGGCGGACGTTGTCCAGCGCCCCAGAGTGAAACAGAGAGAGCCGTCGATCTCCTCGGGATCGCACCCGATGGCCCGAAGCACATGAGAGGGCTCCTGCGTCCTTCCGGCGCAGACCGATCCCGTGGAGGCAGAAATCCCCTCGAGGTCCAGGTCCATCAGGATGCTCTCCGCCTTGACCGAGCGGATGCAGAAGCTTGCGTGATGAGGAAGCCGGGACCTCAGGGAGCCGGTCAGCCGGGCCTCGGGGACTCGCGCGAGGACGACTTCCACCAACCGGTCCCTCAAAGCGGCAAGTCGCTGGCTCTCCCCGCGCCACTCGGCGCGCACCAGATCCGCCGCCACCCCCATCCCAACGATCGCCGGAAGGTTCTCAGTCCCCGAGCGGTACCCTCCCTCCTGGCCCCCGCCCAGAACCTGCGGCAAAAGCTTGATCCCGGGCCGAACCCAGAGCGCCCCGGCCCCCGGCGGGCCGTAGAGGTCATTGGAGGAGAGCGTCAGGAGGTCGATCCCCGCTTCGTCCACAGAGAGAGGGATCCGCCCTGCCGCCCCGACGGCATCCACATGGAGGGGAACGCCCCTCTCGCGTGTGACACGGCCTATCTCGCTCACCCGCTGAACGGTCCCGATCTCACCGCTGGCCGCCAGGACCGACACCAGCACGGTGTCCGGCCGGATCGCCGAGTTGAGCGCATCAGGATCCAACAGGCCATCGCGATCAACGGGGAGGCAGGTCGCCGAGAACCCTTGCTTGACCAGATCCTTCACGGCGTTGAGGACCGAAATGTGCTCGATGGCTGAGGCTATGATGTGGCGGCCCTTCTCAGAGGCGCGAAGCGCCGTCCCTTTCACCGCCAGGTTGTTTGACTCAGTGGCCCCCGAGGTGAAGATGAGGCCGGAGGGCGCTCCTCCGAAGAGGCGAGAGACCTTGGCTCGAGCGGCATCGAGCGATTCGCGGGCCTCGCTCCCCAACGAGTGAGGCGCGGACGGATTCCCAACGCCCCCCTCGAGAAACGGGCGCATGACCGCCACCACCCGCGGGTCCACCGGGGCAAACCCGGCGTAGTCGAGATAGACCCGAGCGGCCGCGCCTAAGGCAAACGATGGGGCGTTAACGAGCCTTCCTGACGAGAAAGCAGAAGATCCCGTCACGTCTTGAGACCTCCAAAAGCTCGTTTCCGCTTCGCCTGGCCCAGATACTCATGTCAGCCTCGGAGGCGGGGTCATCGGCGAGCATCTTGAGCACCTGCCCCCGAGCCATCTCCCCCATCGCCTCCCGGGTCTTCACGATCGGCATGGGACAGAAAAGGCCGATGCAGTCGATCTCCCTGTCAGGATTGATCATATAGCCCCGGAACCCCTGCCGGTTAGATCGGCCCCAGGCTTGTCCCCACACTACTTCGAAAAATTTCTCTTGACAAGCTAAATGGGAGAGGCAAGAATAACTGCAAATAGATAAGAATTAACTCAACTAAAATGAACCAAACAACAACACCATCTCAGCGCTCGGACATCCTTACGATCTCCGAGGCTGCAACCTATCTAAAGCTGCCGGTCTCCACTGTGTACCGCCTTGTAGAGCGCCGGGCCATTCCGAGCTATAAGGTGGGGCGCCAGTGGCGCTTTCAGCGCCCGGTGATTGACGAGTGGCTCCGCCGTCGGTCAGAGACCATCTCAGCCACCATCCTGGTGGTTGACGACGAGGAGGAGGTCAGAGCCGTCATGGCCGAGGCGCTGGGGGGCGAGGGCCGGAAGATCCTTCAGGCCAGAAACGGCCTCGAAGCCCTCCGGTGGGTGGATTCTGTCCCCGTGGACCTCATCCTCCTGGACCTCATGATGCCGGAGATGGACGGGGTGGAGACGTTCAGGCGTGTCCACTCGGCCCACCCCGAGCTTCCCGTAGCGATCGTCACCGGCTACACCGAAAGCGACCTGATGGTCAAAGCCCTCGACATCGGACCCTTTACAGTGTTGTCAAAGCCCGTTGACATCCACAAACTCCAGAAGGTCGTGAGCCAGATCGTCGGGCCTTAACCGTCAGGTGGTGTGCCTGTCATGCCGGCAAGAGGAGAGATCGCGTTCGCCGGAAGGCGGGTCAAGCAGAAAATCCTGCTTGCCCTCGCGCTCTCCTCAGCAATCCCTCTGATGATCCTGATCTACGCGCTCCACGTCCACGTCATCCCCCTCCTGCGCGGCCCCGAGCACCGGCTCGTCGTCACCGCTCTCCAGATCCTGATCGTGGCCACCGGCTTCCTCATGGCAGCGGGAGGCTTTGTGATCTACGAGGTGGCCGCCGCGGTGGTCAGGACAGCCCGGATGGTCTCGGTCGCAGGCCGGGCGGCGGAGATCGAGGAGCGGGGCGACGAAATCGGATCCCTCATGGGCTCCTTCTCTCAGATGCTGGCGACCATCGAGCAGCAGGCGAACGAGATCAACCGCTTCGCCGCCCAGCTCGACACCGCCTACAGGGACCTGGAGCAGACCAACGCGAAGCTGAAAGAATTTTCCTTCAAGGACGAGATGACCGGGCTCTACAACCGGCGCTTCTTTTCGATCCGCCTGGAGGAGGAGCTTGCCCGCTACCGCCGCTTCGGCCACCCGATGGCCGTAGTCCTGATCGACCTCGACGGGTTGAAAACGATCAACGACGACCTGGGGCACTCGGCGGGAGACGATACCCTCCGGGAGATGTCCCAGATCCTGCTCAAGCACTCACGCCAGATCAACGTGATCTGCCGGTACGGCGGCGACGAGTTCGCCGCCCTCCTGGTGGAAACCTCCAAATCGGGAGCCCTGCTGTACGCTGAACGCATCCGCCTGGCGGTCGCCGGCCACCTCCACTCTCACGGCCGCCCTGTCACGGCCAGCTTCGGGGTAGCCGGGTTCCCCGAGGACGTGGCCTCAAACGCCGAGGAGCTTCTCCAGGCGGCAGACGAGGCCCTCTACGCCGCCAAGCGGTCGGGGAAGAACCGGGTGGCGGGATATGAAAAGCTCTCCATCGAGAATCCGGTGGAAAGCGGAGAGAAGGTGTATCCATGAAACCCGACATACCAAAGCAGATCCTCCTCGTTGACGATGATCCGAAGGTCCGGGAGGTCTTCCAGGAGGCGTTCTCGGTCCGCGGGTTCGAGTGCCTGACGGCAACAAACGGGCAGAAAGGGCTCGATGTCTTCAAGGCGAGCCGTCCTCCGCTGATCGTCACCGACGTCAAAATGCCGGTGATGGACGGCATACGGCTCCTCAGGGAGGTTCGGGCCCTGGACCCCAATGCCGCCGTGATAATCCTGACCGGAGTGGAAGACGTCAAGGCCGCCATCGAAAGCCTGAAGGCGGGAGCTTACGACTTTATCCTCAAGCCCGTTGACATAGACGCGCTCATGATCGCCACCGAGCGGGCCCTCGAACGGCGCGCCCTCCTGATCGAGCGCCGCAACTACCAGGCCCTTCTTGAGCGCCGGGTCGAAGAGGCCACGAGCGACCTGACGCGGACACTCGCCGAGTTGCAGGAGACCTACCGCGCCACGCTGGAGGCACTGGGCTCAGCCCTGGACACGCGCGACATCGGGAGCGAAGCCCACTCGCGCCGCGTGCACCGCTACACGCTCGCCATCGCAAGGGCCTGCGGGGTCCCTGACGCGGACCTCCCCGCGATCGGGCACGGGGTCCTGCTCCACGACATCGGCAAGATCGGGATCCCCGACGCCATCCTCCTGAAGCCCGGTCCCCTCACCATCGAGGAGTGGACGGTCATGCGCCAGCACCCAGCCCTCGGCAGGCGCCTGCTGGAATATATCCCGTTCCTCAAGGACGCCGTCCCCATCGTTTATCACCACCACGAGCGATGGGACGGAAGCGGCTACCCGGACGGGCTAAAGGGCGAGGCGATTCCGCTGGGCGCCCGGCTGTTCGCGGTGTCGGACGCCTTTGACGCCATGACGTTCGACCGCCCCTACTCAAAGGCGGTCTCCTTCGAGACCGCGCGGATGGAGATCAAGCGGTGCGCAGGATTCCAGTTCGACCCCGCTGTGGTCGAGGCGTTCCTCTCGCTGCCTGAATCGGTCCTGCTGCGGATCAGGGACGAGAGCGCTACTTTCCTCCACGACGACTGAGGCCAACTGTTCCTTAACGTCGACCGCGTTCACGGCTCGACCGTGACGGGTTGGCGCTCTGCGATTGAGCGGTAAGCCGCGAGGACCACCGCCAGGTCGCGCCTCCCCTCGGAGCCATCCATCTCGGGGGGCCGGCCGCTCCTCAGAGCGTCAGCGAACTCCCTCAACATCGCCTCGTGCCCCCGCCGGTCCCTCGAGAACAAGCGGAGCCGGCGGCCGCGATGTGAGCGGACGAAGGCCACCCGGCCGCGGTGATCGGCGAAGACGGAACCGCCAGTCCCCGAGATCACTGACCACTGAAAACGCGGCATCCCGGGAGTCCCCCACGAGTTAGAGAGAAACCCCACCACGCCGCCATCCATCCCGGCCAGGAGGCTCACCGTGTCCTCACCCTCCAACATCTCGACGGCGTTCGGCGGAGAGAGGGCGTAGAGGGTGTGGACCCGGCCGCCCCATTGCCTCAGAAGATGCACGTAGTGGATTCCGCCGTCGATGAGGGCGCCGCCGCCCACCATTTCCCGGTTGAATCGCCAATCCCGTCCGACCCGAAGGCCCCGCGCCGAGATCTGGATTTGCCTAAGCTCCCCCACCCACCCGTTCGCCAGGTACCAGCTCACCAGTCGGAAGGCCGGCATAAAGTGAAAGTTCTCGGCCACCATGAGCGTCACGCCTCCGGCCTTAGCCGCTTCGATGATCCGATCGGCCTCCTCCAGGCTTCGCGCAATTGGCTTCTCGACGAGGATGTGCTTACCGTGAGCAGCGGCCATGAGAGCGTCGTCGAGGTGCCGGTTATGCGGGGTGCAAATCAGGACCGCGTGGACCGACTGATCTCTGAAGGCCGCCTCGTAGCTCCCGAAGGCGGCCACGCCGCCGAAGCTCCGGCGGTAGGACTCGGCCTTTTCCCGATCCCGGCTGGCGAAGGAGAGAGCAATCTCGTTTCTGAGAGCGCGGGCCGCCTCAGCGTGCCGCCTGGCGATACGCCCGCAACCTAAAACGGCCAGCCCGATGCGCTCCACGCCCTCATGCTAGCACAGGGCTTTGAGTTGGCTGTCCGCTTCCGGTATGATGTGGGCAGCGCGAAACGAGAGATTCGAGATGCGTCGTGTGGCGGTGATCGGGGTCGGCGTCACCAAGTTCGGCAAGCACGAGACCAGCTCGGCGGAGCTGTTCGCCCGGGCAGCGGCTGAGGCTCTGGCCGATGCTGATCTCTCCCCCCGGGCCATCCAAGCGATCTACTTCGGCAACGTCGTGGGGGGCCCGGCTGAGAGGCAGCTTCACATGGGGCCACTGGGCGCCTCGGTGCTGGGGATCCCCTCGGTCCCGACAACCCGCTTCGAGACCGCTTGCGCCACGAGCCACGCCGCGTTTCGGCACGCCGTCATGGAGGTCGCCTCAGGGCTCTCTGACGTGGTCCTGGCCGGAGGGTCAGAGCGCGTGCTGCACCTCCCGACCGAGGAGGCCACCCAGTACTTCGCCTACGCCGGCGACGCTGTCTTCGAGCAGCCGGCGGGCCTCACCTTCCCGGGTGTCTTCGCCCTCTTCGCTCGCGCCCACATGGAAAAGCACGGGACGACCGAAGAGCAGATGGCCCACGTGGCGGTGAAAAACCACCGGCACGGGGCGCTGAACCCCAAGGCCCAGTTCCAGAAGGAGATCACTATCGAGCAGGTGCTGGCGAGCGCCAAGGTCGCCGACCCTCTGAAGCTCTACGACTGCTGTCCCTTCACCGACGGGGGCGCCGCGGTCATCCTGGCCTCAGAGGAAGCGGCGCTCAGAAGCCCCCGCCCAGTGTGGGTGCTCGGCACTGCCGCCGCTTCCGACTCAATGTTCCTCCACGAAACGAAAGACCTTGC
>CAZXPE010000080.1:3344-9068 GCA_964642915.1 uncultured bacterium | reverse complement strand
GGTGGCCGACCTGTTGGCCTTCCGGCACCTCATGCAACTGGCGGCGCTTCGAAGCGGGCAGATTCTTAAACTGAGCGAACTGGCGAGAGATGCGAAGCTCAACAGCACGACGGCTTCGCGATACCTCGGGCTGCTGGAAGCCTCCTTTGTGATTCGCCGAGTGGGACCCTATCTGGGAAACAAGGCCGCCAGGCTGATCAAATCCCCCAAGATATATTTCTCGGACTCGGGGTTGGCCTGCCATCTCGCCGGAGTTCGTGACCTGGACGCGGCGGCCAACGAACCCTTGCGCGGCGCGATGTTCGAAACTTACGTGGCCCAGAATCTGGCGAGCATCCTGGAAGCCCACTGGCCCGAGGCGAGTCTTTCGTTCTGGAGCGTGCAGGGCAGGCACGAGGTGGACTTCGTCATCGAGGCGGGGCGCCACGTGATGGCCATTGAAGTCAAAGCGGCGACCCGCTGGAGCGAAGGAGATCTCTCCGGTCTCCGGGCGTTTCTGGAGAAGACCCCGAACTGCCGGGCCGCCATACTTGCCTATAACGGGACCCGATCGGTTCGACTGGACAAGCATTTGTGGGCCATTCCGCTGGGATCTCTTCTTTCGTGACGCGTCCGGGGTGGGCTTTCGGCATGGGAGTGGAGCGGATCGCAATGCTCAAGTACGGCATCGACGAACCCACACTTTTCTTTCGAGCAGATCGCAGCCTAATCGTGCGGTAGAAGTAGAGCCTTGACGATCCACAAAGAGTTGTGGTAATCGTTACACATCGTATTGCGGAATGAACCATGGCTAAGATCAAGGCAAAACAGATCGTCCAGGTTCCTGTCGAGATGGATCTCCTGGAACGCATCGATGAGACGGCGGGAGCGGTGGCTGAAAGCCGGGCGGCTTTTATCCGCGAGGCCTGTAGGTTGCGGCTGAAGAGCCTGGCGGCAAGAGAGTTGGACCGTCGCTATGTGGAGGGGTATCGGAGAAAACCGGAAGACAGGGCCTGGGCAGAAGCCGGAGCCAAGCTGCTTTCCCGCGTCCTTCCACCGGAACGGTGGTAGATGAAGCGGGGCGAGGTTTGGTGGGTCCATCTCCCGGAGCCGGTCGGGCGCAGGCCGGTCGTCCTTTTGAGCCGGGATTCGGCCTACCGGGTGCGTAGCGCCGTTACGATTGCCCCAGTGACCCGGACGATCAGGAACATTCCAGTCGAGGTTCTCCTGGATCGTAAAGACGGTCTCCCTTCCCGCTGCGTGGTGAACCTGGACGATCTCACGACCATACCGAAGAGCCTCATCAAGGAGCGGATTGCCATGCTGTCGGCTGAGCGAATGCAGCAAATTGACGACGCGATCCGCTTTGCCCTCGACCTTCCCTGAAATGCGAAGCAGCCTTGACCCTCCAGAGCGAGTCCGATAGAGTTGCCGCATGAAAGCGGCCTTCACCCAGGAATTTGTCGCCTCGACATGAAGATCAGCTATCGGTGGCTGAAGGAGTACGTGGAGACAGACCTCGGCCCCGAGGCCATCGCCGAGCGCCTTGTCATGGCCGGAGTGGAGGTGAGCGGGATCGCCCCGGTGGTGGAGGGGCTCTCCGGCGTCGTGGTGGGAGAGGTGGAGGCCGTAGAGCGCGAGCTGGAGACGAAGGGGCACGGCCATCGCCTGGCCCTCTGCCGGGTGGCCCTCGCCAGCGAGCGCTTCTCGGTGATCTGCGGAGCCCCCAACGTGGAGCCCGGAATCCGCGCTGCCTTCGCCCCTCCAGGCTCTATGCTTCCCGGCGGGAGACGGATCGAGGCGGTCAAGATCAAGGGCCACCGCTCAGAGGGGATGCTCTGCTCTGAGAAGGAGCTCGGCATCGGCGAGGACTCGCGCGGCATCGTGATCCTTCCGCCTGACGCCCCGCTGGGAGCCGACCTCGTGACCTACCTGGGCCTCGATGATGTCATCCTGGAGGTTGAGATCACCCCTAACCGTCCGGACTGTCTCTCTGTGGTGGGAGTGGCCCGCGAGGTGGCGGCACTGACGGGGGCGCCGTTCCGCTTCCCGCCGGTGTCTGTCAAAGAGGGTGAGACCGAGGCCGGGGGGCTCGCGACCATCAAGGTGGAGGCCCCTGACCTCTGCCCCCGCTATGCCGCCCGCATCATCACCGGCCTCACCGTCGCCCTCTCGCCGCCGTGGCTCGCCCAGAGGCTCAGGGCCGTGGGGCTCCGCCCGATCAACAACTTGGTTGACGCAACCAACTACGTCCTCTGGGAGCTTGGCCACCCGCTTCACGCCTTCGATTACGACCGCCTGGCCGAACGAACGATCATCGTGCGCAGGGCCGCGCCGGGGGAACGGCTCGTCACGCTGGACGGCCAGGAACGGGTGTTGAACGACTCGATGCTGCTCATTGCAGACGCTCGACGAGGAGTGGGAATTGCTGGAGTGATGGGAGGAGGCAACACCGAGGTCACGGGCCAGACCCGGACGGTGTTGCTCGAGGCGGCATACTTCGATCCCGGCTCGATCCGCCGGACGGCCCGCGCGCTTGGCCTCGCCACTGAGGCTGCCTACCGCTTCGAGAGGGGCGCCGACATCGAAGGGCTTCGGGAGGCGCTGGATCGCGCGGCCCAGCTTATGGCCGACCTGGGGAGCGGAAGCGTGGCGAGAGGAGTCTTTGATCTCTATCCGGCGCCACGCCCCCACGCGAGGGTTTCTCTGAGGCTTGATCGCATCAGGCGAGTTGTCGGCGACTCACCCCCGAAGGAGGAGGCTGTTCGTATCCTCCACGCGCTGGGTTTCGCCGTGGAAGATTCGGCTGAGCAGCTGGAGGTGGTGGTCCCGAGCTTTCGCCGCGACATAGCGATGGAGGATGACCTGGTCGAGGAGGTCATCCGGGTCTGGGGGTACGGCCATATCCCTTCAACGCTCCGCGGCGCTCCTCTCACGCTTGTCAGGCGCCCTCCCGCCCTCCGCTCGACGGAGGTGGCGCGCCGCGCCCTTGCGGCAGCGGGGCTCTCTGAAGTGGTCACCTACAGCTTCATCGGCCCTGAACGTCTCAAGCTCCTCGGTTGGGATCCGGGGTCGCCTGAGCTTCTGGCTCTCAAGAACCCGCTGAGCCAGGAGCGCTCGCTCCTCCGCCCGACGCTGGCGGCGGGGCTCCTGGAAGTCGTCGCCGTGAACCTTAACCGGCGGGTCTCAGATGTTCATTGCTTTGAGATCGGGCGAGTATTCTCTTCCGGCGGTCCAGACGGCCTTGCCCGCGAGGAGCTTTGTGTCGGGATCGCACTCACGGGGCTCCGCACCCCACGGAGCTGGTACGGAGGGCGGGAGCGCGTGGACCTCTACGACGCGAAGGGCGCGCTGGAGCATCTGCTGGACACCCTCGGGGTGGAGGGGGCCGAAGCGGCCCCGCTCGCCGCGCCGTTTCTCGAAGAGGGGCGATCTGGCGGGCTTTCGGTGTCCGGCCGCCCGGTGGGAATGTTCGGTGAGGTGGCTCGCGCTGTCCTCGATGGGTTCGACATTTCAGGCCCGGTCTACTTCGCCGAGTGTTTCCTGGACTCTCTCCCGGAGGTGCTGATCCCGCCGCAGCGCTATCAGCCGTTGCCGAAGTTCCCCGGCATCCAGCGCGATCTGGCGCTCGTGGTCCGCGTAGAGGTGGCCGCCTCTGAGGTGAGCGCCGCCATCCTCGAAGGTCAGGACCCGTTGCTCAGGCGCGTCGCGCTTTTCGACGTCTATTCGGGAAACCAGGTTGCAGCCGGAAGAAAGAGCCTGGCCTACTCGCTCCTCTACCAGGCTGACGACCGCACCTTGACCGATGAGGAGGTGAATGCCCTTCACTCAACGGTTCTGGCCCGGCTCAGGGAGCGCTTCGGCGCCGAGCTTCGAGGGCCCGGCGGCGAGGGAAGATCGTGATGGCCGAGGGATTGTCAGAGCGGCTGGCTGACCTTGAGCAGGCGGTTCGCCGGGCCGCTGAACTGATCGCTCGCCTCAAGGTTGAGCGCGAGCGCGCCGAGAAGGAGAAAGCGGCGCTTGAGAGCCAGGTCGCGGCGAAGTCGCGCGAGATTGAGGAGTGCCGCGCGAAGCTGGCCAGGCTGGAGGAGGACCGGGGAGAGCTTGTCCGGCTCCGCCAGGAGCGGAAAGAAACGCTGGCCCAGGTGAACAGTATCCTGAAGGAGATCTCAGCTCTTGAGCTCGACTGAGAAGACCCACCGCGTCGAGGTCGAGATATTGGGGCAGCGGCTCGCCATCAGGAGCGAGGCGCCGTCTGAGTACGTCAGGAAGCTGGCGGCCCACGTGGAGAAAACCATGAGGCAGCTCGCGCCTGAGGGAGGCGTCAAAGATCCCGCCAAGCTCGCCCTCCTCACTGCTCTGGCGATCACAGACGAGCTGTTCCGAGCCAGGGACGACCGCTCAGCACTGGAGGGAGAGGCAGCCAAGCGGGTGGGGGCGCTCCTCCAGCTCCTGGACGCGGTGGTTCCCCCCTCATAACATTCCTCTTGACGCCGTCCCGGCTGCGGGGGTAAAACAAAACCAGAGACTAACTCCCTGCACTGTCCGTGATGCCGGAGGGAAGTTTCAACCCAACAAATTGAGCGGGAGCCTGGCGTGGGGGTGGTGAGCAAGCCCCTCCGAGAAGGGGAAGCCTGAAGCCCCCCTGGAAGGCACCCACCTGGTGAGACCAGGTTCGAAACACTCCGGCACACGGCAGAAGCGGGGGTTTTAGGAGATCGGCGGCTCAGATGGCCGCCGATTTGCTTTTTCTGGCCCGCCGCCGGCGAATTCACCCGTCATCGCTTTCTTGACTCCCAGGGGAGGCGTGGCCTATAATTTCTCAAATCCAACAGGCATTTGATGACCACAGATCGGGGGGTTATCTCTTGAAAGCATCCTCCGAGATCGAGAGTGAAATGATTTATCAGGGAGGGGACATCCCTCTTGGAGACGCCCATGGACATGATCTGGCTTTTCCCAGTCGTGGCTGGGATTTCGTTGGTAGTGGGGTGGCTGATCCAGAAAGTCGTTACCGACCGGAGGCTTGGCGAGGCCCGGGCCAGGGCCCGGCGGATCGTCGAGGAAGCTCAGCGGGAAGCTGAGGCCCAGAAGAAAGACGCCGCCATTGAGGCGAAGGAGATCGTCCTCAAGGCGCGCACCGAGTTCGAGACGGAGGCTCGCGAGCGCCAGAGGGAAGCTCAGCAGATAGAGCGCCGGATCCTCCAGAAGGAAGAACAGCTCACCCGCCGGCTCGACCAGCTCGACAGGCGAGAATCAGACGTTCAGGGAAAGGAGCGCTCCCTCGCCGATCGGGAAAAAGCGATCGTAGAGAAGGAGACTCGCCTCGCCTGCGCCCTGGAGGAGCAGCGCCGGAAGCTCGAGGTCGTCGCCGGCCTCACAGCCGAGGAAGCCAAGCGGCAGCTCCTGGCCCAGATGGAAGAGGAGGCCCGCCGCGAGGCCACGCTGATCGGGATGCGCCTCGAGGAGGAGGCGCGGGAAACGGCCCACCAGAAGGCGAAAGAGGTCCTGGCCACAACCATCCAGAGGCTGGCGCCCGACTACACGGTGGAGACGACCGTCTCCATCGTGGACCTTCCCTCGGACGACATGAAGGGGCGCATCATCGGCCGCGAGGGACGGAACATCCGCGCCCTGGAGCTGCACACCGGCGTGGACCTCATAGTTGACGACACCCCCGAGGCGGTGCTGATCTCGGCCTACGATCCGTACCGCCGGGAGATCGCAAGGCTCTCCCTCCAGAGG
>CAZXPE010000080.1:0-3334 GCA_964642915.1 uncultured bacterium | reverse complement strand
CGGCCGGATCCACCCCGCCAGGATCGAGGAGGTGGTGGAGAAGGTCAAGAAGGAGATGGAGCAGCACCTCAAGGAGGAAGGGGAGAAGGCCTGCTTTGAGGTCGGAGTCCATGGGCTCCACCCCGAGCTGGTGAAGCTGGTGGGACGCATGAAGTTCCGCACCTCCTACGGCCAGAACTGCCTCCAGCACTCGAAGGAGGTCGCGTGGCTGGCTGGGATGATGGCCTCAGAGATCAGGGCCGATGCGAAGCTCGCGAGGCGCATGGGGCTCCTCCACGACATCGGCAAGGCGCTGACCCACGAGCAGGAGGGGAGCCATCCCGAGCTGTCGTTCCAGGTCCTCACCAAGTACAACGAGTCGCCCCAGGTGATCAACGCGGCGCTCTGCGGCCACGAGAACGTGGAGCCGGAGACTGTCGAGGCAGTGCTGGTGGAGGCGGGTGACGGGATCTCGGCGGCGCGCCCGGGGGCCAGGCGAGACGTACTGGAGAGCTACATCAAGCGGGTGGCCAAGCTCGAGGAGATCGCCACCTCCTACAAGGGCGTGGAGATGGCTTACGCCATCCAGGCGGGGCGCGAGGTCAGGATCATGGTGAAGTCGGACGTCATCTCAGACCTCGACGCCCACCAGCTCGCCAAGGACGTGACCAAGCGAATCGAGGCCGAGATGCAGTACCCCGGCCACATCAAGGTCATGGTCATCAGGGAGACCCGCGCTGTGGAGGTCGCCAAATAGTGGCTAAGCCTCTGACGATCCTGGTCGTGGGGGATGTCTTCGGCGAGCCGGGTCGGAGGGCGCTCCTGGGCCTCCTTCCCCGGATCAAGCGGGAGCACGACGTTGACCTCACGATCGTCAACGTGGAGAACGCCGCCGCCGGGAACGGCGTGACCCCGGCCATCGGAAAGGCGTTCCTGGAAGGCGGCGTTGACGTGATGACCTCGGGGAACCACGTCTGGGACAAGAAGGAGGTAATCGAGTATATCGCCAAAGAGAACCTCCTCCTCCGTCCGGCGAACTACCCGGCGGGGGTGCCGGGGGTCGGGTCAATCGTGGTGAAGGCCGGCCCCCACAAGGTCGCAGTGATGAACCTGATCGGGAGGACGTTCATGCCGGCTCTGGACTGCCCGTTCAGGAGGGCTGAGGAGATTGTCGCCCAGTTGCGCGAGGAGACCCGAGTCATCGTCGTGGACATGCACGCTGAGGCCACCTCCGAGGCTCAGGCCATGGGGTGGCATCTCGACGGGAGGGTGAGCGCCGTCGTCGGCACCCACCGCCACGTCCAGACCGCCGACGAGCGCGTGCTCCCGGGCGGGACGGCGTATATCACCGACATCGGGATGACAGGGCCGGTGGATTCTGTGATCGGGGTCGATCCCAAGATCATCCTCCGGCGCTTTCTGACGGGTATGCCGGTCAAGTTTGAGCCCGCGAAAGGACCGGTGGCGCTTCACGGCGTGGTGATCAGGTGCGATCACGAAGGCGGCCGTGCGCTCTCGATCGAACGTATCAGGGTTCCGTTTCAGGTGTGACGGCGTGGAGCGTCCGTTGACTCCCGGGGGGCGCGCGCCCCTCTTTTTTTGCCTTTGAGCCGCGCTCATGGCGCAGATCCTCGACGGAAAGCTGGTGGCGCAGAAAGTCCTCGACGAGGTCGCGCTGGGAGTGTCGGCCCTCAAAGATCGGACTGGCGTCGTTCCGGCGCTGGCTGTGGTGCTGGTGGGGGACTTCGCGCCTTCGAAGATTTACGTCCGCAACAAGAAAAGGGCCGCCGCCGAAGCAGGGATCGCCTCGGTTGACCATGTGTACCCCGAGGGGCTCCCTCAGAAGGAGCTTCTTGAACTCCTTGCGCGGCTCAACGCCGACCCGTCGGTTCACGGCATTCTTCTCCAGCTTCCGCTTCCCGCCGGCCTAGATGAAGATCTCGCCATCGCCGCCCTCGCTCCCGAGAAGGACGTGGACGGCTTTCATCCGATGAACCTCGGCCGCCTCCTTGCGGGGAAGCCCGGGGTGCTGCCGTGCACGCCGGCCGGGGTGATGGAGATCCTGGATCACTACGGCGTGGAGCTACGGGGCGCCGAGGCCGTGGTGGTGGGGCGCTCGCGGATCGTCGGAAAGCCGCTCGCCCAGCTACTCCTGGCCCGTCACGCCACCGTCACCATCTGCCACACGAGGACCCGCGATCTCGCCTCTCACTGCCGGCGCGCCGAAGTCCTCTGCGTGGCTACTGGGCGGCCCCATGTCATAACCGGCGAGATGGTGAGGGCGGGGGCCGTGGTGGTGGACGTTGGGATCAACCGGCTCCCCGACGGCAAGCTGGTGGGGGACGTGGAGTTCGAGTCGGCCGGCCGGGTGGCCTCAGCCATCACGCCTGTTCCTGGAGGGGTCGGTCCCATGACTATCGCGATGCTCATGAAGAACACGCTGTCCGCCGCCCGTCGTCAGCTCGGGGTGTGACGGTGACCGAGGCATTTGACGCCGGTTCGGTGACGGGTGACAGCCCGCAGGTCTGGACAGTCTCGGAGCTGACCCGGAGGATCAAAGACCTCCTGGAGATAAACTTCCCCGCCTTCTGGGTGGAGGGGGAAATCTCCAACCTCCGCATCCCTTCCTCGGGCCACGTGTATTTCACCCTAAAGGATGAGGCTGCCCAGATCAAAGCGGTCCTCTTCAGGAACCGCGCCCGGCGGATCCGCTTTGAGCCTCAGGACGGCCTTTCTGTCCTGGCCTTCGGCGGTCTTGACGTCTATGCCCCGAGGGGGGAGTACCAGCTCGTAGTCGAGCTTCTTGAGCCTAAGGGGCTCGGCGCTCTCCAGCTCGCCTTCGAGCAGCTCAAGGCGAGGCTCGAGGCCGAGGGGCTCTTCGATCAGGCCAGAAAGCGCCCGATTCCGCTCTTCCCGAAGAAGATCGGGATCGTGACCTCCCCCACGGGGGCCGCTGTCCGCGACATCCTGAGGATCATCTCGCGCCGCTTCGCCGACCTTCACATCGTGATCTACCCGGCGCGCGTCCAGGGTGAGGGGGCGGCGGGGGAGATCGTCCAGGGGATCCAGGAGCTCGGCCGGCTCGGGGATCTGGACGTGCTGATCGTGGCGCGCGGGGGAGGATCGATCGAGGACCTCTGGGCGTTCAACGAGGAGGCCGTGGCTCGCGCCATCGCTGCCTCGAAGATCCCGGTGATCTCGGCTGTGGGTCATGAGACCGACGTGACGATCGCCGACTTCGTCTCAGACCTCCGCGCGCCGACGCCCTCGGGAGCCGCCGAGCTGGTCGTGAGCGAGAAGATGGCGGTGCTCGGCAGGCTGACGGACCTTGAGGAGCGGCTCCACCGGAGCATGC
>CAZXPE010000079.1:0-9120 GCA_964642915.1 uncultured bacterium | reverse complement strand
GCCTACTTGAGCCAGGGAGCCTTGTTCGGGCCGGGGACCCCCGGATCGTACACCAGCCGCTTCACCGGGACTCCTCCGAGGATGTGAGAGGTAAGAATCTCCTTGAGGTCGGACTCCTGCACCCCGCAGTACCAGACATTTTCAGGATAGACGACCACCATCGGGCCGTGACCGCACTGGGAAAAGCAGCCCGACTTGTTGATACGGACCTCTTTGTGCTTGCCGGCCTCCCAGACGCCGCCCCTGAGGATCTCCACATACTTTTCGGTGTCGCCCTGGGTCGGGCAGGTTTTGCCGCCCGTGCAGACGAACACATGAACGCGGTACTGACCCATACCCTAGCCTCCTGCTCCCTCGGTCTTCTGCCCGGCAATGAACCGCTCGATCTCCTCCCACAAGGCATCTGCGATCTGGGCTTCGGGGACCTTGCGCACCACCTCGCCCCTTCTGAAGATGAGGCCGATCCCCTTCCCTCCCGCCACGCCGATGTCGGCGGCGCGCGCCTCTCCGGGCCCGTTGACTTCACAGTTATGCAGGGCCACGCCGGGAAGCGAGAAGGAATGGACACTCTCCACCTCCAAGTTATGGACATGACCGGCATAAGGGATCCGTCGGACAGCGCGCACGCCGACATAGAAGGCTCGCTGATCCAACACGACCTGTCCCGTCCTGGGGTCAGCCGGCTGGGGCGGGGCGGGGAGCCCGAGGACTTGGCTCAGCCGGGCGAGCGCTGGCTTGGAGGTGACCGAGACCATCCAGTTCCGCTTCCGGCCTCGCTGGTCCCGATGGTGGAGGAAAGCGGCGATCCCAAGGCGCAGCAAAATCTGATGGACCTGGACAGCGAGCACCCACGAGGAGGTGGAGTATGTCGCCCGCCAGTAACCCCGGACGCAACCCAGATAGCCATCTCCTTCCCAAAGGGCTCGAATCAGCGCCTGCTGCTTCTCGCGGGGGAGCCGAACCATCCAGTTGGGGAGACATTTGGCCTCTGCGCCTCGCCCAAAGAGACCCTCCAACAGCGTTCCGAGGGCCAGAGAGTGGGTAATGACCTCGGTCGTATGCCGCCGGTGTTGCAGGCTCGACTTGACGCCCAAGCCTCTCAGGACAGCCCGGAGCCTCTCCACGTAGACAGTCTCCCGCTCGTGGAAGTAGAAGAACTGTTGGTAGGGTTTCCCGACCTTACCGGACAGCGTCCCTTCTGCCAAGTAGTAACCGCACAGGATCAGAAACCCTTCATCGACAGGGATGACGCCCAACCCCTCAGCCATCAGCATCGTCCGGTCTTCTTTTTCTTGGAGAACCGGGTATGCAAGCACTGATCCTGAGTTCAGCTCTCCAGCGTTGACCCACCTCGGCGCGTGTCCCTTTTCGAGCATACTCAGAATATGGGGTCGTTTTTCTCTGTCGCCTTTCTTCCTTGAGGGACGGGGGAAGGCCCAGACTGGATGGTTGGGGGTGAGCCGGAACGGGGCAAAACCCGTGGGATGGACCTCCACCAACTCACCCTGATAGGCGTGGCGGGTGGCCCAGAGCACCCTCTGGAAAGAGCCCTCGTGGGTCAGAACCTCCTCCCCTTCCTCCACAGCTTCGATCCCCTTCGGACCCTCTTTCGTGACGACCTGCTCCCCCGGAGGCAGACACCCCATAACGGCCACGTGGATCTCAGCCGTGACTCCCCTGAGGCGCTCCTCCACGCTCCTGGCCAACCCGACGAGGTCAACGTCGGCCCGGCCGCAGGAAGGGCAGGAGACGAAGGTCATCCCGCCCCTGCGAAGTCCGAGAGCCTTGAGGATCTCTATCCCGACCCTCACCTCCTCAACGGGATCGGCCGAGAGCGAAACGCGGATCGTGTCGCCGATCCCCTCGGCCAGGAGAGTGCCGATCCCCACGGCAGACTTGATGGTCCCCGCCGTGGGGGTCCCGGCCTCCGTCACGCCGAGGTGGAACGGATAGTCAACTTGGTCGGCGAGCATCCGGTACGCCTCGATCATCGTGGCGGGGTTCGACGCCTTCAGTGAGATCTTCATCTCAGGATAGCCGCACTCCTCCAGAATCCTGACGTGCCTGAGAGCGGACTCTACCATGCCCTCGGCCGTCGGTCCCCCGTGCTTGTCCAGCAGGTCTCTCTCCAGCGAGCCGGCGTTGACGCCGATCCTGATGGGGATCTTACGCTCCCGTGCCGCCTTTACCACCTCCATGACGAACCGCTTGCCCCCGATGTTCCCCGGGTTGAAGCGGAGGCCGTCCACCCCCTGCTCGATGGCGATCAGGGCGAGCTTGTGGTTGAAGTGTATGTCGGCGACGAGCGGGATTCTGATCCGCCGCTTGATCTCCCCGAGCTTCTCGGCCGCCTCTCTCACGGGAACGGCGCAGCGGACGATGTCGCACCCCGCGGCCTCGAGGGCCCAGATTTGAAGGAGCGTCGCCTCCACGTCTCTGGTGTCGGTCTTGGTCATCGACTGGACCGTGATCGGCGCGTCGCCCCCTACGGGAAGCCCGCCCACTTTGATCTGCCGCGTTTTACGGCGAGGCGTCATGGCCTTTTCACTACCTGAAGAACCTGAGGAAATCGATCCGCGCCAGGTCGTTGTAGACCGCGAAGACCATGAGGAGCACGAGGAGGAAGAACCCGACTTGCTGAGCGATCTCCCGCTTCTTGAGTGAGAGCGGTCTGCCCAGGACCGCCTCGATCACAAAAAAGAGCAGGTGGCCACCGTCCAGGATGGGGACCGGGAGCAGGTTCAGCAGCGCCAGGTTCACGCTGATGACGGCGGTGAAAAAAGCCAGGTTCGTCGGCCCTTCCTTGGCCTGCCTTCCGGCTTCCGTCGCGATCTGTATCGGCCCGCCGATCATTGAAGCGGGAAGCTGACGGGTCAGCAGCTTCCAGAACCCGACCGCCGTCAGCTCGGTCATCTCCCACGTCTGGATCACTCCCCTGCCGACCGCCGCAATGGGATTCGACCTGGAGTACTCGACAACCCGGGTCACGACGCTGATCCCGATACGCCCGATCTCGACCTCCTTGCCTGCGGCGCTTTTCTCCCTGACCAGATTCGGGACCACCGGAATCGCGAGCGGTTTCCCGGCCCTCTCTACCGAGATCTCGATCCGCTTGCCGGGGCTCTTCTGGATCATCTCGGTCAGCTCTCCGGGGGAGTGCACCGGCGCTCCATCAACCGCAAGCACAATGTCTCCTGATCGAAAACCCGCCTCGGCCGCCGGGGATCCCGGCATCACCTCTCCGATCCTCGGGATCACGTACGGATCGGCGCCGATGCTCCAGACGGTGGCTTCGTCCCCGAACGGCGGAACTTTCACGACCACGCGGACGGGCGTAAGGGCGATCTTTCGTTCGGCTGTTCCCCTCCTGAACGTAACCTGAAGGGTCTCCCCGTTTCCGTTCTGGACCGCCCTGAGCAGTTCGTCCCAGTGCGCCACGGGAGAACCGTCAACGGCTGTCACGCGGTCCCCGGTCTTGAGCCCGGCCTGGGCTGCGGGCCCTCCCTCCTGGACCCTCCCGAGCAGTGCCGGGAGCACGGGACGCCCCACGAACATGGCGACCAGGGCAAAGATTACGGCGGCCAGGAGAAAGTTCATCCCTGGACCCGCAAAGACGATCAAAAACCTGGCCCAGATGGGCTTCAGGGCAAAAGACTTGGCCCGGTCGTATGGAAGAGCGCCTCCCCCGCCCTCGATCGGGCTCTCGTCCCCCATCATCTTCACATAGCCGCCCATCGGTATCGCTGAGAGACAGTATTCGGTCTCCTTACCCTTCCACCGGAACACCACGGGTCCGAAGCCGATGGAAAAGCGCTCGACCCCGACTCCAAGCCACCGCGCCGCGAAGAAATGCCCCACCTCGTGGATCAGGATCAGGATCCCTATCACAACCACAAAGGAGAGAAGAGTCGTCACGACCTCTGCCCTCCCGTCCGGGTCCCCGCCCAGACCTTACGCGAAGGTCTCCGGTCAGCCGACGAGCCGGGGGAGAACACCGCGTCCATCAGTCGCCTGACCTCGGCGTCCACCTCCACGCACTCCTCGACGCTCCCGATGGGCGCAGCCGGGTGGCGGTCCAGGGCATCTGCGATCAGCTCCGGAATCCGGGTGAAACTGACCTTGCCGTCGAGGAACGCAGCCACCGCCACCTCGTTGGCGGCGTTCAACACAACCGGGGCCGATCCGCCCTGAGCCAGGGCCCGGCGCGCCAGGTCGAGGCACGGAAACTTCCCGGTGTCGGGGTGGTGGAACGTCAGCGGTCCCACCGCCGTCATGTCCAGGGCCGGCGCCGGGCAGCGCCTCCGCTCCGGGTACGTCAGGGCGTAGAGGATCGGGATTCCCATGTCTGCGACCCCCATCTGGGCGATGACCGAGCCATCGACGTACTCCACCATGGAGTGGACGATCGACTGGGGATGGATCAGCACCCGGATCTTCTCGGGTGGCATGTCGAAGAGCCACCGCGCCTCGATGATCTCGAGCCCCTTGTTCATCAGCGTGGCTGAGTCAACAGTGATTTTGGCTCCCATCTGCCACGTCGGGTGGCGGAGGGCGTCGGCCACAGTGACGCGTTCCATCTCCTCTTTAGAGTGGAGCCTGAAAGGCCCGCCCGACGCGGTGAGGATCACCGTCTTCACCTCAGAGCGGTTGTGGCCATGAAGGCACTGGAAGATCGCGCTGTGCTCAGAGTCAACAGGCAGAAGGGGAACCGCGTTTCGGCGGGCCTCTGCCGTCATGAGAGACCCCGCCATGACGAGTGTCTCCTTGTTGGCCAGGGCAACAGTTTTACCCGCACGGATGGCGGCCATGGTCGGAAGGAGGCCGGCTGCTCCTACCAGGGCCGACATGACGACGTCGGCGTCGGCATGAGAAGCCACCTCAACGAGCCCCTCAGGGCCGGCCAGGAGATCTGGCTTCGGGTCAGTAAGCGCGCGGGCCAGAGCCTCGACGGCTTCCCGCTCCAGAAGGGCGACGGCGCGCGGGCGGTGGCGGCGGATGAGGTCGGCCAGAAGCTCCAGCTTCGAGCCGCGGGCAGCGAGCCCTTCCACCCGAAACTCGTCGGGAAAGGCGGCTACCAGCTCAAGGGTGCGCCGTCCTACCGACCCCGTGGCACCCAGGATCGTCAATCGCTTCATCGCACGCCCCCGACAAACGAAGCGTAGTAAAAGAGCGCGGGAGTATTGAACAGCAGGCTATCCAACCGGTCCAGCATCCCCCCGTGGCCGGGGATGAGGCTGCCGGCGTCCTTTGCCCGGGCGCTTCGCTTGAGATACGACTCGGCCAGATCCCCGACCTGCCCCACGACACCCAGGAGAAGCCCCACGATGACGGCATCCACCGCCGAGAGTTCGGGGAAAAACCACCACCGGCCCGCCAAGGCCGCCGCCGGAGACGTGGCGAGCTGAGCCACCGCGCCCTCAACGGTCTTGGCGGGGCTTATCGCAGGGAGAAGCTTGCGCCGTCCCACCATCCATCCCGCGAAGTAGGCCGCGGATTCCCCTATCCAGGTCACCCACACCAGCAGGAAGATCCATTCGATTCCGTGCGGAAGAGCCCTGAGCCAGAGCGCGTGACCGACGAGCCAGTTCACGTAACAGACACCCATGATGGTCAGAGCTGAGGCCCTCCAGTCCGGCCCCTCGGCCCGGCTTCCTGCCAGCCCTGCGCTCAGGAGTCCCGCAACCGCCAGGCTGAGCGCAAGCGGCGTTGCCCCGGGGAGAGCGAAGCTCGCCGTCACGATGCTCCCGGCGATCAGCCCCAACCGCGGATGCGCCGCGCTCCCGGAACGGATGAACATTCGTGTGAACTCCCACTGCCCGACAGCCCCGGCGAGGATCACGAATGCCGAGAACGCCCACGGGGAAGCGTACCCGACGAGCCACACGAAGAAAGGGAGAAAGAGAAGGGCGCTTCCGACACGCTTGGCGAGGGCCGCCCCGCGGGTTGACGCCGGATGCTCAACGCCCGCTTCCAGGCGAGCGGCGTCCAACTCCTCACACCCCCCCGAACCGGCGCTCACGGCCCTGGAAATTTCCCACCGCCAGGTACAAATCACTGGGCTTGAAGTCGGGCCAGAGGGTGGGGGTGATCCAGAGTTCGGTGTAGGCGATCTGCCACAGGAGAAAGTTTGAAATCCGCATCTCCCCGCTGGTGCGGATCAGCAGATCGGGATCCGGAACACCTTCGGTGTAGAGGGCGCGGGAAACACGCACGTCGTCGATCTCCTCCGGACGGATCTCTCCCGTCTGGACACGCCGGGCCAGAGAGCGAAAGGCGTCCACAAGCTCGTCGCGCCCCCCGTAATTGAAAGCCATAATCAGCGTCATGCCGGTGTTCCCCGCTGTCGCCTCGACCACCCGGTCAATCCCCGTCCTGACTCGAGCGGGCACCCCGTTGGGGCGTCCGATCACGCGAAGGCGCACGTTGTTGGCCATCAGCTCGGGAAGTTCCTGGCCAATGGTGCGCTCGAGGAGGTTCATCAGCATGGAAACCTCATCGGACGGGCGGCTCCAGTTCTCAGAGGAAAAGGCGTAGAGCGTAAGGAAACGGACCCCCAGGCTGTCAGCGGCCCTCACGATAGATCGCGTTGCCTTGACACCTTCGCGGTGACCTGCCACACGGGGAAGCCCGCGGCGGAGGGCCCAGCGGCCGTTGCCGTCCATGATGATGGCAACGTGCCGTGGGATCGGTTCCGCCTTCACCCGCTCCAGAAGCCCGGCCTCATCGAGAGCGGCCAAGTCAGCCAGAGCCAATTCCGATTTTCTCCGAAACGCCATGACGGTTTATCCTACTCAAAACCGGCCGGATGATTCAAGGCAATTCCCCGCCTGGAAACGAAAAAGGCCCCTCCAGGGGCCGTCCCGCTCCACCGTGAGACCCCGCTTAGAACGAGAGGATCTCAGACTCCTTCTTATTCAACAGGTCATCCACCATCCGGATGTGCCTGTCGGTAGTCTTCTGCACCTCCCCCTGGCCGCGGTGGTTCTCGTCCTCCGAGATCTTCTTATCCTTCTCCAGGGCCTTGAGCTGCTTATTGGCTTCGTGCCTGATGTTGCGAACTGCCACCCGGCAATCCTCGGCAAGCTTTCCCACGGCTTTGGCTAGCTGCTTTCTGCGTTCCTCGGTGAGAGGAGGCATCGTCAGCCGGATCACTTTGCCGTCGTTGGCCGGGGTCAACCCGAGGTCCGATTTCATGATCGCCTTCTCAATCGCTGGCAGGACACTCCCGTCCCAAGGCTGAATGAGAAGGGTCTTCGGGTCGGGGACTGAGAGAGAAGCCACCTGCGAGACAGGGGTGGGCGTGCCGTAGTAGTCAACCCGGATCCCCTCGAGGAGTCCGGTGCTGGCCCGCCCTGTCCTGACTCCGGCAAACTCCCTGGCGAGCACGTCGAGGGCCCCCTTCATCCGGGTCTCGACGTCAGCGATAACAGACTGTACGCCGCGCGCTTCCATCATTTCAGCGTCGGAGCGTCCTCGCTAGTGACGATCGAGCCGATCGCCTCGCCGATGACGATCCGCTTGATGTTCCCTCTCCCGGTGAGATCGAAAACCACGATGGGAAGCTTGTTGTCCATGCAGAGCGAGATGGCCGTAGCGTCCATCACCTGGAGCCCGCGGTTCAGCACCTCGATGTAGCTGATCCTGGCGAGGCGCTGGGCCCTGGCGTCCAGTTTCGGATCGACCGAGTACACGCCGTCCACCTTGGTGGCCTTCAGGATCACCTCGGCCCCGATCTCAACGGCCCGGAGGGCGGCAGCGGTATCCGTGGTGAAGAACGGGTTGCCGGTCCCGGCCGCGAAAATGACAACCCTCCCCTTCTCCAGGTGGCGGATGGCGCGCCGCCGGATGTACGGCTCAGCCACGGCCCGCATCTCTATGGCAGAGAGGACACGGGTCTGAAGACCGTTCTTCTCCATCGCGTCCTGGAGGGCCAGCGCGTTGATCACAGTCGCCAGCATCCCCATGTAGTCGGCCGTCGCCCGGTCCGTGCCGTCCACGCTGGCGGCGACCCCGCGGAAGATGTTCCCGCCCCCGATGACGACAGCCACCTGGACTCCAAGCTCGGCGATCTCCTTCACCTCGGCGGCGATCCTGCTCAGGGTCTCGGGATGGATACCGTATCCCTGCCCGCCGGCCAGCGCCTCGCCGGAAAGCTTAAGAAGGATCCGGCGGTAGACTGGGGTCGTTCGCGCCTCGGGTGTCACGTCTCCTCTCCGACACGAAAGCGGGAGAAACGGCGCACCACCACGCGCTCTCCAACCTGCGCGCTCACCTGCCCAACCAGGCCCTTCACCTTTGTCTTTCCGGCGGCGTCCTTGATGAACGGCTGCTCCAGAAGACACTGCTCGGCGTAGAACTTCTCAAGCTTCCCGTCGATGATCTTTTCGATGATCTGGGGAGGCTTCTTCTGGTCCGCCATCTGCTGCCGGTAAATCTCGCGCTCCTTCTCGATAACCTCAGCGGGAACCTCTTCGCGGGACAGGTAGAGTGGATTTGCCGCGGCGACCTGCATCGCCAACTCTTTGATGAGCTGCTGAAACCCCTCCGTCCGGGCCACGAAATCGCTTTCGCAGTCAACCTCCACGAGCACGCCGATCTTGCCTCCCGGATGGATATAGGCTCCGACGAGTCCCTCCCGGGCCTCCCGATGGGACCTCGAAGCCGCGTCCGCCAGCCCCTTTTTCCTGAGGAACTCCACCGCCCCGTTAAGATCTCCCTGCGAGGCCTCCAGCGCAGCCTTGCAGTCCATCACCCCCGCGCCGGTCCGGTCGCGGAGGCTCTTCACCATCTCTGCTGACGATCCCATCGATTCGATTCCTCGCTTTCGTCCTGTAGGGGCTTCTCCGTCACGACCCGACCGGCTCGGGGGCCACCTCACCCCTCATCGTCTCCCGCCCCGCACCCACGTGATCCTCGCTCTCGCGTGGGTGCCCCGCGCGGGTATCCGGCTCCCCGACATTCATCTCCTGCCCCGCACCCACGTCACCCTCGCTGGCGCGCGGCTCCTCGCCCTCCGGCTCTTCCGCCGCGACACCCTCTTCGCCCTCGATCTTGGTGTAACTCCCACGCCCCTCGATGACAGCATCGGCCATCCTGGCGGTGATCAGCCGGACGGCGCGG
>CAZXPE010000078.1:4121-9153 GCA_964642915.1 uncultured bacterium | reverse complement strand
TCCTGGCCGGGCCGGCCGCCGCCGAAGAGTCCGAGTGCCAGAAGTGGCGGAAGGCTTTCAGTGAAATGCCAGCGCGGACCGAGCGGATCAGTGTCGGAGGCGAGGTGCGGGCGATCAAGGTGAGAGTGGCCGAGAACGACGAGAGCCGGGCGGCAGGATTCCAGTGCGCGACACCGGAGGAGATCAGCGACACCGTCATCCTCTTCGACTTCGGCCGGGAGGTGCTGACCCAGTTCCACATGCGGAACGTTCCGGCCCCCCTCGACATCGCCTTCGCAAAAGCCGACGGCAGCATCTTCTCCGTTCTCCGGATGGAGCCGAGCCCGACGGCTCTCTACGCCCCCCTGGGAGCGTTCCGGTTTGCGATCGAGGCCGGCGAGGGGTTCTTGAACTCGAGGGGGATCCGCCCCGGGGAGGCCCGGCTCGTGATCAGCGGGAAAAGATGAGCTAAAATCCTCCGCGCCACGAGCGAGGGCAGGTGTAAAATGCGTAGCGATGGCGATTTCCGTCGCAACGCGCCCCCTGGGCCAGCTTCTCCTCGACGCTGGGCTTATCACGGATGAAGCCCTCAGGAAAGCGCTTGACCGCCAGCGTTCTACAGGGGAGCTGATCGGCGAAGCCCTTGTCGCCCTCGGCGCGGTGGGAAAAGACGACGTCCTCCGCGCCCTCGCCCGCCAGCACGGGCTCCCCTATCTCTCCCGCGAAGAGCTTCCCATTCCCATTCCGGTACTCAAACCCCTCTCGCCTAAATACATGCGCCAGTACCGATTCTGCCCCGTGACCGTCGAGGGGAGCGTCCTGACCATAGCGACTGCCCAACCCGGAAACCCGCTCCTGCCTGACGAGCTGAAACAGAACCTCGGGCTCCAGGTCAGGATGGTGGTGGCGTCAGAGGAGGCGATCCTGGACGCCGTCGAGCGCACCTACGCGGCGGGGGGCGGGAGCGCGCTCCAGCGGATCGTTGAGGGAATGGGGGAGGACGAGGGGGCCCACGGAGCCGAAGAAGAGGACGTCACTCACCTCCGCGACATGGCCTTCGAGGCGCCGGTGGTGCGCCTCGTCAACCTGCTCATCGAGAGCGCCGTGGCCGCCGACGCCTCCGACATCCACATCGAGCCTTACGAGGACAGCCTCCGCGTCCGCTACCGGATAGACGGCCTCCTGTTCGATCAGGAGTCCCCGCCGCGCCGCCTCCAGGCCGCTGTGACTTCGCGGATCAAGATCATGGCCGAGATGAATATCGCCGAGCGACGCCTCCCCCAGGACGGGCGGATCCGCGTGACGCTCGGGAGCCGCCGGGTGGACATCCGCGTCTCAACGATCCCGACGGTCCACGGCGAGTCGATTGTCATGCGCCTCCTAGACCGCTCCTCGATCTTCCTGCCGCTCCCGAGCCTCGGCTTCGCCCAGGAGACGCTGCGGATCTTCGAAAAGCTCATCGCCCGCCCCCACGGAATCATCCTCGTCACGGGGCCGACGGGCTCAGGCAAGACCACCACGCTCTATGCGGCGCTCGACAAGATCAACTCCCCCGACAGGAAGATCATCACCATCGAGGACCCCGTGGAGTATCAGCTCAAGGGCGTGAACCAGATCCCTGTCAAGCCCAAGATCGGCATGACCTTCGCCAACGGGCTGAGACACATCGTGAGGCAGGACCCCGACGTCATCATGGTGGGGGAGATCCGAGACCTGGAAACGGCTGAGATCGCGATCCAGGCCGCTCTGACAGGCCACCTCGTTTTCTCCACCCTCCACACCAACGACGCCCCCGGGGCGATCACGCGGCTCCAGGACATGGGGGTGGAGCCTTACCTGGTCTCCTCGGTCCTCGATGGCGTGCTGGCCCAGCGCCTGGTCAGGAGGGTATGCCAAAGCTGCCGGGCCCCTCAGACCCCCGATCCGGCAGACCTCAGGGGGCTGGGGATCGCCGGGGCGTTGAGCGGTACCGCAAGGCTCTGGAAAGGCGCGGGGTGCGAGGGGTGCCGAAACACCGGCTATCGGGGGCGGGTGGGGATCTACGAGCTTTTCCTCATCGCCGAGGAGGTGTGCGGCCTCATCTTGAGAAAAGCGCCGGCCGGTGAGATACGCCGCCGCGCCCAGGAGATCGGTATGGTGACCCTGAGGGAAGACGGCTGGGCCAAAGCCAAGGCCGGAATCACGACGGTCGAAGAGATCCTCAGGGTCACCCAAGAGGACGAGGTCACGCCGTAACGATGCCGGTATTTGTGTATAAGGCTGCCGATCGCAGGGGGAAGACCATCGACGGAGTCATGGAGGCGGCGGACCAGCGGGCGGTGGTAGAGCGGCTCCACCGCGAGGAGTACTACCCCATCAGGGTGGCGCCTCAGTCAGAGAGCCGGGGATGGGTCCCATCTCTCGGTCGCGGGCGGATCCGCGGTCGTGACCTCCTCGCCTTCACCCAGCAGTTGGCCACGCTCTTTGAGGCAGGCCTCCCCCTCGACAGGGCGCTCGCTATCCTGGAAGGGCTCGCAAACACTCCTCGTCTCAAAGCGGTTGCAGGCGATCTCCTGAAAAGCGTTCAGGGCGGCTCCTCTCTGGCCGACGCCATGGCAAAGCACCACCCCCGTCCATTCTCCCGTCTCTACGTCAACATGGTGAGGGCAGGAGAGAAAGGCGGGGTCCTCGAGGTGGCGCTCAGGCGTCTGGCTGATCTCCTCGAGGCCAATCAGGAGTTCAGAGAGGCAATCCTCTCTGCGCTGATCTATCCGGCTCTCCTGACCTCTGTGGGCGGAGCGGCAGTGGTTTTCCTCCTGACCTTCGTCATCCCGCGCTTCGCCCAGATCTTCTCCGACCTCGGCCAGGCCATCCCCCTTCCCACTCAGATTCTCCTCGCCGTCAGCGGAACCGTTCAGGCGTACTGGTGGGCGCTCCTCCTCGCTGCGGTGATCCTGGCTCTGTCGGCGCGGATCGCGCTTGAGACGCCTCAAGGGCGGCTCGCCTGGGACAGGACAGCCCTCCGGCTCCCGCTCATCGGTGAGATTTCGCTCAAGCTCGAAGTCTCCCGCTTCGCTCGAACCCTCGGCACCTTGCTCAAGAGCGGGGTTCCGGTCCTCTCCTCACTGGCCGTCGTCAGGGAGATGATCGGCAACACGATCCTGGCTCGGGCCGTAGAGCGCCTGAGCGACGGCGTCAAGCGCGGCGCGGGGCTCGCCGCCCCGATGGGCGAGAGCGGGCTCTTCCCGCCGCTGGCAGTCCACATGGTGCGGGTGGGAGAGGAGACAGGAAGGCTTGAGGAGATGCTCCTGAAGGTCGCCCTGACGTTTGAGACTGAGGTGCGCACCGCTGTGAAACGGCTCGTAGCGCTCCTGGAGCCCGGAATTATCCTGGCTATGGGGCTGGTCGTGGGATTCATCGTCGTGGCCATGCTGATGGCCATCTTCTCAATCAACGAAATCCCCCTGTGACAATGCGGAATGAGGAGCGCGGAATGCGGAATGATCGAACACGTCGGCGAATCTGCAATGAGAGGGGTTTTACGCTGGTGGAGCTTCTGGTGGTCATCATCATCCTGGGGCTCCTGGCGGGGCTCGTGGGGCCGCGCCTCTTCGGCAGGGTCGGCCAGTCCAAGCAGGCCGCCGCGCGCGCCCAGATAGAGCTGTTCGGCGCCAGCCTCGACCAGTATCGCCTCGACGTCGGGTCGTACCCCGCGACAGCCCAGGGGCTCGACGCCTTGACAAAGAACCCGGGGATTGCCAACTGGAACGGGCCGTATCTCAAGAAAGGAGTCCCTAAAGACCCCTGGGGAAACGCCTACCAATACAAAAGCCCAGGCGATGCGGGACGGGACTACGACATCATCTCCCAAGGGGCCGACAACGCTCCGGGCGGCGAAGGAGAGAACGCCGACATCACTTCGTGGGAGACCAAATGAGAGACAGGGGGTTTACCCTTGTTGAGCTGGTTGTGGTCATGTTCCTCCTGGCGCTGGTGGCGGGGCTCGCTCTGCCTTCAGCGGGGCGCGGCATCGAGGCGATCCGGCTCAGGGCAGAGGTGTCTGCCTTCGCCGCCTTCCTCCGCTACGGGCGAGAGCAGGCCATCACCACGCGCGAGGCGAGAGAAGTGCGCATTGACGCCGGCTCGCGATCTCTCGCACTCTTCGCCACCGGCGCAGAGACGCCGCTTAGGACCCGCCGGCTCTCTCCCCGCCTGACTATCCTCGCCGACCCGCCCAGCGCCACGAGCGTCACGTTCTCCCCCCAGGGGCTCGCCAGCGGAGGGAATTTCACAGTCGAAAGTCCGGAGCGCAGGAGCTACCGGATCGCCGTGGACCCGATGACGGGGCGCGTCACCACTCAACGCATCGACTCATGAAAATGCGGAATCGCCCGATCCGCATTCCGCGTTCCTCGGAAGGGTTTACTCTAATTGAGGTGATGGTCGCGCTGGCTATACTGGGGATCGCCGTAGTCACTGTCATACAGCTCTTCTCCCAGAGCCTCCGCCTCCTCAAGCTCTCCGGAGATCACCAGCAGGCTGTCCTTCTGGCCGACCAGAAGGCGCGCGAGTTGACGACGATCGCCGAAGGGACGGAGCAAGGCCAGGAAAGGGAGTTCTCCTGGGAGCGCCGGGTGACGAAAACGCCGCTCCCCGAAGAGCTGACCGCAGCAGGCTCGGCACCGCTCAGAATCTTTCAGGTTAGCGTCCTGGTCCGATGGAGCGCCAATCGCCAGGTCGAGGTCGCCACCTACCGCACCGCCAGGGAGTCCCTCCCATGAAACGCGCCTCTCCGGGGTTCACACTTCTGGAGCTGCTGATCGCTCTCGCCATCGTGGCGGCTCTCGTCGCCATCGCTCTGGGCGGACTTCGGGTCGGGGCGGCCGCGTGGCAGCAAGGAGAAGACAGGGCGGAAGCTCACCAGCACGCGAGAAGCCTCGCCGAGATCCTGGCCCGCTCGGTGGCCGGCTCGTTTCCCTACCGGGCCGCTCCCCGAGAGGGCGGCGAGGCCCGCATTCTCTTCGCGGGAGAGGAAAACAGGCTCGCCTTCGTGACCCCATCGCCCCCCTTTCCC
>CAZXPE010000078.1:0-4111 GCA_964642915.1 uncultured bacterium | reverse complement strand
CCCTGGAAGCAGGAGAGCGCCCCGGCCTCGCCATCCGGGAGAAGGCGCTGCCGAATTTCGAGCCGTTCGAGGTGGAAACGCCGCTCCTATTGGATCCATCGGTAGCCGAGGTAAAATTCCGCTATCTCCGGCCGGGAGGCGACTGGGAAGAGTCGTGGGACGGAGCCGAGGAGAAGCAGCTCCCCGAAGCTGTCCAGATAAGTCTCACCACAGTCATCAAGGGCAAGCGAGAGACGTTCCCGCCGCTCACAGTCTCTCTCAAAGCGAGCCTCCCATGACAATATCGACATTCCGCATTCCCCATTCCTCATTCCTCATTCGCAATGAGGGGGGGTTTGCTCTCCTGGCGGTCATGTTGGTCCTGGCCCTCCTGGGGATCATCGTCGTCGAGTTCGCCTTCTCGATGCGCCTGGAGGCGACGATGGTCAGGAGCTTCAAGGAAGAGATCATCGGCGCCCATCTTGCCGAGGCCGCGGTCCAGCAGGCGATCCGCGAGATCCTCACCGACTCGACGATCCAGGGGCTCGTCGAAGAGCGAGAATCAGAGAGGAACGAGCCGCTCCTCACCTTTTTCAAGAGCCCCGCACAGCCGCTCCCCCGCCTCCCCAGAAGCCTCGTCCCTTTGGGTGACGGCCGCTTCTCCTATCGGATCTCTGACGAGGAGGCCCGCATCAATCTCAACCTCTCACCTCCCGAGATAATCGACCGCCTGCTCCTCCTCCTCGGAGTGGAAAAGCGGGAGCGCGACGTCATCAACGACTCGCTCCAGGACTGGAAGGATACCAACGAGCTTCACCGGCTCAACGGCGCCGAGAGCGAGGACACCTACCTCAAGCTCCCGGTCCCCTACCGCTCCCGGAACGGGAATCTGGAAGCCATAGAGGAGCTGCTCCAGATCAAAGGGGTGACGCCCGCTCTTTTCTACGGCAGCCAGGATTCGCCGGGACTCAGTGAATTCGTCACCGTGGCGGGGTCGGGCCAGGTGAACATAAACACCGCCTCCGAGACCGCGCTCAAAGCCCTCGGGCTCTCCGAGGCCGAAGTGACCGAGATCATCCAGTCGCGCGCCTCGGCGCCCTACGCCGCGGTCCCAGCTCGCTTCGCCGGACGGAGGCTCTCGGCGGCAACGAGGACCTTCAGAGTCGAGGCCGAGGGAGGAACCGATGAGCGTTTGCGCTCCCGGGCGATCGCAGTCGTCCAGAAGAAGGTCGGGGTCGGGGGAGAGGCATCCGGCGTGATCCTCTCCTGGAACCCGGCCCCGCGGAGTGGCCAATGATCGGCGCGCGACTGGGAATGGCCCTCAGGGAGGGGCGGATCGCAGTCGTCGCCCTCAAGAGGGGAAAGGTCGCACACTCCTTCGTCCTTGAAGCTCAGGAAAACCCGGCGGCGCTCCTCCTGGCCGAGCTTGAGTCGCGCAAGGTCGGAACGCGAGGCGCCCGCGTGGGGATCGCGCGGCAGTGGGTGGCGGCAAAAACGATTGATCTCCCTCCCGCCGTCGGGGGGAGTCTCGCCCAGATGGTCGCCTTCGAGCTTGAGCGTCACCTCCCCTTCCCCGCCGAGGACGCCTCGTTCGATTTCACCCCTCTCAGAACCAAGAAAGGAGGCGCCCTCAGGGTGCTGGTTGTGGCTGCCGAGCGGCGCACCGTTGAACGGGCCCTTCACCTTCTCGAGGAGGCCGGGCTCCGCCCGCTCGCCCTGAACGTCGGGTGCCACGATCTCCCGGTCCTCGCCGGCAGACCCCCGCGACAGCAGCGGACGGTATGGCTCCACGCGGTCGGCGAGGAGATCGATCTGCTCTGCCTCGATGGAAAAGACCTGGCGTTGAGCCGGAGCTTCCCGATCGGCGATGACGACTCGCTCGCCGCTGAGGTCGGCAAGAGCCTGGCGCTCCTCCGCTGGGAAGAGTGCCATGTCTGCTGGGTTTCAGGAGACAGGACCGCGCGCCTTGAGGATTCGCCGGCGCTTGCGGCGCTGGTCAGGTGCCCTGTCTCTCAGCCCCCCTGGTCTCAAGCGGCGCGGCGGGCACTGGCGGGATTTGAGGGGACGAACGCCGGCATCCTGACCATCGCCCTGGCATCTGCGCTGGCCCCGAGACGGCAGAGGTTAAGTCTCCTCCCCGAGGCCGTGAGACCCAGGCCGATCCACTGGAGCCGGTTCGCCACGGCCGCCTCCCTCGCAGTGACGGCTCTGCTGGGGATCGGACTGCTCTTCGCCCAGGGAGTCCAGGACCGCCGTCATCTTGCCTCGGTGACCCGGTTGATTCGATCCCTCGATCAGGAGGTCAGGTCGGCCGAGGCGCTCATCGAGGCGGTGGAAAGGAAACGGCGCCTCCTCTCCGCGCTCAAGAGTGTGGAGGGCTCGGGGATCCGGCCGCTCCCGATCCTCAGGGAGGTCACTGAGATCCTCCCCGCCGACGCCTGGCTCACATCCCTCACCGTGGACTCCAAGGGGATCGAGCTGACCGGCCAGGCCTCCGCAGCCAGCCAGTTGATTCCGCTTCTCGAGAACTCCCCGCTCCTCCGGAACGCCGAGTTTGCCTCTCCAGTCACGAAAGGGCGCGAGAAGGAGCAGTTCAGGATCCGGGCGCTCCTGGAAACGCCCACCGCCCAGGCGGCCGCGCTCCCGGCTGCTGCGCCCGCCGCGGCGAAGCCAGCGCGGCCGCCGGGGAAGGCTCGGTAGCCATGCCGGCCCTTTCGAGACGCGAGCGGAGACTGATCGGCCTCGCCCTTGTCACGGCTCTCGTGATCGGAGGATACGTGTGGCTCATCGAGCCTCAGTTGAGCCACTTCCGCGGGATCAGGGAAGAGCGCATCCCGGCTCAGGAGCAGGTCCTGGCAAAGCGGAAGACTCTGATTAACCAGCGAAGCGCGTACTCCGAGCATCTCGACGAGGTCACCCGCGCCGTTGACCAAGCCGTCACGCGCCTTCTGCCCGGCAACACCCCTCCGCTGGCCGCCTCGGAGCTCCAGAAGCTGGTCAAGGATCTGGCCGGGGAGTCGAGCGTCGAGGTGAAGAGCGAGAGGATTCTCACTCCGGTTGAGCGGGGGGAGCTTCTCGAGATCCCGGTGGAGATCACCGTGTCCGGGGGCATTCGAGAGCTTGTGACCCTGCTCTATCGTCTTGAAGGATCGACAAAAATCTTGACCCTCCAGGATTTGAAAGTTAGAGTGATCAGTGTCAGTCAGCCGAAGGATCTGCTGACGACGCTAACGGTGTCTGGATTCATAATTTCGAGCGCTCCGGCGACGAGAGAGGGGCAGAGACCCGCTGGATCGCCAAAAGGATAAACGATGTCCAAGCGACTGCTCGCGCTGAACCTGGTCCTGGTGGCCGCGGCAGTCGTTTTTTCGTTTCAACTCGTCCGAGTCTTCACGACGCCTCGCGCCCTTCCCAAAGCCGGAGCGTCTCGACCGCTCCCGCCAACCTTCGCCGCGGCGGAGGAGAAGGCGCGCGCAGCCCTTCCCACCTACGGCGTCATCGCGACCAAAAACCTCTTCAGCGCCACGCGCTCGGAGGCTCCGGCGGCAGCCGCGACTCCGGCCGCGCCCGTTGCGAAGCCACAGCTCTTCGGCGTCGTGATAGACAACGGAAGGAACATCGCCTTCCTCGAGGACCCGGCAACCAAGCGGGTCTTCGGCTACAAGACCGGAGACTCAGTCGCGGGCGGACAACTGGAACGGATCGAAGCCGACCGGGTCGTGATCAAGCGCGGCGAGGGAACGATCGAGGTCCTCTTGAGAGATCCCGCAAAACCCAAGGCAGTGGCGTCAACGCCCGTTCCTTCACCTAGACAGACCGCCCCTGGAGTCCAGCAGCCCGCTTATGGCCCTCCAGCCGTCCAGCTACCCCCGCCTGTTCCTCCGCCGAGTCGCGTGTTCCCTCCTAACATCAGAGGCCGGCCCCAGGGGTCGGCGCTCCCGCCGGCGAGGAATGCGCCCACCCCCGAAGCAGAAATGAGAAAATGACGGGACTATCCGGGGGGATATGGCTAACCGGACTCCTGATGCTCTCCCTGGTCGGGTGCGCGCCCCTCTCTCCCCCCAAAGCCCCGTCACCCAAGGCTGAGGCCCCTTCTCCAACACCCGAACCCCGAACCCCGGCCCCCGAACCC
>CAZXPE010000077.1:2449-9188 GCA_964642915.1 uncultured bacterium | reverse complement strand
CCGACGGCGACGATGCCCGCCCTCTGGTTCCCGCCCAGGGCGTAAGAGACTCCTCCAAAGACAATCGGTCCGAAGATCGCCGCCGTCTTCCCCATGAGGGCGTAGAAGCAGAAAAGCTCAGCCTCCTGACCTCGGGGGATCAGCGTGGCCATGAACGTCCGGCTGGCGGCCTGGATGGCCCCGAGGCCAGTGCCGGCCAGGACCGCCACCACGAAGAACTGCCCCTTGGTCTGGACGAAGTAGGCCGCCGCCACGACGACGCACCACTGAAGGAGCGTCCACATCACCACGAACTTCGGCCCCTTGAGATCAGTCGGGCGTCCCCAGAGCGCAGCGCCTGCGAGAGCCGCGATCTGGACCGTGAAATAGAGGCCGATGACCTCCGGGGTGGTGAAGCCGAGGGTGTGACCCGCGAAGACCGACGAGAAGAAGACCACAGTGTTGATCCCGTCCTCATAGAAGAGGTACGCCAGGAGGAAGCCGCGGAGGTCGGGGAGGCTGAGGATCCGTCTGAGCGTCGCCTGTGTTTGGGTGAATCCCCGTCCCAGGGCTTGCCTCAGGGTGAGAGCGGCGCGGCGCTCCCCGGGGAGATAGAGGAATGCCGGTATGGCGAAGGCGCCGAAAAGGAAAGCGGTGACGATAAACGCTCCTCCGTAGTTTTTGGCGAGGGCAAAGGGAAGCGCCGCCAGGAGCGCCACGGCAGAGCCGGCGTAGCCGACGGCGAACCCCCAGGCCGAGAGCCGTCCCTGGCGTTCCCGCGCCGCCAGCTCGGGGAGGTAGGCGTTGTAGAAGACGATGCCTCCCTCAAACCCCACTGTGCCTACGACAGCCAGAGCCCACCCCCAGAGCACGTCGCCCTTGCCGACAGTGGCCATCAGTGCCGTCGCGGCCACGCTGACGTAGGTGAACAGGAACAGAAGCCGTTTGCGGACCCCTGCGTGGTCGGCGATGGCCCCGAGGGGCGGGGAGGCTAGAGCAATGATCGCCATGGAGGTCGTGACGGCCAGCCCCCACCAGAAATCGCCCTGCCCCCGCTCGTTCCCGACCACCGCGAGGGCGTAGTACTTGGAGTAGATAGTAGCGGGGATGACCGCGACGAAGGCTGAGTTGGCGAAGTCGTAGAGCACCCACGCCGCCACCGCGCGCCGCTTGCCGGTCTCGGCCGAAGGCGATAGGGGGTTCACGAGCCTATTTGTGGCCGGAGTCGCCATCCCTGTCAAGAAGGATGTGTGGCTTGTCTGGTTGACAGGGCAGGCGCCGGCCGGTATCGTACCATCAGATGACGCGCGTCTTGATCTGGATAGTCATTTTCCTGGCGCTCTATCTCGTGCTCTGGCCGACGATCAGGAGGTGGCTGTCTCGCGCCTCGACGCCCCGCGCCATCGGTGACGAGCTGGTAAAGGATCCTGTCTGCCAGACCTACGTCCTCCGCTCTAAAGCGCTCTCCCGCACCGTAGGCGGTGTGACCCGCTACTTCTGCGGCCCTGACTGCGCTGCCCGCTATTCCGGCCTCCGCGGGCACGTCTGACGCCTGCTGATGCCCTACGACCTCGTCGTCCTCGACCTCGACGGGACCATTCTGGACGGCTCCTTCAAGCTGGACGAGTCGCTCGTCGCCGCGTGCCGCAGGGCGATACGGCGCGGGCTCACCGTCACCATCGCCACGGGCAGGATGCCTCCCGCCGCCCGGCCGTACTGGGAGGCAATGGGAATTACCGCCCCGGTGATTCTTCACAACGGAGCCCTCGTCCGCGATCCCGCGGGAGCGCGTGATCTCTTCACCGTGACCCTGCCGGCGGGTCTGCCGTGGGCCGTGTTCCCGATCTTCGCCGGCGCTCCGGTTCACCCCCTCTTCTACCAGAACGACCGCCTCTACTGTCTTCAGCTCACGCCTGAGATCGTCGCCTACTGCCGCGACATGGGGGTTGACGCCGAGCCGATCTCAGAGCCGGAGTCGTTCTTGAAATCCAGCCCTCTCGTCAAGTGTCTCTTCACGGGGCGCGACGACGACCTCAGAACACTCCGCGAAAAGCTGGCCCCCGCCGTCGGTGGGCGGGCCCGCCTTGTCGCCTCCCGCCCGGGACATCTTGAGCTTCTGCCTGCCGGCGTTTCAAAAGGGGTGACGCTCAGGATCCTTGCCGGCCACCTCGGAGTGCCTCTCCCCCGCGTAGTCGCCGCTGGCGACCAGGAAAACGACATCGAGATGATCCGCGAGGCAGGAATGGGGATCGCCATGGCCCATTCCCCCGACGAGGTGAAGGCCGCCGCTGATCGCGTGGCGCCGCCCCCAGAGCAGGGCGGCCTCCTCGCCCTCCTCTCCGACCTCTGCCCTGATTATTTTTCTCCGCCCCCTATAGGCTCAGCACCAGCTTGAGGGCTTCCTCAACCTCCGCCATGCGTGCCGGCGGCATCTCCCCCGCGAGATTCAGGCGATTGGTCTTTGGGTCGAGAAAACGAGCCGGATCCAGAGAGCGAATCTGAAAGCAGAGGAATACAGTATCTCTCGGGAGACCGGTTTCCTTGGCTGTCACGCGGACGTTGGTCGGATAGTCGCGAGGAACATTCTTCGCGTCGGTGCCGACGACCACCGTGGCTATCAGGGGTTGACGATTGATGGCGTCCGACGAAACCACCAGCGCGGGCCGGCGCCCGGCCTGTTCACGGCCATGGGTTGGGCTGAGGTTGACGAAGTAGATTTGGCCCCGGCTAATCATCGCGCAGCCCGTCGGCTTCCGCTTTCGCGAACTCTCCCGAAATTGCAGCGCATTCGGACTTGATCGCCGGGTCCTCAGCCATGCGGGCCATCGCCTCCTCAAAGGCGCGCGCCTTCCGCCGGGCGGCGAACTCCTGCAGAGCCGCGGTGACAAGGCGATTGAGGTTCTGGCGCAGCTCCGGGGGGGCCAGGGCGGTCACGTCCTCCACGAGTTGACTCGATAAAGCCACGCTCCGGCGGACCGTCTTCGGCTGGACTTTGGCTTTCATATCACACCTCCTTTCACACATTTTGTAATCTATTATGGGTTACCTGTCAACTGCGTGTCTTCCGGTCAAAGCCGCCGCTGATCGCGTGGCGCCTCCCCCCGAGCAAGGAGGCCTCCTCGCCCTCCTCTCCCGCCTCTGCCCCGAGTATTTCGGTTCCTGACCATCGTCGGGCCATCGGAAGAATGGCCAGGAAAGCGAACAATCTGTCAACTGATGAGAGACCCATAGGTTTTTTCTTGACAGTTGCGGGCGCGATGAATAGCCTGGCGAGCATGGCGAACGCATCGATCTCCGATTCTCACGCTCCCTCTGCTTCTGTGGCGCCCGCCGTGGCCGTCCTCTACGGGGACGTCTATCGCTTCGTCGCGCGTCTGGCCTGGGCGGCGCGGGGCGGGGAGGCGCTCCCGCTCGACGGGCTGGACGCTCTGGCGGCGCGGCTCATCTCGACGCTCAATGGCAAGGAGGGGGAGGCGCTTTTCTTGTACGCCCACGGCCGCATCGGAGGCGGAGAGGACCGTCTCATCCACTGGGTGAACGTGACAATCCTCTCCGTCCGGCTCGGGATCGCCCTGGGGTGGGACGAGGCCGATCTGCTGCTGCTGGCGCGGGCCGGTCTCTGCTACGACGTGGGGATCGTGCGGGTGCCCGTGACCGTGCTCGCTTCCCCCGGGCCGCTCTCCCCCGAGGAGCATGCACGGATGCAGGCCCACGCCGCAGAGGGCGCCGCGTTACTGAAAGCCGCGCTGCCTGAGGCGGAGGACATGGCGCGCATCATCGAGCAGCACCACGAGCGGGAGCACGGTCGGGGCTATCCTCGCGGGCTGCGGGGGGCGTCCATTCATCCCGCGGCCAAGGTGCTGGGGCTTCTTGACGTTTACGAGGCTCTCATGCGTCCCCGCCCCGATCGGCCGGCCCAGAGCGCGTGCGAGGCCTTACGGACCCTGTTGCGCACGCGGGGTGGCGCCTTTGAGCCGCGGCTCCTCCGGGCGCTGGTGAACGAGCTTTCGTGCTTTCCGCCTGGGACCCACGTGGAACTCGCCAGCGGCGATGCGGGCGTTGTCATCGGCGTCACCTCAGGATCGCCGCTACGCCCCCAGGTGCAAGTGCTGGCCAACCGCTTGGGGAAAGCGCTCCGGCCGCCGCGTGTGGTAGATCTGGCGCAGGAGCGTCTGCTGGCCATCACCCGCGTGCTGGAGGAGGCGCAGCTCTGGCGCAATCAGTCCCTTCGGTCACTGTGAAATCGTAAACACTCTCCTCCGGAGCGCCGCCCTCCTCCCCCTCCTCTGCCTCGGGCATTTCCTGTAACCAACCCGCGCTCACGTCGGAACTTGACCGAAAGGGCGCCGGCGGGGGAAAATCGACGGCAGCGCGCAGATGTAGTACACACTTTGACAGGAGGAATTGATCGTGGGGCTGGAGTTGAAGCAACTTGCGGAGGAGTTTTCAATGAGCGAAGAGGAGCTGACGCGTCAAGGGCTCCGGGCTTTTCTTCTCGATAAGCTCCACGTCATGGACGCCGAACGCCGAGCTCGTTGCGCCCGGTTCGGCGTTGCGTCTCTGGAAGAGATGGACGCCCTCATCCGGCAAGGACGGGTGGGAGAAGAAGATATTTTGGAGGACTTCCAGCAGGTCGATTACCTGACAGCTCGGATCAACAGAATCCGGCAGATCCTCGAAGTCGTATCCTGACGGCCGTCGATGGCCGACCTCCTTCCCAAGGCACTTCCACCGGGGCCGACCTGATGACGTCACGGAGAGCGGGCTTCCCGAAGAACCGGAGGCGGGCCTGCGTCAGTTCCTCGATTTTGCCCGCACCATCGTTCAGCTTGGCTGAGCAGCATCCTGGGCCTTCTCGCCGTCCTCTCCCTTCTCGGCCCCTGTTACTTTTCCTGATCGGATCAACCGGCTCTGGAGGTCGTCTCGCTCCACCCCTGTAATCCTGCCATTCGCCCCCTAAATATTGCCATTCGCCGGAAAAGCGTGGACACCCCTCTCTTCTTGTCCTAAGGTCGCCCCCGTCTGCTATGAGCGCGGCCTTAACACGGCTCACGCGGAGGGAGCGCCAGATGCTCGACGCCCTCGTCCAGGGGAAGACCGACAAAGAGATCGCCGCCGCCCTGGGGATCTCCCCGAAAACCGTCTCCTACCACCTCGTCAATCTCTACCGGAAGCTCGGCGTGTCGAACCGCCGCGCCGCGCGCGAAGCTTGGATCAGACGATGATGAACGCCGCGCTCCCCAACGCCGGCCTGGAAGACCTCGAGGCGACCGATCTCCGCCGGCACGGCGGGCTTCCTTCCCGGAGGGAGACTCGATCCGGCTTACGGCCAGAGGGTGGCGACAATGAGCGCGAGGTTGGAAAACGGCGGCGGGCTGACCGGTTCAGCCCCGGCGGCGCGGAGGGCGAGGGAATACCCCAGGGGTCCGAGGACAAAGGCGTCCAGCGAGCGTCCCTCCGGGTCCACGAGCCAAAAGAATGGAACGCCGTACCGCGCGTAGAGCTGATGCTTGGCGCTTCGATCGATCAGCGTCGTCGAGGGAGAGATGACTTCAATGGCCAGGGTCGGCGGGCCCTCGACTCCCCGAGCGCTGATGGCGCTGAGGCGAGAGGGGTCGAGGTAGACGAGATCGGGCTGGACGATGGAGGTATCGCTCAGGATCACGTCGAGGGGGGCGAAGAGCACCTCGCCGACCTCTCGGGCTCTCACATGGGCATCGAGGACCCTGAACAGGTTGCGGCTGATGATCTGGTGGCGGGGGCTTGGCGCTGGCGTCACAGAGAGTTCTCCCTCGTGAATTTCGTACCGGCGTCCATCGGCGGGAAGCGCCTCGTACTCTTTATAGGTCAGCACAATCTGCTGAGACGGCATCGGTGTCGCTCCTCGAGGCGATTGTACGGGCAAGGGAGGAGCCCTGTCAAATGAGCGGGACGCTCCCCATCTTCGCCATGAGCCGGATCGCCGGCTGGGCCGCCCACGTCCTGGAGCAGTACGCCGACAACCGCCTGATCCGCCCCCGAGCCCGGTACGTGGGCCCGTCGTACCGGCCCTATCCCGCGAGCGCCAGCCGAGGCCGGGAACACGTCGCCACCGGAGCGAAACATCCGTCACCCGATGACAAACCCAGGAGTTTTTCCCCTTGACACCCCCCCGGCCCGCCGAATATATCAGGGCACACATGGCCGTCCCTGCGTGTGTCCCTCCCCCTCGGCGGAGAGTGCGGGTTCTTTCGTTCCCTCTCCCCACCGGGGAGCGGGCAGGGTGAGGGGCAGAGGGGTGAAGGTGAAGGGCTACCGGATGAACTTGAAGAGGATCGTCAGCAAGGTCAGCAGCGAGAACCAGATGTTCATCTGCCAGAAGAGCTGGGTAAACCGGCGGTTTGTATCCTCCCGAAGCTCGGCGAACCGCTGGTTCATGTCGGCTCGGAGATCGTCAATCCGCTTGTCCACAGCGCCGAATCGAGCCAGCATGTCGGCCCGGAGGTCGTCGAACCGCTTGTGCAGGTCGTCGATGCGCTTGGAGAGTTCTTCCATGAATCACCCTCGATGCACCTACCGTAACAGGGAGCGCCTTGACTTGTCAATCCGGGGAGGAGGCTTGTTCCCTCTCCCCCACGGGGGAGAGGGAAGGGTGAGGGGAACTGACCGCTGAGAGCTGAAAGCTGACCGCTTCAAACAAGGAGAGTGCGTGATGAAGAAGGCGTCGCGACAGAGCGGGTGGACACTCAGTGTGGGTGCGGCCCTCGGGTTGGTTCTTGTG
>CAZXPE010000077.1:0-2439 GCA_964642915.1 uncultured bacterium | reverse complement strand
GCGGGAGGGGTTCCGGGTCAGCCTCTTGGAAGGCTCGGCCGGCTACACCGTCCCTATCGTCGTTCCTCCCGGCACCAACGGGCTCCAGCCCGACCTGAGCCTGGTCCACAACACCGATAACGGTAACGACTGGATCGGAACCGGCTGGGGGCTTCGGGGCCTGGGCTTTATCGAGCGCCGGGGCCCGAACTGGACCGCGGCCCCCACCTACACCGGAAACGACACCTTTGTTCTGGTGCTGGGGAAAACCGTTCATCGGCTCGTCTGGGCCGGCGAGGATCCCGGTGGGACCGTAGGGAATTACTACCGGACCCAAACCGAGAGCTTCCTGCGAATCTCCACGTACCCTGTCTGGACCGTGGTTGACAAACAGGGTACCCAGTACCGCTTCGAATACCCCCTCCCACCACCCTATCCTCCTCCTCCTCCCGGCGGCGGAGGCAGCGAGGAGCGGACCCGGGCCTGGTACCTGAGCGAGGTTCAGGACACCCACGGCAACATCATGACCATCAGCTACGTGAGTGATCCCAACACGACCGATCTGTACCCTCCGATTTATCCCTCGACGATTAGCTACGGCGGCCAGAGCGTCGTCTTCACCAACGAGTCCCGGCCCGATGTCGTCACTAGCTACCGGAGTGGCAACCAGGTGACTGTCACCCAGCGGCTCAAGCAGATCGACGTGAAGCTCGGCAGTCAGCTCGTAAGGCGCTATGTTTTGAACTACGCCATGAGCAGTCCTACGCCCATGAGCCTGATCCAGGTCTCCCAACTCACCTCGATCACTGAATACGGCGCCGACGGTACCTCGGCCCTTCCGCCGACCACGTTCGCCTATCACACCCCCACCGGCTCCACGGCCCTCACTCAGGTCGGCATGACCGGCGATCCCTCCGAGAGCCTGGGGAACTGCACCTACGTGGTGGACGTCAACGGCGACGGCCTCTCAGATGTCCTGGTGGGAAATGCCGGCAACTACAAGTACTACAAGAACCAGGGAAACGGCTCGTTCGCCGCGGCAACGACGATCCCTAATCCCGCTACCGCGTTTCCGGCCCTTTGCACCACCACGACCAAGCGCAAGCGGGAAACCCACTACGTGTGGGGAGTGTTCTTCGTGGTTGCCGTCTTCACCTTCGGCAGCGGCAATGGCGGCGATCAGTCCATGTCAATCGGCGGCTACGGATACAGTTACAATACGACGAAAGTGGTAACGACCGTCGTTCACAACACCGCGCTGGCCGACCTCGACGGCGACCTGCTCCCCGACATCATTTACAGCCCGGCGGTTGGTCAGTGGTACTGGTGGAAGAACCTGGGCAACGGCCAGTTCGCCGACCGGGTGAGCTTCACCAACCCCGCTCCCATCCAGATGAACGACGACGCCGTCCGCCTGGCGGACATGGACGGCGACGGCCTGCTGGATCTCATGCAGCTCGTGAAGACCTCCGAGGATACGAGTCTCGGGCAATCTACGTGGACCGTCAACTGGTGGCGCAACCTGGGAAACGGCCAGTTCAGTGCCACAGCGACCACGATCAGCGGGCTCACGGTCGTTCAGCGTCCGGGCCGAACGATGCTCGCGGAGTACTTCAATCTGGCTGACCTGAACCGTGACGGCCTTGTGGACTTGATTTGGCCGTATGATCAGGGCAGTGGTGTTGTCCCCAAGTGGTCCTACCTCCCCAACCAGGGTGGCTACAGCTTCGGCGGTACTGTGACGATGACCCACTCCGCCGCCACCCAGGCATATGATCCCTTTGTCGAGCGTGTCCAGATCGTTGATTACAACGCCGACGGGCACCCGGACATCCTCGTCGGCCTCAGCGGGCAGTATTCCTACTACCCCAACCGCGGGGACAACACCTTCGGCGATAAGGTCTCCTTGACGGGCACGATCCCGGGGAGCGACCTGACCCGGGCGGGCGCCATGACCATCGCCGACATGGACGGCGACGGCTTTCCGGACTTCGTCAATGGGAGCGCCGGGAACTGGTCCTACTACAAGACCGACAGGACCGGCCACCACCGGCTCCTGGAGAAGGTCACCACCCCCCTGGGTGGCGAGATCACCCTCGCCTACGCCAACTACCGGGGGGACAAGGTCACCAAGTGGGTCCCGAGCTCGGTGACCACCTGGGACGGCATCTCGGGCCATTCGTCCTACACCACGACGTACTCTTGGTCAGGCGGTAAATCCGTCGGCTGGCCGACCAACGAGTTCCGGGGGTTCGCCGCCGTCACCGTGACTGATCCACCGGATCACAACAACCAGCGGCACTACACCCAGACTTACTACCATCAGGACGACGCCAAGAAAGAGCAGATCGATCGGATTGAGGCCTGGAACAGTTCCTGGACGCTCTTTAAGAAGACGACCTATGACTATGCCACCAGCACGCCAGTCGCGGGGGTCTCCCAGGTGGACCTTACAGCCAC
>CAZXPE010000076.1:4207-9207 GCA_964642915.1 uncultured bacterium | reverse complement strand
CGTCCGAGCTGAACTTCCGCGCCAACATCCACGGCTTCAAGGCGCTCGGCGTGGAGTGGGTGATCTCCATCAGCGCGGTGGGGAGCATGCGGGAGGAGATCCGGCCGCTCGACCTGGTGATCCCCGAGCAGTTCTTCGACTGGACGCGCCGGCGCCCGTCCACGTTCTTCGGGGAGGGGATCGTGGCGCACGTGGGCATGGCCGACCCCGTCTGCCCGGAGCTGGCCGATCGGCTCGAGGAAGCGGCGCGGACGACGGGGGCCCGCGTCCACCGGGGAGGCACCTATCTCTGCATCGAGGGGCCGCAGTTTTCGTCCAAGGGAGAGTCCCGGATCTACCGGCAGTGGGGGGTGGACGTGATCGGGATGACCAACATGCCGGAGGCCAAGCTCGCGCGGGAGGCCGAGCTCTGCTACGCGACGCTGGCCCTGGTCACCGATTACGACGTCTGGCACGAGAGCGAGGAGGCGGTGAGCGTCGAGGCGGTCATCGCGAACCTCTTGAGGAACGTGGAAACAGCCAAAGATGTCCTGAAGCGCCTGGTCCCCGAGATCGGCCCTCCGAGGCGCTGCGGCTGCCCCATCCTCTTGAGAAACGCCGTCATCACCAACACGAGCGCTTTTCCTCCGAAGACCCGCAGAGTGCTGAGGCTCTTCCTTGACAAATACTACCCATCACGCCAACCCTCTCCCCGAGGGGAGAGGTCCAGGGCGAGGGGGAAAGGACGGCGGCGTGGCTGATCTTCTCGTTGTCGGCTCAGTGGCTCTGGACAGCGTCAAAACTCCCTTCGGAGAGGTGGCCGAAGCGCTGGGAGGATCAGCCACCTACTTCTCTTATGCGGCCAGCTTCTTCACCACCGTCAGGGTTGTGGCCGTGGTGGGAGAGGACTTCCCTCAGGAGCACCTTGATCTTCTCAGCAAGCGCGGGGTTGATCTCGCGGGGCTTCAAGTGGCCAGGGGACGGACCTTTCGATGGAGCGGAGAGTACGGATACGATCTAAACGAAGCCCATACGCTGGCCACTCAACTGAACGTCTTCGCCGACTTCAGCCCGACACTGCCCGAGAAGCTCAAGCGTCCGTCGTTTCTCTTCCTCGCCAACATCGATCCCGAGCTTCAGCTTCAGGTTCTGAGGCAGGTCGAGCGGCCTCGCCTTGTGGCCCTCGACACGATGAACTTTTGGATCACGGGGAAGCGATCCGCCCTGTTGAAGGTGCTGTCTGAGGTGGACGCGCTCCTGATCAACGACGGGGAGGCCCGCCAGCTCACAGAAGAGCCCAACCTTATCAAGGCAACCCTCACGATTGCCTCATACGGCCCCAAGATCGTCGTGGTGAAGCGCGGAGAATACGGCGCCCTGATGGTGAACGGCGGCCGGTTCTTTTTCGCTCCCGCCTACCCTCTTGAGTCGGTCTTCGACCCCACGGGGGCGGGAGACACCTTCGCGGGAGGGTTCATGGGTTACCTCACCAGCCGGGGGGAGTTGAACGAGGAGACCCTCCGCCGGGCGATCATTCACGGCTCGGTGATGGCGTCGTTCACCGTGGAGGATTTCTCCCTCGATCGGCTCCGCCGCCTGACACCTCCCGAGATCGAGCAGCGCTCCGCCGCCTTTCAGGACTTGGTCCGCTTCGATATCTAAGCTCATGGACGGGGCGCTGGGAGAGAGGTACGGCGCACTCCTGAAAATCCTTCGGGAGATGGGGAGCGTGGTCGTGGCGTTTTCAGGCGGGGTGGACTCGACGTTCCTGGCCAGGGCTGCCAAGGACGCTCTCGGAGAGCGCGCACTTCTCGCAACCGCTGACTCGGAGACCTATCCCTCTTCAGAGCTTGAAGAGGCCAAGCGGCTCGCCGGGGTTCTCGGGATGAGCCATATCGTCGTTGAGACCCGAGAGCTGGACAATCCCGATTACGCTAAGAACCCTCCCAACCGCTGCTTCTTCTGCAAGGAGGAGCTGTTCGCCAAGCTCTTCCATGTGGCGCGCGAGCATGGGATCGGGCACGTCATCTACGGCGCCATCTCGGACGACCTGGGAGACCACAGGCCGGGAATGGAGGCCGCCAGGAGGATAGGGGCCAGGGCCCCGATGGTCGAGGCGGGGTTGAGCAAGGCCGAGGTCCGCCTGATCTCCCGGGAGCTGGGGCTCCCGACGTGGGACAAACCGTCGTTCGCCTGCCTTTCCTCGCGCTTTCAGTATGGCGACGCCATCACTGTGGAAAAACTGAGGCGGGTTGAAGCGGCCGAGGGCGCGCTGAGGGAGCTGGGGTTCAGGCAGTTCAGAGTCCGCCAACACGATGATCTGGCGCGACTCGAGATCGCCCGGGACGAAATGCCGAGGCTCTGGGAAGGGGGTCGCTATGATGCGATCGTGGCCCTTCTCAAGGAGCTTGGCTACCGCTACGTCACGCTGGACCTCCAGGGCTTCCGCAGCGGAAGCGCCAACGAAACCCTCCAATGGATCGGGAAAAAATAAGGGCCCTTTTGGAATCGGTCCTCTCTGGCCACCTCTCCGTGGAGCAGGCGATGGCCATGCTCAGGGACCTTCCTTACGAGGACCTGCGCTTCGCCAAGGTGGATCTTCACCGACCGCTTCGGAGCGGCGCCTCCGAAACGGTTTTCTGTCAGGGGAAGACGGTGGGGCAGGTTGTGGCCATCGTTTCCCGCCTGGCTGCCCATCACGACAACATCCTGGCCACCCGCGTCACCCCCGAGGTCGTGGAAGGGCTCAGGGTCTCCGGCCTGACCACGCGGCACTATCCTGAGGCGAGGATCGTCGTGGTGAATCCGAAACCTGTCGAGGGGGTCGGACTTATCGCAGTCGTCTGCGCCGGGACATCGGACATCCCCGTCGCTGAAGAAGCGGCCGTCACCGCTGAGACGCTGGGGAACCGAGTCGAGCGTGTCTATGACTGCGGGGTGGCTGGGCTTCATCGCCTGGTCGATCACCTCAACACGCTCCAGGAGGCCAACGTCATCATCGCAGTGGCCGGGATGGAGGGGGCGCTTCCAAGCGTCATCGGCGGCCTGGTTGACCGGCCGGTGATCGCCGTCCCCACGAGCGTCGGTTACGGCGCCTCCTTTGGAGGGATCGCGGCGCTCCTTGCCATGCTCAACTCCTGCGCCCCGGGAGTCAGCGTCGTCAATATCGACAACGGCTACGGCGCCGCGGCCCAGGCCAACCAGATCAACAAGCTCGTCGCCAAGATCCGCTGATGAAGCTGGCGTACTTCGACTGCCCGAGCGGGGCCGCAGGCGACATGATCCTGGGCGCCCTGGTGGATGCTGGGTGCTCTCTCGATGCTCTCAACGATCTGCTCGCTCGCCTTTCGCTTGAAGGCTATCGGCTGAAAGCCCGCGAGGTGAAACGGGGCGCTTTTCGCGCCACCAAGGTGGACGTCGAGATAGATCCACGCCGCCACCAGTCCCGCCTGAGCCTTCCTGAGATCCTTGACCTGATCGGCAAGAGCGCGCTACCAGATCAGGTGAAGCGGGACGCCTCACGGATCTTCACCCGCCTCGGAGAGGCCGAAGCCAGAGTCCATGGCACCCGGCTGGAGCAAGTCCACTTCCACGATGTCGGCGCAGTTGACGCCATCGTTGACATAACGGGGGGGGTTGCCGGACTTTATCTGCTGGGCATAGAGGCCGTTCATTCCTCCGCTCTCCCTCTGGGGGGCGGTATGGCAGATGGGCCTCACGGCAGGATCCCGATTCCGGGGCCGGGGACCGCCGAGCTTCTCAAGGGCTTTCCGGTCTTTGACAACGGCGTCAAGGCTGAACTCGTTACGCCTACAGGAGCCGCGATCCTGACCACGCTGGCCAGGTCGGCCGGCTCCATGCCTCCCATGACTGTCCGGCAGGTGGGATACGGGGCGGGGAGCATGGAGCTGCCGATCCCGAACCTCCTCCGCTGCTTTGTGGGAGAAGAAGCCCAGGCCGCTGGAGAGGTTGAGACCGTCGTCCAGGTCGAGACCACCATAGATGATATGTCTCCTCAGCTCTACGAGCCGTTGATCGAGAGACTTTTCGAGGCGGGGGCGCTGGACGTGGTTCTCACGCCTGTCATTATGAAGCGTAGCCGCCCCGGTGTGATCCTCGCGGCGCTCGCTGAGCCGGCCAGGGTAGCCGACCTCTCGACTGTCCTCTTCCAGGAGAGCACAACGATCGGGGTCCGCTGGACTCAGTACCAACGCGCACGGCTGGAACGCGAGTGCGTGACACTTCAGACCGCCTATGGACCGATCGAGTTCAAGCTCTCCCGGCTTCACGGCAGACTCATCACGGTGACTCCTGAATTCGCTGAGGTCGCCCGGATCGCCAGGGAGAAGGGACTCCCGGTGCGCGAGGTGCTGGACCAAGCCCGCTCTGACGCCCGAAGGTTGCTTGCATCCATGTAGCTTGACTGCGGGAGAATATGCGTGTTACGAAACGTTACTACTCCCCATCGCGACACCAGAAGCTAAACCTGAGGAGGGATCGATGACCGACTTATTGTCGCCAGGCGGGACCATGGAAATGGTCCGCGAGGCCCTGAAGGCCGGGGCCGATTCCGTGTATGTGGGGCCGCTCGGCTGGAGCCGGCGCGAGGCCGCGTACGAGCTGCAGCACCACCAGGTCCTCGATACGATCAGGATGGCCCACGACCACGGCGCCAGGCTTCGCGTCGCCCTTAATGCCGACATCGAGGATGAGGATCACGCCGAGATGATGCGAAAGGTCGATGCCTACGCGCGAGCGGACGCGGATGGTTTCATTATGAAGACGCCCGAGGCGATGAGGCAGGTCCACGCGCGCTTCCCCGAGATCACCATCCACGCAAGCGTCGGCTGCAACGTCCGGGACCGCGCCAGCATGGAACGGATCAAGGAGGCCGGGGCGACCCAGTTCGTCGCCTCCACGGCCCTCAACACCTACGAGGGCATCGCCGCACTCAAGCGCGCCGCCGACGAGGTCGGGCTTGGCGTCGAGCTGCTGATCCATTCGAATCGCTGCATCACCGG
>CAZXPE010000076.1:0-4197 GCA_964642915.1 uncultured bacterium | reverse complement strand
CTACGACTACTTCGCCCCCTACTTCGAGGAACAGGTCGTCCAAGACTCGGACGGCGCGACGCGCGTCAAGCTCATCGGCAACCCTGACAAGGGCGGCGTCTGCTACCGCCCCTGCCTTGGCACCTACATCCCGCAGATCGCCGAAAAGTTACCTGCGAAGGTGCTCGCGTACCTTGAGAAGTCGAACAACGAGATCTACGCGCTCCTGGAGGACGTGCCGCGGTACATCACCCTCGGGGTCACCACGCTCAAGATCCAGGGCCGCGAGTATCCCGCGCCACTCATCGCTCAGCTCACGAAGATTTACCGCCGGCTCATCGACCAGACCAGGGCCGCGGCGCCTGACATGGCCGGCGCGCGGACCGCGCTCGACCCCGTGCTGATCGAGCGCGATCGATACCGTAACGCCAAGACGCGCCAGCTCCACGAGCGCCTCATGGCCAGGATGTCCGAGGACCTCCACCGGCGCCTCGTGGCTAGGATGGAGAGTATCGATTGCGCCCACGCGGCTGGCTTCGAGCAAACCACCGACTGGGACCCCAACACCACCGAGGAGGCCCGCCTGCGCCAGACCGAGCCGACTGCGGTTATGGAACCTCTTGACAGCACCGCTGGCGTCGACTAGGGTTGGGGTCGCCCGTTCCCGGCCGCTCTTGTTCAAGTCGTCACGTTCACCACTGACCCACACCCAAGGAGGTGGGAGCCGTGAAACGACAGGTAACGGTTACGATCAACGGCGTCTCTCACACTCACGAGGTTGAACCGAGGCTCCTCCTCGTCCACCTGATCAGGGACGTTGTGGGGCTCACCGGCACCCACGTGGGGTGTGACACCAGCCAATGCGGCGCCTGCACCGTCATCCTGAACGGGATGGCTGTGAAGTCCTGCACGCTCTTAGCCGTACAGGCCGACGGGGCCCGGATCACCACCATCGAGGGGCTCGCCAGGGACGGCCAGTACCACCCGATCCAGGAGGCGTTCTGGGAGAAACACGGCCTTCAGTGCGGCTTCTGCACCCCCGGGATGATCTTGACCGCCCACCAGCTTCTTGAGAGGCACCCGAACCCCACCGAGTTGGAGATCAGGCGGAACCTCGAAGGGAATCTCTGCCGCTGCACCGGCTACCACAATATCGTCAAAGCGATTCAGCACGCGGCTCAGAAGACGGCCGGAAAGTGAGGGGGACGCCATGACGACCAAACTCTTCGGCTCTTCCATCAAGCGGAGGGAAGACCCCCGGCTAATCACAGGCAAGGGCAACTTCGTAGATGACGTGAATCTCGCCGGAACGACTTACGCGGCGTTTGTCAGGAGCCCTCACGCTCACGCAAAGATCAAGCGGATCAACACGGCAAGGGCGAAGGCGGCGCCGGGGGTGGTGGCGGTGTTGACCGGTGAGGATGTGAAGACGGGGGGGCTCCCGTGCGGTTGGCTCCTCCCCGGCATCAAGCTTCCGCCTCGTCCCCCGCTCGCCGGCGGCAAGGTTCGCTACGTTGGCGAGCCTGTGGCGGTTGTGATCGCCGAGAACGCTTATCTGGCGAAGGACGGGGCAGAGCTGGTTGAGGTGGAGTATGAGCCGCTCCCTGCCGTGGTTGACTGCCAGAAGGCCCACGACAAGACCGCCCCCCAGCTTCATGACGAGGCGCCGGCGAACGAATGCTTCGACTGGTCTATCGGCGACAGGGAAAAGACGGACGCCGCCTTCAAGTCCGCCGCCACCGTCGTGTCACAGAGGTTCATCAACCAGCGGCTGATCCCCAACGCCATCGAGCCGAGGGCCTGTCTTGCCAGCTACGCTCCGGCCACATGTGACCTGACGCTCTGGGTGACCTCTCAGAACCCTCACGTCCACCGCCTCCTCATGGCGGCGTTCGTCCTCGGCATCCCTGAGCACAAGATGAGGGTGATCTCTCCCGACGTGGGAGGGGGCTTCGGCTCAAAGATCTTCGTCTACAACGAAGAAGTAGTGGTGGCCTTTGCCTCGAAGCTCCTCGGGCGCCCCGTCAAGTGGACGGCCGAGCGGCGGGAGAGCTTCGTGAACGACGCCCACGGCAGGGACCACGCGACCGAGGCTGAGATGGCCTTCGACACGAGCGGTGAGATAACGGGACTCCGGGTCAAAACCCACGCCGGGCTCGGGGCGTATCTCTCCACCTTCGCTCCGTTGATTCCCTCGTTCCTCTACGGCCCGCTTCTTTCCGGGGTCTATGCGATACCTACGATCTTCTGCCAGGTCTGGGGGACCTTCACCAACACCACTCCCGTGGACGCCTACCGCGGCGCCGGAAGGCCCGAGGCCACCTATCTCCTGGAGCGGTTGATTGACCTGGCAGCAGCAAAGCTCAAGATGGACCCGGCCGACCTGAGGAGAAATAACTTCATCCCTGCCGACAAGTTTCCGTACCAGACGCCGGTGGCGTTCGTCTACGACAGCGGCAACTACGCTCCCGCCCTCGACAGGGCCCTGGAGATGGCGGGGTACAGAAAGCTCCGCGAGGAGCAGGAGAAGGGGAGGAGGGACGGCCAGTATATCGGGATCGGGATCAGCACCTATATCGAGGCGTGCGGCCCCGCCCCCTCACAGGTGGCGGGTTCGCTCGGCGCCCAGGCGGGGCTCTGGGAGAGCGCGTCGGTGCGAGTCCACCCAACGGGCTCTGTCACCGTCTTCACCGGTTCTCATTCTCACGGTCAGGGGCACGAGACCACCTTCGCTCAGCTAGTGGCCGATGAGCTTGGGATCCCGATCGAGCAGGTGGAGATCGTTCACGGAGACACAGCCGCCATTCCTTTCGGCATGGGCACCTACGGAAGTCGCTCCACGGCCGTTGGCGGGAGCGCCATCTATGTGAGTCTCCAGAAGCTGAAGGACAAGGGACGCAAGATCGCCGCTCACCTCCTGGAGGCCGCCGAGGCCGACATGGTCTTCGAGGGCGGAAAGTTCTTCGTGAAGGGCTCCCCGGACCGGTCAAAGGCGTGGGGCGAAGTGGCGCTGATGGCGTATCTGGCCCACAACCTTCCGGCCGGGATGGAGCCCGGGCTTGAGACAACGAGCTTCTACGATCCCTCCAACTTCACCTTCCCCTTCGGCGCCCACGTTGCAGTGGTTGAGGTCGAGCCGGAGACTGGAGTGGTCAGGCTCCTCCGCTACGTGGCGGTGGACGACGTGGGCAAGGTCATCAACCCCATGATCGTTGACGGAATGGTCCACGGCGGCGTCGCACAGGGGATCGGACAGGCGCTCTGGGAGGAGGCCCGCTACGACGAGAGCGGCCAGCTTCTCACCAACACCATGATGGAGTACGCGCTGCCCAGGGCCGACCGGCTCCTCATGTACGAGACCGACAGGACAGTGACGCCGTCCCCGGTGAACCCGCTCGGCGTCAAGGGGGCCGGAGAGACGGGCACCATCGCTTCCACTCCGGCCGTCGCCAACGCCGTCATGGACGCGCTCAGCCCGTTCGGGATCAAGCACCTTGACATCGCGCTCACGCCCGAAAAAATCTGGAAGGCCGTCAAGGCCTCCAAACGATAAGGGGGGAGAGCCATGTACCCGGCCCAGTTCGATTACCACGCTCCATCAACAGTCAGTGAGGCAATCTCGCTCCTGGGGCGCCTCGGGGATGACGCTAAGCTCCTGTCAGGCGGCCACAGCCTGATCCCGATGATGAAGCTACGCCTGGCCAGGCCCAAACATCTCGTTGATCTCAGAAAAGTCCCTGGCCTTTCGGGGATAAGGGAGGACGCTGGGACAATCTCCATCGGCGCGCTGACGACCCACTACGCCATCGAATCTTCGTCTCTCCTCAAGCAGAAGTGCCTGCTGCTCGCTGAGATCGCAGGTCAGATCGGGGACCCCCAGGTGAGGAACATGGGGACCATCGGGGGAAGCCTTGCCCACGCCGACCCTGCCGCAGACTTCCCCGCCGCTGTCCTCGCTCTCGGGGCCGAGCTTGTGGCAGAGGGGCCAAAGGGGAAGCGGACGATCAGGGTCGACGACTTCTTCAAGGGGATTCTTAGTACTGCGCTTCAAACTTCTGAAATTCTGGTAGAAATACGGGTGCCGGCCTGCGGCGTTGGGACGGGCTGCGCCTATGCGAAGTTCCCCCATCCGGCCTCACGCTTTGCCGTAGTTGGCGTGGCGGCGGTCATCACACTGGACGGGAAGGGCGCCTGCTCCAGGGCGGGGGTAGGGATCAC
>CAZXPE010000075.1:0-9325 GCA_964642915.1 uncultured bacterium | reverse complement strand
CTCCGGCCGCAGTCTCCACCGCGAACTTGGAGATGTTCAGAGAGCCGAGGTTACAGGCTTCGTTCGGCAAGAGAGGTTGCTCCCCGCACCCTCGGCTTACATAGCCCTCAGTAATCCAGGTGTCAGTTTCGGGTTCATAGAGGTCATACGTAGTTTCTACTCCCGCCGGCTCAATGCTGAGAACCTTCGCGCTGCCAAAGATCTCTTCGTGGAGGGTCTGGACTTCGTCGCCAGGACGGCACTTGTCCAGCCGAATCGGGCTGAATCCTGCACCTCCTCGATATACGTAGAACTGATGACCAGCGGTTACCCGGAGGATTCCTCCATCCGAGAACCGGACGCGAAAGGTTCGGGTATTGTAGTAAGTTTCCACACGTTCGACAGGACGGGGGCCTTTGACAGTGAGGATGAGTTGGCCAGGACGGATGGTATCAACCCGCCGCAATCCTTCTGGGGTGGCTATCAGGGTGTCACCAGTCACGCAGGGGTTTGTCGCCTCAATGGTCCCCACCTCGGGGGTGGGGTTTGCCGGGCTCCGGTTGATCCGGTCGATGAAGATCATCCCGGGGTCCCCGGTCCGCCAGGCGGCCCTCACTATCCGCTCGAAAACCTCGCGGGCCAGGAGCTTGCCGGCGACCGCCCCCGTGTGAGGGTTGATCAGCTCGTACTCCTCCCCTTTCTCCAGGGCCTCCATGAATCTATCGGTGGCGGCGACCGAGATGTTGAAGTTGGTGATCCCGCCGTCCAGCTTGCAGTCGATGAACTCGAGGATGTCGGGGTGGTCAACACGGAGGATCCCCATGTTGGCCCCGCGTCGGGTTCCTCCTTGTTTCACGGCCTCTGTGGCGCCGTTGAAGACGCGGAGGAAAGATACGGGGCCCGAGGCCTTGCCGCCCGTCGAGGCAACGAAATCGTCCTTGGGACGAAGCCGGGAGAACGCAAAGCCGGTGCCCCCACCGCTGTTGTGTGAGATGAAGCCGTTGGCAATATAAGCGTGCTTCGCGGGAACGGTCAGATCGTATACGCGGCGGATCCCCGCATAGCCAATCGCGGTCGCCCGGACGAAGAAGAACTCCTCCGCCGCCAGGTCATCGAAAAACGGCGGGAAGGGGGCGGACGTCTCCATGACGGCCGTCAGCCTTTGCCGGCTCAACTCCCTCGGGGCTGTTACTCTATGGACCAGGTCGTCAAAGTGTATCTTCGCTTCGCGCCTCTCGCTTGCAGGAAGGGCGTCGTACCAGGCGCGCAACCGCCCGCGTTGATTCGGAATCGTCTCGCCTTTGACAAAAATCTCCCGGTCGTCAACGGCGGCCAGGCGCGCCGCTTTCTTTGCGGCGGCAAAGCCGATCTTGCGCCGGAACCTTCGAAATCCCGCCTTGGTGCAAACGGAGATCTGCCAGCTCTCATACTGCGCCGCGGAGACGTCGCGCCGGAGGCGCGTCGGCACGCCGAGGGCGAGCAACATGATCTGCAGCTCTTCGCCGAGCCGACGCGAGCTTGTCGTCAAGGTGATATGCCCACTTTCGCGGATGCACCCGTCGGCCGTGAAGAGACCACGGACGAATGCGGCGGCCGCCTCCTCCGTACCGCGGCGGATGATCTCCGGGATACGGGCCTCGCGGGACGAGACCTTGGTGATGCCGAGGAAGGCGAACCACTCCTTGATCTGCGTGCTCAGGATTGACACCTCAAAAGCATTCTCCCCTGAGTACCCGCTCACGCTCGGGGTTTTTCCGAAGAGCGCGCAACTGATCTCGCGGATCCTCTCGATGACCTCAGGACAGTCGCCTCCCACCGTGAACCGGATTCCGTCCCGATGGTTCGACCCGTCGCCGATGTAGAGACCGACGAGCTCCGCAAGCTCCGGCGTGAGCTCTCGAGGCAACCGATATTCCTGTGGCTTAAAGCTCGTTCGATTTCGCCCCGGCTTCTGGCTGAAGGTGAATTCCGGCAGCTTCGTCTCACCGCCCACCCACGAGCCCGGCTTCATGACCAGCCACTCGCCTTCCCGGATCTCGCCGATCTTCCGCCAACAGTAGGAGCCGTCGTCGGCGACGACCAACAACCGGTGCTCGGCCGTTCCGACGATCGTATAGCCTCGATTGGTCCTCACCTCAAAGACGGGTTGTTCCCCGTTATCGTGGAGCCTGCTTGCGAGGAATGGCCCCTCATCGGTCATGACCACTGCGCCGTCCCGCACTTCGCTCAACGGGGTAAGGCCGTTACTCATCACCAGTGTGTCTCCCACGAGGCACTTGTGAATAATCGCCGCGGCCTTAACTGCGTCGAAGATCTCCTCCATGGAGTCGCCCACGGGGAGGACGTAGCAGGCGGAGTACTGGAGCATGTTCCCCTTGCCGGCGTTCATGAGAGTCGGGGAATTCGGGAGGAAGTAGCCGTCCACCATCATGTCATAGAACGCTGCGGCGATCTCCTGGACAGCTGCCGGGCTGCGCCCCCACCGCTCCTCGCCCCTGGCGATAGCCTGGGCGACCCGCCATATCATCTCTTCCGGGGTCTCCAGGATATCGTCGCCTTTCCTGCTCAGGTACCGCTCCCTGAGCACGCGGAGCGCGGGTTCGGTCCAATTCCCTACTTTCGGGGGGCGCGTCTCAGAGAGCATACGGCTCCTCCTTCCTTCTGGGGTTCGTCAGAGCGGCGCGGCACATTAGAACCATGAAGCCACCGCCTTGGGGTTTGATGCACAATATTCAGTGGCGAACCGGATCGTACCATACCAGATTTAGGGAGCGTCAAGAAAAAAGTTCAAAGGGCTTGATCTGAGTGATAGCTTTCACAAGGCCCGGTTACCCACGCCAAAAATTCGGGGAGAGGAATAACTTGACAGGACCCTCCGTCAATCCCAACAATGAGCCGGAACTGATGACAACCCTCACCGAAAAACAGCTTCCCCGAACCTCTTTCAGCAGAGGAGGCGTTGAGTGAAGAAGGCTCTGTCGGGGTGGCTTCTTGCCCTGGCTCTGGCGCCGGCAGTCATGGGCGCCGGCCAGGCCCAGCCGCAGGAATCTCCCGTCGCCGGCAAAGTACTCACCCTGGAGGAAGCCATCGCCATCGCCATGGAGCGGCAGCCTCAGATCCAGGCCAGGATGAGCGACTGGGAGGCGGCCAGGGCCCGCGTCAGTCAGGCGCTCGCCCCCATCCTCCCCCAGCTCGGCACCTCCTGGACGGCCACGCGCGAGCAGAGCGTGGCGCAACGCACCTACGGAGGGAGACTCCAGACGAATTTCACCTGGGAGACCTCAAACACGCTGAAAGGCACGCTCTCCCAGAAGCTCTTCGATTTCGGGAAAACCTTCGCAGCCACCGACCAGGCCAAGGCCAACGCCGAGTCTTCGCGGCAGGAAATCGAGCTTCAGAAGGACCTCATCGCCCTCGCCGTAAAGGAGTCGTACTTCAACATCCTCTTCTCCCAGCGGCTGGTGAAGGTCAACCAGCAGGCTCTTGAGCGGGCGGAGCTGAACCTCAAGAGCGCCAAGGGGTTCTATGAAGTGGGGACCCGCCCCAAGTCCGACGTCACGCGGGCCGAGGTGGACGTGGCCAACGCCCGCCTCAAGATCATCCAGGCCCGAAACGCCGTGAGGCTCGCCCGCGCCGCTCTCAACACCGCGATGGGGATCCCCGTGGACTCCCCAACCGAGGTGAAGGACACCCTGGCCTACGAGCCTTTCCCGGTGGACCAGCCACAGCTCGTGGGTGAGGCCCTCTCCCGGCGCCCCGAGTACCGGCAGATCAAGGTGCAGGTGGAGGCGGTGGAGGCAGGCGTCCGCGAGGCGTTCAGAAACTTCTTTCCCGACCTCACAGGTGATGCCTTCGTCGGCACCACCAGGGCCGACATGAACGAGATCTGGGGGCTCGGTGTCACTCTCAAGTGGGAGTTCTTTGACGGGGGGAGTAAGATAGCAAAGTACAGGGAAGCCAAGGCCGGCGTGGAGGCCGCCCAGGCCAGAGTCAAGGCGCTGGAGCTTGATATCTGGAAAGAGGTCGAGCAGGCCCACTCAGACCTTGTGGAAACCGAGGAGCGGATCCAGGCGGCCCAGGCGAGCGTGGCCTCGGCCCAGGAGAACTTCAGGCTGGCCCAGGGGCGCTTTGACGCCGGAGTGGGCACGATTCTCGAGCTGACAGACGCCCAGCTCGCTCTGACAGAGGCCCAGTCTACCGAAGCGAAGGCCCTGGCTGATTTCAGAATCGCCCGGGCCAGGCTAGAGCGATCCCTGGGCCGGCGATAAGGAAGAGAGCCGAAGCATCATGAGACAGTTTCTGATCGGTGTCTTCACTCTGGGGCTCCTCCTCGCCCAGGGCCAGCCACTTCCCGCTCCTCCCCCCGGCGACCCGACGAACTACATCCTGGTCCGCCGCCCCGACGGAAGCTTCGTTTACGTCCCCCTGGACAAGCACGGTCACCCGGCTCAACTTCCTGGAACCGCCCCTGTTCCGGCTGCTCCCGGGGCTTCTCCAGCCTCAAAAGAGGGTGGCTACCAGGTCGTCCCACCTGCGAGCGAGCGTTCGCAGGAGACCCCTCAAGGAGGCGGCCACTTCGTAGTCCCCAAGCCGTAACCCCATGAAGCGCCGTCTCCTGACCCTCCTGATTCTCGCCGTCGCTGTGACCGGGGCAGCGAGCGCCTACCTCTACTCGACCAGCCGAGGGAACTCCCCCAAAAACCGCTTTGCCAAGGTGGAGCGGGGACCCCTCACAGCCACGGTCTCGGCCACAGGAAGCCTGAACGCCGTCATCACAGTCCAGGTCGGCTCTCAGATATCGGGGCAGATCAAAGCGCTCTTCGCAGACTTCAACTCCCAGGTGAAGAAGAACCAACTCGTCGCCCGCATCGACTCCGAGATCTTCGAGGCCAAGGTCAACCAGTCCAAGGCAGAGCTGGAGGCCTCCCAGGCCGCCGTCCTGACCCAGCGGGCCAACGTCGAGAGGGCGCGAGCCGACGTGGAGAACGCGAGAGCCGCCCTTGCCGGGGCAAAAGCCCAAACCGCCAAGGCCCAAGTGGCCGTTCTCGACGCCAAGCGCGACCTGGACAGGAAGAGCGACCTCCTCAAACGCGAGCTGATCGCCCAGAGCGAAAAAGATTCGGCCCAGGCCGCCTACGACTCGGCGGTGGCCCAGCTTGAGTCGGCCCAGGCCCAGGAGCAGGCGCTCGCCTCCGCCATCAGGTCGATGGAGGCCCAGTTCAGGGTCGCAGAGGCCCAGCTCAAGTCGGCTGAGGCGACACTCAGGCAGAAAACCGCCGCCCTCGCCCAGGCCCAGGTAGATCTCGACCACACGATGATCCGCGCCCCTGTTGACGGCGTCGTCGTCTCCCGAAACGTTGACGTGGGGCAGACCGTGGCGGCGAGCCTCCAGGCCCCGACTCTCTTCACCATCGCCCAGGACCTGACCCAGATGCAGGTTGACACCAACGTGGACGAGGCAGACATCGGGAGAGTGCGCCTCGGGCTCCGCGCCACCTTCACCGTTGACGCATTCCCCGGCCGGACGTTTTCAGGTGAGATCGTCCAGATCAGGAAGGCTCCCCAGGTCGTCCAGAACGTCGTCACCTACAACGTCGTCGTGGGTGTCCAGAACCTGGATGGAAAGCTCCTCCCCGGTATGACGGCCAACGTCAGGATCGTAGTTGACCACAAGCCCTCGGCGCTGAAGATCCCGAACGCCGCTCTCCGCTTCCGCCCGCCGGGCCCCGCCTCCCCGGAAGCCAGCCTTGCCTCACGGCCCCAGTCTCCTCACGCCGGCGGCCCGCGCGAGAGGAGCGCGGCCAAGGTATGGATCCTCGGGGCTGACGGAAAGCCATCTCCCGTGCCGCTGGCGATCGGGATTACAGACGGGACTTTCACCGAAGTTCTCGAAGGCAACCTGAAAGAAGGGCAGGAGCTGATCGTCGGAGGCTCAGAGCGGCCGGCCCGCCCTCAGGGCACCGGACCTCAATTGAGGTTCTGAGCGCCATGGCCAGGCCGATCATCGAGACACACGGGCTCGTCAAGGACTACCACCTCGGCTCCCACGTCGTTCACGCTCTCCGGGGCGTCTCGGTCTCGATCAATTCAGGGGAGTTCGTGGCTGTCATGGGGCCGTCGGGCTCCGGGAAGTCCACCTTTATGAACCTCCTGGGCTGCCTCGACACCCCCACGTCGGGCCGCTACGTCCTGGACGGAGAAGACGTCTCGGGCCTCTCGCGCGACGCCCTGGCGCGGATCAGGAACCGGAAGATCGGCTTCGTCTTCCAGACCTTCAACTTGCTCCCCCGCGCCAGCGCCGTGGAAAACGTCGAGCTTCCCCTCCTGTACAACGGCACTTCGTTCCGTGAGCGGAGGCCCAAGGCCTTGGCCAAGCTCTCCTTGGTCGGCCTTGCCGACCGGGAGCGCCATCACCCCTCTCAACTCTCGGGCGGCCAGCAGCAGCGGGTCGCGATCGCGCGCGCCCTCGTCAACGACCCCGCCCTCATCCTCGCAGACGAACCGACGGGAAACCTCGACAGCCGCACCAGCGTTGAGATCATGGCTCTCTTCCAGGAGCTGAACCGGCATGGGATGACCATCGTCCTCGTAACTCACGAGGCCGACATCGCCCGTTTCGCCCACCGGACCCTTGCCTTCAGGGACGGGCGCGTGATCAGGGACGAGGCCGTGGAAGATCCAAGGGACGCCCGCGAGGTCCTCACTGCTTTCCCAGTCGAGGAGGCGGCATGAACTTCCTGGCCGTCGCCCGGATTGCCGTCAACGCGCTGAGGACCAACGCCCTCAGGAGCTCCCTCGCCATGCTCGGCATCATCATCGGCGTCGGGGCGTTCATCGCCAGCGGGGCCATCGGCACAGGCGCCCAGCAGCGCATAGCCGACCAGATACGGAGCCTCGGCTCCAACCTGATCATCATCCTCTCGGGGAGCACTACGGCCGGAGGGCTCCGTATGGGCCACGGGAGTATGCTCACCCTCACAGAGGACGACGCCTGGGCGATCCAACGAGAGGTCCCCGCGGTGCAGGCCGCCGCCCCCTCAATGAGGGGGACCGCCCAGGTCGTGGCGGGGAACCTCAACTGGTCCACCATCATTTACGGCGTGACGCTTGAGTACTTCGAGGTGAGAGAATGGTCTCTGGTCTCGGGAAAGCCCTTCACCCAGGAGGACGTGGACGGCGCCACAAAGGTCGCCATCCTCGGCCAGACCGTCGTCCAGAACCTCCTCGGCGACGCCGATCCCCTGGACCAGATCATCAGGATCAGGAAGGTCCCCTTCACCGTCATCGGCGTCCTCGACAGGAAGGGACAGAACGCCTGGGGTCAGGACCAGGATGACACCATCCTGATCCCCCTCTCCACCGCCAAGAAGCGGGTCCTCGGAGTGAGCCAGGCCAACGCGCGCGCTGTCGGCGCCATCTCGGTCAAGGTCCGCGAGGCCGAGAACGTCGCCGAGGCGGAGCAGCAGATCCGCGACCTCCTCCGCCAGCGCCACCGCCTCCAGCCGTTCCAGGACGACGACTTCTCGATCAGGAACATGACAGAGGTCCTCCAGGCCCAGGAGGAGTCCATGGGCGTCCTGACCAACCTCCTCTACGCCATCGCCGGGGTTTCCCTCATGGTGGGAGGGATCGGCATCATGAACATCATGCTGGTATCAGTCACAGAGAGGACGCGCGAGATCGGCCTCCGGATGGCCGTCGGGGCGAGGGGGCGCGACATACTTTCACAGTTCCTGATCGAGGCTGTTGTCCTCTCGCTGATCGGCGGGGTCGCGGGCGTCCTGACGGGGGTCTCGGGCTCGCAGCTCATCGCCCACCTCGCCAAGTGGTCTCCCATCATCCAGGCTCAGGCCATTCCCATCGCCCTGGGCTTCGCCTCGGCGGTCGGGATCTTCTTCGGCTTCTACCCCGCCTGGAAGGCCTCGCGCCTCGACCCCATCGACGCCCTCCGCTACGAATAGCCTCCCCGGCCGCCGAAGGGGGTGGACGCCCCTGAGCAACTTGACGTTGATACTCCGCTCAGATATCATAACGAGCATCTTGAACGAATATACAGGAGGAGTATATGGGTGCGCTTTCTCTCAAGCTTCCCGATGAGCTGCTCCAGGCCAGCTCGCGCTGCTCCCAGGCCCTCCGTCTCCCCCGGGCGGAGTACATCCGTCGCGCCATCGAGCGGATGAACCGGGAGACGGAGGCCAGGCTCCGAGCGGAGCGCATCGCGCGGGCTTCCCGGAAGGTGCGGAAAGAAAGCCTCCGCGTGAACGCCGAGTTCGCCGCCATCGAGACCGCTCCCGATGCGTAGGCGCGGGGAGATATGGCTGGCCGATCTAAACCCGCCTCGCGGCACCGAGCCGGGGAAGACCCGGCCAGTCCTCATCGTTCAGTGCCAGGCTCTCCTGGACGCTGACCACCCCTCCACCCTTATCATTCCCCTCACCACCAGTGTGGTGGACGAAACCGAGCCCCTCCGCGTTCGTGTCCCCGCAGGAGGGAAGATCAAGCGCGACTCTGACCTTCTTATCGACCAGCTTCGAGCCATCGACAACCGTCGGCTCGTCCAGGGACCTCTCGCCCGCCTTCCACGGACCCTGATGGAGCGGGTGGACTCCGCCCTCGCGGAGGTCATGGATTTGCCTTTTCGCTGACCCCTCAACCCGGAAGGCAAGCTTCCACGGGATAGGCGATGCTCGTCCCGCTCGGGCGGGCGAAGCGCGTCAGGCGGTGCTCCTCGCAGCCGCAGTCGATAATGTGTCGCACTGACCAGCCGCGCACGAGGAACGCGTCGGCGAGGAGCTGGCGGTGGCAGCGCCACGGCACCGCTTCAGCGCACATCACAGCCATTCGCTTGGCCTCGGCGAGCCCCTGAAGCTCCTCCATGATTCGGTCGAACTCGGGGGTCAGCATAAAATCAGCGTAGGCCCGAAACGCCCCGGCCCGCCACGCCGTGTTCGGAGAGTCCGGCTCAGGCTTCCGGTAGCCGCCCAGATCCTCTCGCCACACGTATTCGATCTTCGCCCCGGCCAGTGTGTCCTGAAGCGCATCGCGCCTGAAGTGAGGGAACCTCCTGGAGGAAGGCCAGCGCCGAACGTCCACGAGAAGCTCGATCCGGTACGCCCTGAGGATCTCCAAAAATACCTCGATCGCTCTCGTCGAGTGCCCGATCGTGTGAATCGTCTTCGAACTTCCGCAGATCATGGCCACTACTGTGCCGCCCTCCTATCCGCCGCCGTCTTCCGGTGCGATCCTCGTATCGGCATCACTTCCCTCTTGACTCCATATACGGCAATGCCGTATGTTTATTCATGCTCTGGGAGTTCATCGAACTGCCCCCGTTCGCCGAGTTGAG
>CAZXPE010000074.1:4080-9384 GCA_964642915.1 uncultured bacterium | reverse complement strand
CTTTCATCACGGACGGATGCCATCTCTGCTCTTTCCTCGTTTGTCCGCGACATTTACTCTATTGTATCTGACTCTTCAACGAAAATTCTTTCCTGTTAGGGATCCAGACCCAGTCAGGAGAAGCCGCCTGAGCACGAGCCCGGTCACGTCCCGCCCGCGATCCATGAGGAGCAAAGGCACCACGTAATCCTGGAAAGGGACCGAGCGGAGCGCAGTGAAGCGCGGGAGCAGCCACCGCACGCACGCCTTCGCCCGAAGGGAACGCGGGCGAAGGCGTGAGAAGACCGAGGCCGGAACCCCAAACCCGAGCATGGCATCAGCGCAACTGAGGGCCGCGAAGACCACTCCCCTCAACCGGGCCTCCACCACCCAGTCCACCAGGCCCTCCCACTCGATCTCATCCCGCCAGACCCGAGCCATCATCGCGAGGTCGCAGTGCCAGAGGAGGCCCCGGAGTCCGTGGTGGACTGCCAGGTGGACGCACCCATGGATCAGCGCATCGGCCGGGGAGAGCGCTCGAGCGCTGGCGCCCCCGACCGAGAACTCCCGGGCACGCCCCCACGCCCCGTCAGCCCAGCGGTAGGCTGCGGGACCGTAACGATCGTCAACGAGGGCCCAGTGAATGTCGAGCTTCTGACGGGCCGACCGCTTCGAGGACGGCAGAAACACCGTAGCCGCACGGCGCCGAAAGTCGCCATCGAAGCTTGGCGCCTCGTACCCAAGATCGGTCAGCGCCGCGCGAGCCCGCGGTGCATCCTCACGGCGAACTAGCAGGTCGATGTCGTCCATCGGGCGAAGGGCGGGATTTCCGTACACCGGCTCAGCCAGCGCCATCCCCTTGAGGACAAGCACGTCGATCTCTGCTCGACGGAACCCTTGAAGGACCTCTCCCAACCCGTGAGACAGCAACAAAGAGCGCCCAGTGTTTGCAAGGTAGTCATGGCCGATCGCCCGAAGGAATCCCGTGGGGACCTCCAAGAGGGATGGGGCTCTGGCGAAGAACTGATGAAGCAGTGGCGTGACCCGCTCTCTCCGGGCCAGCTCGAGGAGCCGATCCCAGTCAACCGAAAGGCGCGGAAGCTCGGCCAGAGGAGCGCCGCCGAGGGCGAGCCGGCAATAGGCGAGGAGAACCCCCTCAGGGAAGCACGGCGGTGGGGAGCCCGATGATAATCGCGTTGTTGTTGATCAGGCTGGTGGTGAGCGCAACCTCAGCCGCGGGATCCCAGGCAATATCCAGGGGCGCAACGGCGCCATCGAGCCCTAGCTGAAGCGTCACAGTTTGGAGAGTGGATAGATTGATCGCCGTGACCTGGTTGTTCAGGAAGTTGGAGATGAGCGCCCGGTTTGTGGCCGTGTCGATCATCACTCCAGCCGGTGACTGCCCAACGGGGGCAGTCGCAACCACTCTTCGAGTGCTCAGGTTGACAATCGAGATGGTGTCATCATCCTGATTGGCCACCACCGCCATGTTGGTGGTCGGATTGATCGCCACCGCAGAGGGATTCTGACCCACCCTGATCCTGTCCGTCACCTGGCCGGTCGAGAGGTTCACCAGGAGCAGGAACCCCCTGCCCACCGAGACCTGATCAACCACTGCAGCGACGTTGGTCGCGGGGTTCACAGCCACGAAGGCCGCAGTCTCCACGGTCCCGAGGGAGATCGGGGGGTCAGCGGTCAGAGCCGAGAGATTGACAACTGAAAGGGTACCGTCTCCCACGTTGGCGACGACGGCGCGGTTGCTCACCGCATCCACTGCCACGCCGAACGGGATCGAGCCCACCGGCACCTTCGCCACCGTGGGGCTCAGGGGACTCGATACGTCAACGACGGCGACCTTGTTCTCATTCAGGAGCGCCGCCACCAGCGTTTGGGTTGAGAGGTTGGCCCCGAGATCACCCACAGACCCGTAAGCCGGGGCCGTCACCGTGATTGCGTCTCCGATCAGCGCCGGAGTGTCCGGGGGGAGGAGATCCAGCAGCCTGAGTTTCCCCTCATTCTGAATCGTCACGGCTCCCACTCCCCCACCCAGCGTGGCAACGCTCACAGGCAACCCCTCGGGAATCAGAAGGGGAGTTGCTGTGACGCCGGGCGGAAGAACATTCGGGTGAACAGTGAACTCATCAGTAAGGGAAACGCCGCCGCCGGGGCCGGGGTTCACGACCACGACCGAGTAGGTCCCCGGTGTCTGAAGCAGATAAGAGGGGATCGTGACGACAAGCTGCTGGGTGGGCGAAGCAGCTTGGGGGACGGTGGCCAATGGGACTCCATCGAAGAAGACCTGAGAGAGGGCGACCAGCGTTCCTCCCACCGATGTGGCGACAAACCCGCTCCCGTTCACTAGGACGGGGTAGTCGGGGCTCCCCGCCGTGGCGTTGTTCGGAAGGAGGAGACTGATCCTCGGCCTCGGGTTCGTGAGTAAGACAGGAAGCGTGTTCGAGCTACCCCCGAAGCCGGGATTCACCACCTGGACCGAGAAGGTGCCGCCGTGAAGGGTCAAGGAGGAGTCGGGGTAAGCAGGAACGGTCGCGGTGAGCCTCGTCGAGCTGACGAACGTCGTCGGAATCAACTCGCCGCCAAATGTGGCCATCGCTCCGGGGGCAAAACTCCGCCCTCTGAGAGTCAGCGTCAGCTCCTGCCCCTCGGCAGTCGCGCTGTTCGGCGACACGCTGGTCAGTACCGGCGGGGCGCCCGAGGTCACCAGAAGGGTCAGCGTGTTCGAGGTCTGGCTGTTCCGGGTCACCGAGACCGGGACCGGTCCCGGCGTCGAGGGGGCCGTCAGCGTAATCGTGAGCTGGGTGGAAGTGATGGAAGTCGGGATGAGGCCGCTCGAAGCTCCGAAGTTCACTGTGGTGCCGGTGCTAAAGCCGGTCCCGGTGATCGTCAAGACAAACGACCCGGATCCGGCCTGGACGCTCGACGGGGAGAGCGAGAAGAGCTGAAGAGTCTGGCACGGAACCGCCAGGATCGACACGGTGTTGTCGCGAAAGTTGGTCACGGCAGCCCGGCACGTCACCGGATCGATGGCGACCCCCCTGGGGTGCTTCCCCACGTCAGCCAGCCCCACGAGGGCGGGAGAGGTGAGGGTGATGCCGAAGACGTCGTCCTTGTCGCTCGTCACCAGGGCGAAGTCGTTGCCCGGGTTCACCGCCACCGCCGTCGGCTTCTTCCCCACCGCCAGGGATTTGATGTCCGTCAGGGCGTTGAAGGAGTCGAGGGTGACGATGTGGACTGAGTCGGCGCCAGGGTCGGCCACCACAAACCGGTTGAGCGAGGGGCCGTAGTCAAACGCCACTCCGAGAGGGCGAGGTTTCCCATGGTGATGATGGCCGGCGCGAGGCAGGGTGATCACCGAGATCACCGGGGGAATCGGCTGAGAGAGGTCGAGAAGGGTCACCGTCCCGTCCCCCCGGTTGGTGACCGCCGCGACGTGAGTCAACGGGTTCACCGCGACGCCAGTGGGTTTCTTGCCCACGATGATCTCGGCCATCACAGCGAGGCTCCCCAGGTCTACGATAGAGACGCTGTTTCCGTTCTGGTTGGCGACGACAGCGAGGTTGAGCCCTGGATCCACGGCCACGCCTGCTGGCTTCCGCCCAACGGGAATCGTGCCGATTACGGTGAAGCTGCCGAGATCGACTACCGCAACAGCGTGATCGGCGGCAAGGGTGACGACAGCCCGGTCGGTTGCCGGGTTGACGGCAACGCCCGTGGGGAGCTTCCCGACCGGAAACTCCACGAGGACGGAGGCGCTGAGGAGGTCGATCACTGACACGCTCTTGCCGTTTCGGTTCGCCACCACGGCCCGAGCGCTGCCTGAATCGATGGCCACCCCAAGCGGGTGCCTGCCGACCTCGACCTCGGCGAGGACAGCGATGGGCGGAAGGGAAGGCGAGGAATGCTTCGAGCCCCCCTTACCCGAGGAAGCTATGGCCGGAGAGACACCCAGACAGACGAGCCCTGCCAGGAGCCCCGCTGTCACCATCGACCGGCGAAATCGAATCGGGCAGGATCTCAACTCACGCTCCAAATCCGTTCCCGGACAAACCGCTTCAAGATTTTCAGCCGCCCCGAGAGTCGGGCCCACACTGTGTCGAGGCGTTGAACCTTGCCGCGACGTTCTACCGCCACGGCGAGGCCCACGATGTGGGAGGAGGGTATCGGGGGATCAAGGACTGGAGCGTTGTCACCCTGAAAGCCGAACTCCAGCGTCCCGTCGGTCTTCCGCGATCTCCAGATGAGCCGGTGCATCCCGAAACCATCCTGAGCCCTGAACTTGACAATATCGCCAATCCGGAGTTCCCGGGGATCTACCGGCACCACGAGCACTCGATCACCGTCCTGTACGAGAGGAACCATGCTGAACCCACGGGGTCGCCACCAGTAGCCTCGGCCGCGATTCAGAGTCTCATCGAAAAACAACTCGAAAATCGCACGCTTGCGGAACCTTGTCAACATAAATGATCTGCAACTTCTTGAAAATTCCTACAAATCCCTGACACTATCCAGCGCGTTGAGCACCGGCTCCGGCTCTGGAACGAACGAAAAATCGTAGCAAGGGACCTCCCGCACAAGCCAGTTGACGGCCATCAGAAGGGCCGCGAGCCCCTCACGATCCCAGTACGGGTGCAGGCAGCGAGCGAGAAGGCGAGGAGCGGACTGGGAGGCCGAAAGCGGAACTGCGCGGGTGGCGGAACCGTGGCGGATCAAAAAGACCCCGCCGAGCGGGGCCGACGCCGGAGAGACCTGCCGAACGGTCCCCGCCCAGGGGCTCCCGAAAAGCCGCCACCCTCCGTCCAGGCGGCGAAGGACTACCCGATCGTCGTTGAGAAGTTCTACCCCGTGGCGGAGAAAGATAGAAGCCAGTGTGCTCTTCCCCGCGCCATGAGTACCTGCGAAGACGAACCCCCGCCCGTCTAGGATCACCCCCGTCCCGTGAACCACCGCTCCCACCGAATGGGCCAGCAGGCTCACGAAGAGAAATTGCTCCAGCGGATAGCCCACCGGGAATGGCTGGAGCGCTGGGCCGGTGGGGGAACCCAGGAGGTACAGGATGCCGGAACTCCAGGTCCGGTCAACCGAGAGGGCCTGGTAGACGCCACGCGATCCGGAAGGACGCTCGCCCTCAAAGGTTACGGAGAAGGCGTCCGGAGTTTCTCTCACATGCCAGGAGACTCCCGAATCGAAGCAGAGCCGCCCCCGAGGGCGGTAGGCGCTGAGAGGGTCTATGGAGAGGGAAAGGGTGGGGGCTCCGCCGAGATGGAAAAAGGGCTGATGAAGCCGAGCGACTCGCCACCGGCGGGGCCC
>CAZXPE010000074.1:0-4070 GCA_964642915.1 uncultured bacterium | reverse complement strand
GAAAGGAGCACAGTGGCCCCGCCGATGGTCACCCCGTTCACGTTATCAGGTAGCACTGATAGTTTTACAGGATCCCTTGCACTTGTTGATCCCCGCATTGGGAGTGGAGTGGGCCGAAACGAAGTTCGCTTTGCAGGCGGCCAGCGCCACCTCGCCTTGCACCAGATCCACGCGGGAGACCTCCGGTTTCCGATACAGCTTGCGCTCGACAGGAGGCTTTCTATCCATGAAGCGCTCCTCCTTTCAACCCGATCGTCGGGACCAGGGCGGGAGATCCAAACACCTCTGCCCTCCGATGGTTGATCTCGCAAAGGTAATCTACCGGCTGATCGAGCTCGCCGTGCTCCAGGGTGGACCACCCCGGGCAGGTATCGCAGGCCGCAGCGATGGCGCAAGAGTCACAGCGGGTGGTCTTCGTCTTTTTCCGGTTGACGACGGTCGGGAAGAACTGTTCCCACCCTTCCTTAAACGAGCCGCTCCTGAGATCGTAGGCATGGGAGGGCACCATCATGCATGAGGAGAGCCGGCCGTGCGGATCGATGTGAAACGTGCTGATCCCGGCGCCGCAGGTGAAGGCGTTCTCGCTCGTGAGCTGCTGGTCACGCTGGTAGAAGTTCTTGAGATCCCCGGTCTTGGCGTCAAGGGCCATGTCCAGCTCCACCACTTTGTGCGGCGGCACCCGGACCGAAGCGGGGGCGAACCCCTCTCGCCCTTCGACCTTTCGGTAATTGATGTTCGGGTCATAGGCGAAGGTGAGGCCGAACTCCCGCTTGACGTAATCGGATATCTCGAGAAACTCGTCGTAGTTGGCTGTCGTCACGACGCTCTTAAGCTTGACCTTGATCCCGCGCTCGCTGAGCAGCCGAATCCCCCTGAGGCAACGCTCGAGAGCCGGGACCTGGGTGACGGCTTCATAAGTTTTCGGGGTGATCCCGTAGAGGGAGATCTCGACCCTGCTCGGGGGGTACTCGGCCAGGAAGTCAGCCACCTCAGGCGTGATGAGAGTTCCGTTACTGAAAATCGTCAGGAGAAGGCCCCGCCGCTTCATGTAGCGGTAGATGTCAAAGAAGTCGGGGCGGATGAACACCTCGCCCCCGGTCAGGAGCATCCAGAGCCCGCCAGCCTCCACGATCTCGTCGGTGATCCGGAAGATCTCTTCGCAGGTCAGTTCCCGCGCCCTGGCGGCACGGTCGCCGGCAGGAAGGTTCACCCAGCAGTGGGTGCAGGCGAGGTTACAACGGTAGGTCAGCTCCCAGCTTCCCTGGAGAGGAATTCGTGCCTTCTGGTCTCCACGCTGGATCCGCCGGGTCAGCTCATGGTAACCGATGGAGGAGATGGGGGAGATCATGCGACGACCACAGCGCCGATCTCTTCCAGGCGGCCGAGAAACTCTCCGAGATCCAACTCCGCCGTCTCAAGAGCAACCTCGAATTCGGCGACGATCACATCCCGGATTTCACCGAGAGTCCGCCGCCCATCAAGAAGCTCCCAGGCCCGAGCGGCCACCTCATTCAAGGTAAAGATCGACTCCAGATCCCCCAGGTTCTTTTTGATCGGCAACAGGATCACCTCATCGGCGATTCGCCGAAAAACGAAGTCGGGGTCTCTGGCATAGGAGCTATCCAGGTTCACGGGGTTGGCCCACCACGCATGGGTTAGCGACAAGTCTCAGTCTAAAGGACGGCCGTGTGGGGAATCAAGCTGTTTTTCCGATCCTCAGGGCCGCTGTTCACTCGCGCTGGAGATACAATCCGACGCTCTGCAACCGGATTCCCGATTTGACGGATGAACGGATTAGGCTATCATCGCTCAGATGAACGCGCTCCGTTCGGGGATGTACCGCTGCCTCTACGAGCTGGGGCGCACGCTCGAGCGGGCCGCGAAGGTGGTGTACTACGCGGCGGCCGGGACGATGCGGCTCGAGGATCTCGAGGTCGCCATTCGCCGGGACTGGCGAGAATTCGGGGAAGAGGATCCCGCGACCGACGTTGCCGGAGGCCTGATGAAGTGGGAGCAAGAGTTCTATCCGAGGTTCCTGAAACCCGATGACCGGATCCTCATCGTCGGGTGCGGGACCGGCCGCGATCTCATCGCACTCCTCGATCTCGGATACCGGGCCGATGGCCTCGACGTGGTGCCCGAGTGCACGGCGATCGCGCGCCTGCATCTCCAGAGGCGGGGGCTCACGGCCAATATCTACACCGGCCCTATCGAGACCACCTCCTTGCCCGGACGGTTCGACGCCTTCATCTTCTCGTGGTTCTGCTATGGCTACATCCCGCAGTCCAGAACCAGGATCCGGGTGCTGCGGAAGGTGAAAGATCATCTGAACCCCGGCGGGCGGATCCTGATCAGTTACGTGCCTGCCACGAGGGGCCCGCGGCGGTTTCCAGTCCGGGTTGCGCGGATCGCGGCAAGGCTCTGCGGCTCGGGCTGGCAACTCGAACATGGGGACCTCGTCCGCCTGACGAGCTCCATGCACGGCCTCCACTACGAGCACCTGTTCCGGCCCCAGGAGCTAGAGGAAGAAGCGCAGGCGGCGGACCTCAGCGTCGTCTTCCACAAGGGTGGAAGCGAAAGCAGGGCGGTCCTGACCGCTTAGCTCGGATTATTACATCAGGGGCGGGGGGATATTTCGCCTACGGGAGCGGGGTGGGGATGGCGAAGACCTTGCCCGCAGCGGTACCGGCAATGAGCCAGCCTGAAGTCCAGTCCCACGTCGGAGTGCCCACCGCCGCTGTGCCGTCACCCAGGGTCTGCTGCTTTTCATCCACGCCGTCAGCCAGCCTGAGCTGGTGGATTTTGCCGTCGCTGCCGCCGACGTAGAGGATGCCATCCCCGCTGAAGACAAACGGGGCTGAGGCCCCCGCCACCGGAGTTTCCCAGAGAAGGGTCGGCGGGGGTGAGCCGCCGCTGGACTGGATGGCCCAGACGTTGCCGTCCTGGGTGCTGAAGAAAAGGGTCCCCTGGAGGCCCCAGTCCTCCCAGATGTAGCCCACGATGGGGTTGCCCGCCCCGGTGTCGAAGGGGCTCGTCCACTTCATGGTGAGTGTCGCCAGGTCAAGGGCGTAGAGGCTGCCGTTCGCCGCGGGGACGTAGACGACCCCGTCCATTCCCCACCCGAGCCAGCTCTCGATGTCTCCGAGGCTCCAGGTGGAAAGGATGCTCCCGTCCAGTGTCGAAAGGGCCCAGAGGCTGGATTGGCTCCCCCCGTTGGATCGGGTGGTGATCAGTATCTGGTTGGTGTCGTAGTTGATCCAGGGAATGCCGGTGACCACATCCACGGCTGTGGCCCCCGAGGCATTAAAGGTCCAGAGGACAGCGCCGGTGGCGGCATCGAGAGCATAGACTTTGTTGGTGGTCGGGGCACCGTTCTTGGTCCCCACGAAGAGGACGTCTCCCCCGAACTGCCCCTGGAAGGCCGCATCGGAGCCGGACCAGACCTGCATCCCCACTGAACCCCCAATGGCGTCCCCTAAGGATGCCGTCTGCCAGAGGGTCGCCCCGGTGTCTACGTCCACCGCTGCCACGGTCCCGTCATCGCCGCCCACCAGCGCGTAGCCCCCGCTGAGCCCCTGAATCTCGGTCAGCGTCACCAACCCCTCGATCTGAGTTCCCGAAAGGGCCTTCGGCCAGAGCCGCGTGCCATCGGTCACGGATGTCCCTACAACTCCGCCGGCAGGGCCGCCCCAGAAGATCCTCCCTTCGCCGTCAGTCACCGGCTCCACCAGTCCCGCAGCGCTTGAGCTGTAGCTCCACTTGGGCTCTCCGACGCCGCCGGCCGTGGGGGTGGCGTCCAGGAGGGTGCCGGCCGAGTAGAGGAGGGACGACGAATAAGCAGTGTAGACCTTATAGTAGTACGCCGTCCCGTTCGTTACCCCCGCGTCAGCAAACGTCGCAGCCGTGCCCTCATAAACTACGGTACCGTCCCCGCTGTAACTGGCCCCGTCCACCGGGTCAGTTGGAGCGCCACCTGCCTTCCGAACGACGACAGCTTTCGTAAAGTACCCGGTCGAGTTCTCCCAGTAGAGGGTGATCTGGCCGTTGCCAGCCGTGGCCGAGAAGTAGCC
>CAZXPE010000073.1:0-9390 GCA_964642915.1 uncultured bacterium | reverse complement strand
GGGGTCGCCTGCTCAGAATGTGGGCAGCCGAATCCGAGACTCGCCCTCCTGGGGGTTCACGGAACGTCTTGAAATTCCAAGGGTGAGGGCCGTGCGGGGGATCGGCATGGGGGTTGCTTTCCCTGTCATGGGGCCAGGCAACGGCGCCTGGAGTGTGACACACCAACCCGGGCGCCTTTGGCCGCCCGAAAAACGGGAGGGGTAATGATGCAAGAGCCTGCAAAAAGCGTTGAACAGCCGACCCGCCGTCAGTTTCTGAAGCTGGCCTCCGCCGCCGGAGTGGGAAGCGCCGCCCTTGGCTTCCCAGCGATCTTGAGGGCCCAGGGCGCGGGGCCGATCAAGGTCGGCGTCCTCCACTCGCTCAGCGGAACCATGGCGATCAGCGAGGCCCCGATCAAAGAAGTGGTCCTCATGGCCATCGAGGAGATCAACAAGGCCGGAGGCGTCCTGGGACGCAAGGTGGAGCCGATCGTTGAGGACCCGGCCTCCAACTGGGACCTCTTCGCCGAGAAATCCAAGAAGCTCCTCCTCCAGGACAAGGTCGCCACTGTCTTCGGCTGCTGGACCTCGGTCAGCCGGAAGTCTGTCCTGCCGGTCTTTGAGAAGAACAACGGCCTTCTCTTCTATCCCGTCCAGTACGAAGGGGAGGAGTGCTCAAAGAACGTGATCTACACCGGCGCCACCATCAACCAGCAGGCCACCCCGGCCATCGACTATCTGATGAGCGCCGAGGGCGGGAACAAGAAGAAGTTCTACCTGCTCGGCTCCGATTACGTCTATCCGCGGACGACCAACAAGATCCTCCGGCTCTATCTCACGAAGGTCAAGAAGGTTCCCGAGTCGGCCATCGCCGAGGAGTACACGCCGTTCCACCACCAGGACTACCAGACGATCGTCGGAAAGATCAAGAGCTTCAGCGCCGCGGGGGACGCCGCAGTGATCAACACCATCAACGGCGACTCGAACGTCCCCTTCTTCAAAGAGCTGGCGAACCAGGGGGTGACCGCGGACAGGACCCCCACGATGTCGTTCAGCTTCGCTGAGGTCGAGCTTCAGACCCTGGATGTCAAGCCTCTGGTTGGGCACCTCGCGTCCTGGAACTACTTCATGTCGCTGAAGACTCCTGAGAATCTCAAGTGGGTGAAGGCGTACAAGGAATGGGCCAAGAAAAAGGGGATTCCGGACAAGCAGGCCGTGACCGATGACCCGATGATGCACGCCTACATCCACGTCAAGCTCTGGGCAAAGGCTGTGGAGAAGGCGAAGAGCACAGATGTGGACGCCGTGCTGAAGGCCCTGGAAGGGCTCGAAATTCAGAGCCCGGTCGGCAAGTACAAAGTGGACGAGAAGAACCACCACACCTGGAAGCCCGTGTACATCGGGAAGATCCGGGCTGACGGCCAGTTTGAGGTGGTCTGGAAGACGAAGGAGTGGGTGGCGCCGGAGCCCTGGAGCCCCGTCACCTACGCCAATCGCGCGTGCGACTGGTCGAAAGACGGCAAGGGCACCTACGACGTGGTTGGCGGAAAGCGCGTGTGGCTCTCAGAAAAGAAGTAGCTCGCAGTCTCTCTCTGACCCTGCTGGTGCTTGTCGGGTTCATCGGGCCCGCGGTGGCGATGGCCGCCGCGGGGCCCGGAGTTCCCGGCATTGAAGCCGTTTCGAAGAGGCTCGCCGCGTCGGCCACCCAGAAAGAAGCGATCCTCGCGCTGGAGACCCTCGGAGACCCGTCTGTGGAGGGCCTCCTCAGGGCGCTCAAGGAGGGGGCGCTCTACCAGTGGAAGGGAGGGGTCGCGGTCCTGGGTGATGACGGCTCGCTGAAGGACCTCAAAGGGCAGCCCATCGTGGATGCCAAAGGGCAGCCGGTTTCGCCAGCAGAAGGGCAGGAGGCGATTGCCATTGAGGAGCAATATTTCGGTCTCGTTCAGCGGATCCTCGAGCGCCTGGAGATTTTCGGGACAGATCGGGAGGCGCGGAAGTCGGCCGCCTTCAAGCTGGGAAATTCGCAGGACCTCTCGGCGGTCCCTGTGCTGGCAAAGGCCATGGAGCGGGAGGCTGACCGCGGGGTGAGGGCTGTGATAGAGGAGGCCCTGGCCAAGCTCAGGCTTTTAGCTCCTGAACCAGCCGAACGCGCGGGAGCCGCGCGGCTTCTGGGCCAGGCGAGATCCGAAGGGAGCCTTGCCCGGCTCAGAGCTGTCGCCGAGCAGGACCCCGATGCGGGAGTGAAGGGCGCGGCGCGTGAGGCTGTCAGGAGCATCGAACTCTTCCTCACCTGGCGGAACCTCGCCGGCTACCTCTTCAACGGCGTGAGCCTGGGCGCCGTGCTTCTGATCATGAGCCTGGGGCTGGCCATCACGTTCGGCCTGATGGGGATCATCAACATGGCCCACGGGGAGATGCTGATGATCGGCTCCTACACCGCCTATGTGGTGCAGGAGCTGTTCGCCTCGCGCTTCGCCGCGTATCAGGACTACTACTTCTTCCTGGCCCTGCCCCTCTCTTTCCTGGTGGCCGGTCTGGTGGGGCTCGCTCTGGAGCTGGGGGTTATCAGGTTTCTCTACGGGAGGCCGCTCGAGACGCTCATCGTCACCTGGGGGATCGGGATGATCCTCCAGCAGTCGGCCCGCCTCTACTTCGGCGACCAGACCAGCGTGAATTCTCCCACCTGGTTCAGGGGTGGAGTCGAGGTCGTGCGGGGGCTGATCTTCCCCTGGAGCCGGATCTTCATCGTGGCGCTCTCGCTCGCGGCTCTCCTGGCCCTCTGGGGTCTGCTTCAGCGCTCCTGGGCCGGGCTCAAGGTCAGGGCGGTGATGCAGAACCGGGATATGGCCTCCTGCCTTGGCGTCTCAACTCGAAAAATCGACGCCCTCACTTTCGCCCTGGGAACCGCTCTTGCCGGAATCGCAGGGTGCGCCCTAGCTCTGATCGGGACTGTGGACCCGGAGGTCGGCAAGACGTACATCGTGGACTCGTTCATGGTCGTGGTCCTGGGAGGCGTCGGCAAGCTCGTCGGCGCCGTGGTGGCCGCCTTCGGCATCGGCCTCGGGAACAAGATCCTGGAGCCGTCGATCGGGGGGACCGCCGCCGCGATCTACGCCAAGGTGGCGATTCTCGTACTCGTGATCTGGTTCCTCCAGTGGAGGCCCACCGGGCTCTTCCCCGCCAAGGGCCGAGCCGCCGAGGCCGCGTGAGCGCGACATGAGCGCCGCGATCGGCGGGCGCGACCGGGATCCCCAGCTCCTCTGGGTGGCGGTCTTCGGAATGGTCTTTGTCGTCGCGCTCCCCCTGGCGAACGCTCTCGGGCTCCTCTCCGACTACTACCTGAACCTCTTCGGAAAGTACCTCGCCCTCGCCATCCTGGCTCTTGGGATGGACCTCATCTGGGGTTACACGGGGATCCTCTCGCTCGGCCAGGCCATCTTCTTCGGGATCGGGGCCTACTCGATCGGGATGTACATGATGCTCGCCGGAGCGGGCAGGGGCGTGTACGGAGAGCCTGTCCCCGACTTCATGATCTGGAATCAGGTTTACCAGCTTCCTCTCTTCTGGAAACCTTACAAGCAATTCCTCTTCGCCCTGTGCTCCTCCATCCTGCTTCCGGCGGCGCTGGCAGCGTTCATCGGTCTCCTGACCTTTCGCCGGAGGGTTCGCGGCACCTACTTCGCCATCCTCACCCAGGCCATCGCCTTCGCCGTGTGGCTGATGCTGAACCGGAACGAGATGAGGCTGGGAGGCACCAATGGCCTCACCGACTTCAAGTCGATCCTTGGCTTTTCGCTGGGCGACCCTCGCACTCTCAGGGCCCTCTACGTACTCACCGCCGCGATGCTGCTCGCCGCGCTGGTGTTGAGCCGCTGGCTCGTAAGATCGAAGACGGGGCTCGTCCTTCAGGCCATCAGGGACAACGAGCGTCGCCTTCAGTTCCTGGGTTACAACGTTGAAAGCTACAAGATCTTCGTCTTCGCCATCTCAGCGGCGCTGGCCGGACTCGCCGGGCTCCTCTACGCGCCTCAGGTGGGGATCATCACTCCCAGCCAGATCGGAGTGCTCCCCTCGCTGGAGGTCGTCATCTGGGTCGCCTTCGGCGGGAGGGGAACGCTCTGGGGGGCGCTGCTCGGCGCGATCTCGATCAACTGGCTGAGAAGCGTCCTGACAGCGGTCTACCCGAGCCTCTGGCCGATCATCCTGGGCGGCCTCTTCGTGGCCGTCATCATGCTCTTCCCGCGCGGGCTGGTCGGCCTCGCGGCGGGGCTGAGGAATCTTCTGGCGGCGAGACGGGCTCTTGTTCCCGCCGGCGAGGTCGCGCCGGCCTCGAAAGTCGAAGAGCGGACGTTCTGAGCATGGCCACGCTCCTTTACGTGGAGGGACTCAACGTTTCCTTCGACGGGTTTCTGGCCCTCAACCACCTGAACCTCATAGTCGAAGAGCGCGAGAGGATCCGCCTTCTGATCGGTCCTAACGGCGCCGGGAAGACGACGCTCTTCGACGTGCTCACCGGCCACGTCAAGCCGGTCTCGGGACGGGTCCTTTTCGGGGACCATCTCGACCTGCTCGGCTTGAGCGAGCATGCCATCGTCGGCCGGGGCATCATCCGAAAGTTCCAGACCCCCTCTGTCTTCCCGGACCATACGGTGTTCGAGAACATGGCGCTCGCCTCGGGGAGGAAGAAATTCCTGTCCACCATCTCCTCGCGCGCCCTCTGGCTTGAGCGGGAGAAGATCGCCACGGTGCTGGAACAGGTCGGGTTGCTCCGTCATGCCGGGGAAATGGCCGGCGCCCTCTCCCATGGCCAGAAGCAGTGGCTGGAGATCGCCATGCTCCTCGTCCAGGAGCCGAGGCTTCTCCTCCTTGACGAGCCGGTGGCTGGGATGACCAGGGCCGAGAAGGAGAGGACCGCCGCGCTCATGCAGACGATCGTGGAGAAGACCGCGTGCACCGTCATGCTGATCGAGCACGACATGGAGTTCGTCAGACAGATCGCCGGCCGGGGGCATCGGGTCTCGGTGCTCCACGAGGGGAGCGTGCTCTCGGAGGGGTCCATTGAACGGGTCCAGTCCGACGAGCGCGTGATCGAAGCGTACCTGGGCCGGGGAAAGGTGGCGGCGGCATGTTGAGCGTCAACGCCATCAGCGTCTTTTACGGTGGAAGCCGGGTCCTGAACCATCTGGATCTGGCGGTGGGAACGGGGCAGGTGGTCTGTGTCATGGGGCGGAACGGCGTCGGCAAGACGACGCTCCTCAGGACGATCATGGGGCTTCTGGTGCCGCGGCAGGGAACGATTGAGTTCGACGGCAAGGAGATCACCCGCCTGGCCCCGTACGAGCGGGCCCTTTTGGGGCTGGGCTACGTCCCCCAGGGCCGGGAGATCTTCCCGTCGCTGACGGTAAGGGAGAACCTCATGCTCGGAGCCCGAGCCAAGCGGCCGAACAACGGCTCGCTGGAGTACGTGCTCTCGCTCTTTCCCGCGCTCTCTCAGATGCTCGGAAAGCGTGGCGGAGACCTCTCCGGGGGGCAACAGCAGCAGCTTGCCATTGCCCGCGCCCTTATCGGCGACACCAAGCTGCTCCTCCTGGACGAGCCGACCGAGGGGATCCAGCCGTCCATAGTCCAGGAGATATTCGCCGCGCTCGAGAGGATCAAGCGGGAAGGGAAGAGGTCCATCCTCCTGGTGGAACAATACCTGGAATTCGCCCGCTCCCTGTGCGACAGGTTCTACGTGGTGGAAAAGGGAGCAATCGCCCTGGAGGGTGACCGGGGGTCGTTCAACGTCGAAGAGGTGACCTCGTTCTTGAGCGTCTGACGGAGGTTGGAGGTGCATCTGACGCCGCGTGAACAGGAGAAGCTTCTGATCTTCACCGCCGCCGAGGTGGCTCGCAGGAGGAGGGCCCGGGGGCTCAAGCTGAACCACCCTGAGGCGCTGGCTCTTATCACGGCGGAGGTGCTGGAGGGGATCAGGGACGGGAAGTCGGTTTCCGAGCTGATGGAGCTGGGGATAAAGATCCTGAGACGGGACGACGTGATGGAAGGGGTGCCTGAGATGCTGGATGAGATTCAGGTGGAGGGGACTTTTCCTGACGGGACTAAGCTGGTAACCATTCACCACCCTGTTCGATAGCGGAGGCTTCGATGATTCCCGGAGAATATCGTCTTGCCGAAGACCCGATCATGGCGAATGCCGGACGGCGGACGGTGGAGCTGACAGTGGCCAACACCGGGGACCGGCCGATCCAGGTCGGCTCTCACTTCCACTTCTTCGAGGTCAACAAGGCGCTCCGCTTCGACAGGAGCCTGGCGTTTGGCATGAGGCTCAATATCCCGGCGGGGACAGCGGTGCGCTTCGAGCCCGGCGACGAGAAAAAGGTTGCTCTGGTGGATCTCGGCGGGGCGAGGGCTGTCTATGGGCTGAACGGGCTCACCAACGGCCCCGCGACGGAGGGACGAAGAGCGGAGGCGCTTCGCCGGGCGGTTGAGGGAGGCTTCAGCTCATGACACTTCGTCTCACGCGGCGCCAGTACGCTGACCTCTACGGCCCCACCCTCGGAGACAGGATTCGCCTCGCCGACACAGAGCTGTTCATCGAGATCGAGCGGGACCTCACAGCCCCCGGCGAAGAGGCGAAGTTCGGCGGAGGAAAGGTCATCAGGGACGGGATGGGCCAGTCTTCACGAGCCACTCGGGCCGAGGGGGCCCTCGACGTCGTCGTCACCAACGCGGTGATCCTCGACCACTGGGGAATCGTCAAGGCCGACATCGGGATCAGGGACGGAAGGATCGCAGGGATCGGCAAAGCGGGAAATCCGGACATCATGGACGGGGTGACTCCCGGGATGGTGATCGGTGCGTCCACCGAGGTGATCGCCGGAGAGGGGCGGATCGTCACCCCAGCCGGGATCGATGCCCATATCCACTTCATTTGCCCCCAGCTTGCCTGGGAGGCGCTCTCAGCCGGGGTCACAACGCTGATCGGCGGCGGGAGCGGCCCGGCGACAGGGACCAACGCGACCACCTGCACGCCAGGGGCATGGAACATCCATCGGATGCTCGAAGCCGCCGAGGGCTTCCCTGTTAACTTCGGCTTCCTCGGCAAGGGGAACGCCTCCCGCCCTGATCCGCTCCGCGAACAGATCGAGGCCGGAGCGATAGGAGTGAAGCTCCACGAGGACTGGGGAACCACCCCTGCGGCCATCGACTGCGCCCTCTCAGTGGCGGATGAGTACGACGTCCAGGTGGCGATCCACACAGACACGCTGAACGAGGCGGGCTTCGTCGAAGAGTCGATCCGGGCGTTCAAGGGACGAACGATACACACCTATCACACCGAGGGCGCCGGTGGTGGGCACGCCCCTGACATCATCCGGGTCTGCGGCGAGCCGAACTGCCTTCCTTCCTCCACCAATCCCACGATGCCATTCACTGTCAACACCATGGATGAGCATCTCGACATGCTGATGGTCTGCCATCACCTGAACCCGAAGATCCCGGAGGACCTGGCGTTTGCCGAATCCAGGATCAGGGCGGAAACGATCGCGGCGGAGGACGTCCTTCACGATCTCGGGGCGATCAGCATGATGTCGTCTGACTCGCAGGCCATGGGGCGGATCGGAGAGGTGGTTATCCGGACCTGGCAGACCGCTGACAAGATGAAACGCCAGCGGGGGCCCCTTCCCGGAGAGACGAGCCGGAACGATAACCTGCGCGCCCGGCGCTACGTCGCTAAGTACACGATCAACCCTGCCATCACCCACGGGGTCGCTTCCCACGTGGGCTCAATCGAGGTCGGGAAGCTCGCCGACCTGGTCCTCTGGAAGCCTGCGTTCTTCGGAGTCAAGCCCGAGCTGGTGGTGAAAGGCGGCGCCATCGCCTGGGCTGCGATGGGGGACCCCAACGCCTCGATCCCGACCCCGCAGCCTGTGCTCTACCGCCCGATGTTCGGAGCGTTCGGCCGGGCGCCTTTCTCAACTTCTCTCACCTTCACCTCAAGGGTTGCTCTTGAGGCCGGCATCCCTAAATCGCTCGGACTCCAGAAGTCGGTGGCGACTGTCGGACGTTGCCGTGGTCTCACCAAGCGCGACATGGCGAATAACGACGCGCTGCCGCGGATCGAGGTGGACGCCGAGACCTACCAGGTCCGCGCTGACGGGGAGCTTTTGACCTGCGAGCCGGCGCGGGTTCTCCCCATGGCCCAGCGCTACTTCCTCTTCTGAGATGAAGGTTGTCAGTTCGCCACCCGACAACGCTGACGCAGCGGCCCTGGCAGGGAAGGAGCGGGACACGCTGAGGCTGACGTGGGAGGAGCGGCGGTGGGGGCGGAGAAGGCTCATCACTAAGGGCGGGCGAGAGGTGGCCCTCGCGCTCCCAACGGGGAGTGTTCTCTCTCCCGGCGCCGTCCTCCTGGTCGAGCCCGACTGGTATCTTGAGGTAGAGGCGGCGCCTGAGCCTGTCATCGCCGTCTTTCCGCGCGATCACGCGGAGGCAATTCGCCTGGCGTTCGAGGTAGGGAACCGCCATTTCTCCCTGGCCATAGAGAAGGACGCTCTCCTCGTTCCCGATGACCCGGCGATGGAGCAACTCCTCACCAGGCTTGGGGTTCAGTGGGAGCGGCTCAGCCGGGTCTTCACTCCCGTCGGCTTCGGCCACTCCCATGAGCATTGATAGGCTCCCCGGTCTGCTTCAATTCTCCGACGGCCTCTTCCCGGCCGGCGGCTACGCCCATTCCTTCGGTCTGGAGAGCTATGTTCAGGCCGGGATGATTCGGGATCTCCCGGGTGTCGAGGCGTTCCTCCATGCATATCTCGAAGGGAGCGCCGGGCCGTGCGACGCCGTCGCTGTCGTCTCGGCCTTGGTTTTTGGAAAGGCGGGCGACCTCGGCGCGTGCCTCTCTACGAGACCCTCGACGCGATGAAGCCTGTCGCTGAGCAGAGGGAGGCAAGCCGCCAGATGGGGCGCCAGACCCTCAGGGTGGCGGCGACCCTCACAGATCATCCCCTCCTCCGTGCATTCTCAGAGTCGGTTGAATCGGGGGTGGCTCCGGGTCACCACCCCGTGGCCTTCGGCCTCCTTGGGAGCGCTCTCGGATGGGAGCCCGAAGCCGCGGCATGCGCATATCTCTACTCGACGGCAGCCCTCATTGTCGGGGCTGCGCTCCGCCTCCTCCCCCTGGGTCAGCTTGAAGGCCAGCGGGCTCTCTGGGCTGCCGGTTCCCTCATTTCGCGGCTCGCTTGCGAGGCTGCCGGTAAGGGACCTGATGATCTCTGGAGCTTCGCTCCGGGGATCGAGATTGCGGGGATGCACCACGCCCGCCTCGACGCGAGGCTCTTCCGCTCATGATTCCGAAGCCGCTGAAGATCGGGGTGGGGGGGCCTGTGGGGTCGGGGAAAACGGCCCTAGTCGAGG
>CAZXPE010000072.1:0-9391 GCA_964642915.1 uncultured bacterium | reverse complement strand
CTCGTCAATCACCACCACACTCGGGTCTTTCTGCTTGAGGAGTCGCTCAACGCGGTCACCGGCCCAGACGCCCGCCAGGACGACCAGGATGAAGCTCACGGCAAGAGACATGGTGGAGAAAGGAACGAACCAGAGGATGGCGAGGGCGACCAGGCTCCCCGCGGTGCCGGGAGCGACGGGAGAATGGCCGGCGCCGGCGGCCGTTGCAACCCAGAGCGCCACGTTGTCCAGAACGCTTATCTTCTACTCCTCGCCGATTGCGACGGGATCACCGACCAGCTCATACCCCTCCACCTCAACGATCCTGACCTGAACGAAGCTTCCAGGTGCGAGTGAGCGATCGCGGAGATAGACGACGCCGTCGATCTCAGGCGCCTGCCCCTTCATCCGTCCCTCCAGAGGGAAGGCGGGGTCTTCGCTCGGCCCGTCCACCAGGACGGTCTGGACGGTGCCGATGAGCCGCTTCTGCCTCTCCCAGGCGACCCGCTCCTGGCACTCCTCGATGATCCTTGCTCGCTCTGCCGCGACCTCAGCCGCCACCTGGCCCGCCATCGCAACCGCCTGGGTCCCCTCCTCAGGAGAGAAGGTGAAAACTCCGAGGCGTTCGAAGCCGATCTCCTCAATGAACTCCAGGAGGCTCTCAAAGGCCGCCTCGCCCTCGCCGGGGAAACCGACGAGCAGTGTGGTTCTGAGCGTCACGCCAGGAACCGCCTGGCGGAAGCTTGAGAAGATCTCCTTCATCCTGCGGGCTGTGACGGCCCGCTTCATGGCGCTGAGGATCCCGTCATCGGCGTGCTGGATCGGCATATCGAGGTACGGGAGGACGCGGGCCCGGCTCCACTTCTCGATCAGCCTGTCGCTGACTCGCGCCGGGTTGAGGTACATCGCCCTGATCCACGGGATCGCCGTATCTGAGAGGGCCAGGAGCAGGTCCCCGAGGTCTCCGTTCCCAGGCAGATCCTTGCCGTAGGCCAGGGTGTCCTGAGAGACCAGGATCGCTTCCCTGACCCCGCGCTCGGCGAGCCCCTGGACTTCGGCCACAATGTCCCTGAGCGAGCGGCTCCGGTGCCTGCCGCGGAACTGTGGGATGGCGCAAAAGGAGCACTCCATGTCGCACCCCTCGGCAATCTTCACGTAGGCGTATGGCGCGCGCCGCGCGAGAAGCCGCGGGGCCGAAGCATCATAAAGGTAGCCCGGCTGAACGTTCGACGCCAGGTCTCGCCTCCCGTTTGCCTCCCTGACGAGGTCAGCGATCCTGTGAAGCTCGCCGGTGCCGAGGATGGCGTCCACCTCGGGAATCTCGTCCAGGATCTCCCTGCCGTAGCGCTGGGAAAGGCACCCCGTGACGATCAACGAGCGACCCCGTCCACGACCCTTGAGCCGGGCCAGCTCCAGGATCGTTTCCACAGACTCCTCGCGGGCGCTCTCGATGAAGGAGCAACTGTTGACGATCAGGCAGTCTGCCGACTCAGGCTCCGAAGCGACCTCAAAGCCCTCCCGGGCCAGCGTCCCGAGCATCAGCTCAGAGTCCACCTGGTTCTTAGGACACCCCAGCGTCGTCAGATGGACTTTCATGCGCCTTCCTCGCCCGGCTGTTCTGGGTTGACAACCGTCAACGCCATGGCCTCGGCAGCCCTGAGCAGCAACTCGTCTGCCCCTACAAACACCACCGGCTCCCCAAGATTCCGCCTCGCCCAAATGGCTGACGCAAGTTGAATAGCATCAAACGCCCTGAGAGGATGCCGTTCCACGAGCTTCCTGATCATCCCCATCATCTCGTCGCTCAACTCAACAACGGCGAACGCTCTCCAGTCCCGCTCGAAGCTCTTGGCGATCGCCTGATACTGCGCGGTTGTCAGGTCTCCCCCACGGCGGCGACGGGCGAACGCTGACCAGACTTCCGCCTGGCTGACCTTCGAGGTCCAGAGCACCTCCCCGCTGGAAAAGAGTTCTCTGACCTCGGGCGTGCCTTTCTCAACGACGTACTTCTTGATCAGGGCGCTGCTATCCAGATAGATCACCGACGGTCTCGGAGCAGACTCCGAGAGATCGGTTCTCCGCGGATCGCGACCGGACGGGTGCTGAGGTCCAGGGTTCCATGGGGAAGCGTGATGAGCCCTCGACGGGCGAGGATCGCGGCTCGCTGAGCCCTGGACGGTTTCCGGCCGTCCGCGCCTTCGACAGGGCCGAGGACCGCCACCGGTTTCCCCCGATCAGTAACGACAATCCGCTCCCCTTCTCTGACCAGGGCCAAGTAGCGGGTCAGTCGGTTTTTTAGCTCTCGAACTCCAATGGCGTGCATGTGGCCATTATAGCCACATGGATGAACCTGTCAAGAAACCGGGCGGATCGCGGATGAGGGCCCGACCCTCGCCGAACAGAAACCGCAACCCGCCCGGGCGGCCTTGACACCCACGCTCCGTCCCTGGTAGCGTTCCCGGCGTGGAGGATGAAGCCGGAGGTGCCCGATGAGTGACGCGCTAGCATACCTGCTCGAGACGCGGCCCGAGGCGATGAAACCCTACTTCAAGTTTCTCAAGGAAGCGGGCAAGCGCCTGGACCCAAAAACCCGGTCGTTGATTTCCGTGATCACCAAGGTTCACGCCCAGACAGAGAACGGCTTCCGCCAGTATCTCTCCCGCGCGCTGAGAGACGGCGCGACCCCCGACGAGGTGCTGGATGCGCTGCTGATGGCGTTCCCGGCTCTGGGGCTGGCAAAGATCATCTGGGCCGTCGAGATCTTGCTCGACATGGACATCCCGGAGTTTCGGCCGGAGCTTCTTGGCGCCACGCAGAAATGGCACGACGTCATGGCGGCGAGCGACATCAGTGAAGGGGGTGTGGCCCGCGTTGACTGCGACGGCCGGAGCCTCTTCATCCATCACGGCAGTGACGGGTTCCGCGCGTATGACAGCCGCTGCCCGCACCAGGTCACCAACATCCCCCACCTCGCTCTCGAAGGCCAGCGCCTCACCTGCCCCAAACACCAGTGGGTGTTCGATATCGCGACCGGCCAGTGCGTGGCGAAAGGCGACCGCCCGCTCCGGCGCTTTGATCACAGAGTCGAAAACGGGCGGTTGATGGCTTACTGGTGAGACGAATCAGGTGGAGCGGTAGTTGATGAACTGGAGGGCGATGCCGAGGTCTTTCTCCTTGAGCATGGCGATGATCGCCTGGAGATCGTCGCGGATCTTGCCCGAGACGCGCACCTGGTCCTCCTGGATCTGAGCCTGCACCTTCAGCTTCGTCTCCTTGATGAGCTTGACGATCTCTTTCGCCTTCTCCTGAGGAATCCCCTGCTGGAGGGAGATCTTCTGGCGGAGGGCGCCGCCTGAGGCCTGCTCCACCGTACCGTAGCTCAGGGCCTTCAGTGGAATCCCGCGCCTGTGGAGCTTCGACTGAAGGATATCGAGCACCGCCTTGAGCTTCATCTCGTCGGCCGAGAGGATGGTGATGTCGTTCTTCTCCAGAGTGATCTCGTTCCTGGTCCCCTTCAGGTCATAGCGCTGGGCGACCTCCTTGCGGGCCTGGTTCAGCGCGTTGTCCACCTCCTGCATGTCCAGCTTGCACGCGATGTCGAACGAGTTTTCCGCTGCCATCTGGTTCTACCTCGGAAGCTCCAGGGGGACGACGGCGACCCCCTTCGGAGGGGTAAAGGTGAAAAGCTGATCTGCGAGCCCTGGATTCACGGCGACCCTGGTGAACGACATCGTGACGGTGTTGCCAAACTGGTCGTAGAGCACCGCCTTTCTGACGAGGCGCTCCTCGGGATCCACAGAGAGGATCAATCGGCTGAGGACCGGCGTGGGAACTTTGGGCGTGAGGTCGAGGACCGGGCGGCCGGCCTCGTCCACCCGCGCCGCCGGATTCAGGAAGCGAATCGAGAACTCCTCCCTGAGCCTGCCGAGCCCCGCCAGGAAGCTCCCGGCCGGCCCTGCCAGGGCGCGCGGCGCCTCTGTCACGTTGACCTGGTTCAGCTCGGGCGTGTAGACCCAGAGAGACCTCCCGTCAGAGACGATCTGCTGAGGGGTGGGCGTCCGGTATTCCCAGCGCATCTTGCCGGGCTTCTTGAGCGAGACGACACCTTCGGCAGTGATCGTCTGCCCCAGAGATTTGTTGAACGCCTGCTGGATGAACTCGGCGCGGAGGTCGGTGATCGCCCCATACTTCGCCTCAAGCCCCGCCACAACATCTTCAAGAGCCAGCTCTTGCGAAACTGCTGCGCCGGGCACAATCACCATCCATAGAAGCTGCAAACTCCACACGAGAAGCTTCACTACTTTCCTCGCTTGGCCAGGTAGTCGGGGCCGGCCAGGACTTCGCGCGGCTTGGCGCCGTCGCCGGGGCCGATGATCCGGTCCTGCTCCATCATGTCGATGAAACGGGCGGCCTTGGGATACCCGAGCCTCAGGCGGCGCTGGAGAAAGGAGATCGACGCCTGGCGCTGTGAGATTACGAGCTGGACCGCTTCCCAGTAGAGGTCGTCCCTCTCGGCCACGCTCCCCCCGCCGCCGGTCTCCTCTGCCGGCATCACCACTTCTTCATAGACCGCCTTCCCCTGCTTTCTCAGGAACTGGCAGATCGCCTTCACCTCATCGTCGGCGACCCAGGAGCCGTGGACCCGCACAGTTCGGGAGGCGCCGGGCGGGACGAAGAGCATGTCGCCGCGCCCCAGGAGCGCCTCAGCCCCGTTGGCGTCGAGGATGGTGCGCGAGTCAACCTTGGAGGCGACCTGGAAGGCGATGCGGGCAGGGAAGTTGGCCTTGATGAGGCCGGTGACCACGTCCACCGACGGCCGCTGAGTGGCGATAATGAGGTGGATCCCCACGGCCCGCGCGATCTGGGCCAGGCGCACGAGCGAGTTCTGGACCTCCCCCGCTGACGCCATCATGAGGTCGGCCAGCTCGTCCACCACCACGACCCAGTACGGCAGCTTTTCCTCCGGCGTGACCTCGCGGTTGTACCCCTCGATGTTCTTCACCGTCTTGGCCTGGAAGAGCTTGTAGCGCTCGTCCATCTTCTCCACGATCCACTTGAGTCGCGCCGACGCCTCCTTGGCGTCGGTGACAACGGGGGCCATCAGGTGGGGGATCCCCTCGTAAACTCCCAGCTCGAGCCGCTTGGGGTCGATCAGGAGGAAGCGCACGTCGGCAGGTGTGGCCTTGTAGAGAAGGGAGCAGATCATCGAGTTCAGGCCGATCGACTTCCCGCTCCCCGTGGCGCCGGCGATCAAGAGATGAGGCATCGCCCCGAGGTCGGCGACGAACGACCCGCCGATGACGTCCTTGCCGAAGGCGAGAGGGAGCTTCCCCTTCGACTTGATGAACTCCTCTGAGACCAGGATCTCCCTCAGATAGACCGTTGCGATCTCGGGGTTGGGAACCTCGACGGCGACGGTCCCGCGCCCTGGGATCGGCCCCACGATGCGGACCGCCGCTGCCTTCATCGCCAGCGCCAGGTCGTCGGCGAGGTTTACAACCTGGCTCACCTTGATCCCCGGCGCCGGCTCGAACTCGTAGGAGGTGATGACGGGGCCCGGGTTGATCTGGACGATCCTCCCCTCGACGCCGAAATCCTGAAGCTTCTTCCTGAGGACATCGGCGTTCGCCTGAAGCTCCTCGACGGTGCGCCGCCTCTCGCTGGCTGGCGGGCTCTTGAGAAGCCCCACGGGAGGAAGCTGGAAGGCCTGCTGACCGCCCCTCCCGAAGTCGAAGGTTTCCTGCCAGGCAAGCCCCCGCTCGGCGAGGCCGGCCTTCGGCTTGGCCGGCTCCATCACGAGCGGAGGAGGCGGCGCAACCTGAGCGGCAAGAGACTCCGACGTGACAGCGGTAAGCGCGGCGTCGAGCGGCATCCCTTCTTCTCTCAACTCCGGTCTCGCCGCCGACTTTTTCTTCCTCCTGAGCTTACCGAGGCGGATCGCGGCCGCCCGTGAGAGCGCCGCGTAGGAGACCTGGGTCAGGAAGAGAACGCCGAGCGGGAGCAGGGTGAGGAGGACCAGGATGGCGCCGACCTCTCCCACGCTTCTCCTCAACAGGCTCACAACGGCCCACCCGACAACGCCGCCCTTCAGAACCTGAATTTCACTCGCGCTCTCCGAGGCGCGGGTGAGGAGTCCTGTCAGGCTCACGAGGAAGCAAGCGAGCCCCACGAGGGCCGGCCACCCGAAGGCGATCTTCGGCCTCACAAACGCCGTGAAGCCGTAGAATGCCAGGAGCAGCGGAAAGAGGTAACCTGCGTAGCCGAAGGCGCGGAAGAAACCCCAACCGAGCCAGACCCCCACCGGCCCGACGAGGCCTGACTGGTCTCCGGGGCTCATCGAAGGGTTGAAGCTGGCCAGGGCAACGAAGCCGAAGCCCGCCGCGGCAAGCGCGCCGATGGCTTTTGCCTCCCTCAACCACCTGCCGGGCCGCTTGATTCTCTTCGTTATCGCCTTTGCCATCACACCTCTAGGATAATCGGGAGGACGATGGGCTTACGCTGAAACCGTTGGTTGATGAAGCGGCGGACCACGCTCCTCACCTGAGACCCCAGAAGTTCCCTGTCCACCGTCCCGGCGGGATCGCGCTCGGCCAGCGCCTGGCGGATGGCCGACTTGACCTCGGCCAGCAGATCCTCCGACTCCTTCACGTAAACAAACCCCCGCGAGGCGATCTCAGGCCCGGCAAGAAGCTCGCCGCTCGCTTTGTCAACGGTCAGCGCGACGACGACCATCCCATCCTCTGCCAGGAGCTGGCGGTCCCTCAGCACCACGGCCCCCACGTCTCCGACCCCTTTGCCGTCAACCAGGGTCCGCCCGGTGGGGAAGCGCCCCAGCACGCGCCCGGAGGTTTTTGTCAGCTCGACTCCCAGTCCGTCCTCGATCACGAATATCTGCTCGCGCGGGATCCCCACCGACTCGGCGAGGCGCGCGTGGGCCAGGAGGTGGCGGTACTCGCCGTGGACCGGGATGAGGTAGCGCGGCCGCGTCAGGTTCAGCATCAACTTCAGATCTTCCTGGCTCGCGTGGCCCGAGACGTGGACGAACGCCACGTCCTCCCAGAGGACCTCGGCTCCGAGGCGAAGGAGCTGGTTGATGACCCGGCCAAGAACCCGCTCGTTGCCCGGGATGATCCGCGCCGAGAGGATGAAGAGGTCTCCCTCCTCGACCTGGACGTCCCTGTGCTCCTCGGCCGCCATGAGCGCCAGAGCCGAGTTGGGCTCACCCTGGCTCCCTGTGGAGAGAATGACCTGGCGGTAAGGCGGCAGCTCGCCAAGCTCATCCAGTGAGACCAGCGTCGCCGGGGGAACCGCAAGGTGGCCCAACTCAGAGGCGATCCTGACGTTCCCCACCATGCTCATGCCGAGGAGCGCCGCCTTCCGGCCGAAGCGCGCCGCCAGGTTCAGCACCTGCTGGATCCGGTGGATGTGAGAGGCGAAGGTGGCGACGACGATCCGCCCCTGAGCCTTCTCGAAGCGGGCGGCCAGCGCCGCTCCCACCTCGGTCTCCGAGCGAGCGTGGCCGGGACGCTCCGCGTTGGTGGAGTCGGAGCAGAGGGCGAGGATTCCCCGCTCGCCAAGCTCGGCGAACTTCTGATAGTCGGAGGGGAGCCCGTCGATGGGGCTCGGGTCGAGCTTGAAGTCCCCGGTGTGGACGATGGCGCCCACCGGCGTGTCGATGGCGAGGCCGATGCCGTCAACGATCGAGTGGGTGACGCGGATCGGCTCGATCCTGAACGACCCCACCTCGAACGCCTCGCGAGGGCGGATCGGCCTCAGATCGGCGGCGTCCAGGACTCCGTGCTCCTTGAGCCTGTCTGAGGCGAACGCCAGGGTGAGCGGGGTGCCGTAAACAGGGACTGAAAACTCTCTCAGAAAGTACGGGAGCGCCCCGATGTGGTCCTCGTGGCCGTGGGTCAGGATCACGGCCTTGAGCGCCTCGCGCTTGGCGAGGAGGTAGGAGAAATCGGGGATCACGTAGTCGATCCCCAGCATCAGGTCGTCGGGGAACATGAGGCCGCAGTCTATGGCGACAATGTCGTCGCCCGACTCTACCAGCATCATGTTGAGGCCGATCTCCCCCAGACCTCCCAGGGGGATCAGCCTGACTGACGGCTCGGCGGCGGGTTCAACGGAATTGGGCTCGACAGCGCCTCTCAGCACGGCCTTTTAATCTTACCACCCGCCCTGGACTCCCCTGAAGGAATTTGGCGGCTCAGACGGGCGAACTCATCGAGGGTCAGCGTCTCGGCGCGGCGGGCGGAGTCGATCCCCGAGGCGGCCAGCCACCCCCGCGCCGTCTCCACCGGAAGGCCGAGCCCTCCCGACAGGGCGTTGGCCAGAGTCTTCCTGCGCTGACCGAACGCCGCCCTGACGACGCGCCGAAAGTCGCTCTCGTCGCCCACCGGCACGCGCGGCTCCTGGAGGACTTTGAGGTGGAGGACGGCTGAGCCCACTTTGGGGGGCGGCTTGAAAGCTCCCGGGGGAATCGCCATCACCACGTGGACCTCGCAGCAGAGCTGGGTGAGCACTGAGAGCGCTCCGTAGCACCTGCCGCCGGGCGCTGCCGCGACCCGCTCGGCCACCTCCTTCTGGAGGGTGAGGACCATCTCACTGATCGCGGTCCTTGCCTCCACGAGCCGCTCAAGGATCGGCTTTGAGACACTGTAGGGAAGGTTGCCGACCACCACCACCCGGCCTGCGGAAGAGGGCCGAAGAGCGGGGAGGGTCGAATAATCGAAACTCCTGGCGTCGGCGCGGCTGACCTCGACGTGAGGGAGTGAGGTGAGCCGGGGCTTGAGCCCGGCAATCAGCTCCTCGTCCACCTCCAGGGCCACGAGCCTTCCGGCCTGCTCGGCCAGGAGGAGCGTCAAGGCGCCCTCCCCCGGTCCTATCTCAACACAGAGGTCAGCCTTTGTGAGGCGCGCTATCCCGACGATGGCACGGGCTATGCCCGCATCACGGAGAAAGTGCTGACCAAGGGCCCGGCGACGGCCGGCGGTGGTCACCGAAGTGAGGTCTGGAAAGCTTTGAGGTCAGCGAGAAGCGCCCGGTGTACCTCTCGAACCCGCCGCTCGGTCTCCTCCCAGGCCCCTGAGTTGTCCACCACGTAGTGGGCGAGCTTGACCTTCTCCTCAAGGGGCATCTGGCTCCGGATTTTCCGCTCCGCTTCAGCTTCAGAAACGTCGTCGCGCGCCATCAGGCGGTCGCGCTGTGCGGCGGGCTCGACGTACACGACCACCAACCTGTCCACGCTCCTCGCTCCTCCGGCCTCCACCAGGAGCGGGGCGTCAACGATCACGATCCCGTCGAAGCCCTCCGCCTCGAGCTCAGTCAGGATCCCCGCCCGGCGGGCCATGATCTCAGGATGGGTGTAGCTTTCCAGACGCTTTCGTTTCTCGGAGTCGGCGAAGAC
>CAZXPE010000071.1:3563-9393 GCA_964642915.1 uncultured bacterium | reverse complement strand
CCCTCATGTCCACCCCCATCAGGTGGGGGCGGTCGAACGGGAGCACGATCAGCCAGCGCATGGCCTCAGCACTCCTCGCCTTCCTTCCATACCTGCACAGCGTGCTCGATCCAAACGGTCACGACTTGTCCTTTAGGGAAGCGAACTTAGCCCACCAACGAATGCCTGGCGGATGGCATCGTATATGTTCAACGGCCAGTTCCGAAGGCGGTGTGACATCGTCGCTTGCGAGACATTGTAGCGCTGGGCCAAGCGAATCGTCAGCTTGTAAGTCAGGGATGGACACACCTTCGGGGAACCGTTCCTCCAGAAGCCGCCGGGCGATCCGCTCGAGCTCGGAGATCTGATACTGGGGGTACGTCCCCGGCAAGTTCAGGCTTTCTTCTGACGTAGCCGGTTCACATATTTCGTAAGCCGAGCCAGCTCTTCTTGGCTCAAGCCGCGATTCTCAATCGTTCGTAGCAGGACCGGAATCCCGGGTGTTCGCGCCGCGAAGGCCGCAATGTCGGCTGGCAACCGATCCCGCCCCTTGACCGCGAGATCAAACAAAGTCGCCCGTTCGGGCGATTCTTCCGACAGGTTCAAAAGGTCCGCGATACGGTTGAGGACCTCTCGGTCTTGCGGCGGCGCGATGCGCCCGTGCTCAATGTTGCTCAGATTCGACGGCTGAAGCCCTGCGGCCTCCGCAAAAGCCCGCAACCCCAGCCCGGCCTTGAGCCGGTGGGCACGGAGGAACTCACCAAACGTCATCGTCTTAGCCATAGCGACCCCTTTGCCCGTATGTTATATTCTGGATATAACAATGTCAAGTCCCGCCCGTAAGGCCTCCGCCAGTTATAAGGTCATCTTGTTACAGTTCCCCTTTGAAGGCTTTGTCGAGGATGGAGGGCAGGAGGGCGTCGAGTTCAGCGGCGGCCTCAGACTCTGAGCAGACGGCTCGGGGGGGTCTCCCGCTCGCTGATCTGGTCGTCCGTCCAGCCGGCGGCGTACAGCTTCGGCAGGACATATTTCCGGCAGGTGTCGGCCTCGGTCAGCATGAACGGAGGCGCCCCATCTCAATCAAACATGAGGAGGAAATGGATGAGCGGGATGAAAAAGAAGTCGTTCCTCTTCCCGAAGTCGTCACGTCTCTTTGTCACGACTATTCCCGGAGCAGTGGAGAATCGCTTGGCGAAGTTCCGGATCGGACGAAGGTCGTCTTCGGTAATGGCGTCTCGATACTTCACTTCAAAAGGCAGGTACTTCCTGGGCCCAACGTGGACCACGAAGTCTACCTCCTCGTCTCTCTCGCGGTAGTAGTCGATGGTCAACACCCCTCGCCATTTCCGAAGGGCGTTGAAGGCAAGGTTTTCGGCATAGAGCCCAAAGGTGGTCTGATCGGAGAGCCCTGTGTCGGGGAGCCGGAGGACAGCGTTCCGCAGTGCGAGATCCACGAGATAGAACTTCACGCTCCCCCTGCGGACCCGAAGCGCGCTCCTGCGGAATTTCTCTATATGGGCGACCAGGTCGGTCATTTCAAGAAGCGGAAGATATTTCTCCCCCTGCGCGGGGAGGATCCCGATTTCTTCCGCGATCCGGCTCAAATTGAGCTCGCGACCGGGCTGTTCAAGGAGGGAAATGTAAAACCGTTTTAACTGCTCAGGCTTTCGAAATTCAGCGGCAAGGACGAGGTCTTCGTAAATGACTTTCTTGACCTGGTTGTCATAGAGATACTCGGTCTTCTGCTCCCAGCTTTGCATGCCCCACACTTCGGGGAACCCGCCCTCCCGGAGATACTGCTCAAGGGCTTCGTTCGCAACTCTCCAAAGCCGATCGCTGAGGCGCTGAATCGGGACTGACTGAAGATCAAGATGCCTGGGGTCTCCGGCGAGCATCCCTCTCACGGTCACGCCATCCCGATAGACTCCCTCCAGTTCTTGGATGATCTCGCCGTCCTCCCGGAAATGGTAGAGAAGGAATTCCCGGAATGAGAAAGGAAGGAGGTGATAGTCCTTGACCCGTCCGAGCAAGCTTTCCCGGCTTTTCTTGAAGATGGGGGATGATGCGGACCCTGAGACAACCAGTCGCACGGGATAGCGCAGGTCGTAGTACTTCTTCAGGTACAGCTCCCAGCGCTCCAGCCTTTGAATCTCATCGAGGAGGAGCACCGCGCGCTTCCGTCCTGCCCGCCGGCGCGCTTCCAGCATGAGCGCTTCCATGAAGCGGCCGCGGTCGATGCTCGGACGAAAGAGAGCGGGATCGTCCAACGAGTAGTAGATCAAAAGCTCCGATGGATACTCTTGGCGGAGATAGTGCCGGACGATCTGGCGAAGGAGCGTGCTCTTTCCGACCCGGCGCGGGCCCGTTATGGAAAGGATTTGGGGGAGCTTCTGAAGGTCCAGAATCAGATCGTGAAAAACCGGGCGCGTGAACTCCGGGACTTCCTGAAGTCCCTTTTCCCCCTGTTCGATCCAGGGATTATAGGGTCGTAAAAGTGACGCAATATCCATGGGTTCCACCAATTCGCAAATTATCTATGCCGCAGTATAGAAAATTTTCAACATGGAGGCAAGCCTTTAATTAACCGGGCTTACCCGTCGGCCGATTAGCGGGGTTTCGAGATGGCGAGGCCGAAGACGTGGGGGCGGACCCACGTGGGGCCGAGAGGGAATCGCTCCAGCTCCATGAGCTTGAGCCCTTCGCGCTCGATCAGCCCGACGGTATCGCGGTTCGGGTGGCAGCCGGCACCGATTCGCCTGTGAAGGGGCAGGATCAGATCCTGAAAGCGCGCAAGGCGCGGCCCCTCGGCTCTCACGTGCTCGACGAAGCGGAAGGTTCCGCCCGGCGCGAGAACCCGCTGGATCTCCCTCAGGGCAGCGGCTGGATCGGGGACGGTGCACAACACCAGGGTTGACACCACGCTGTCGGCGCTCTGATCGGGAAGCGAGAGCGCCTCGGCGCTGTCTGGAAGAATAAGAACGGGAAAGGAGAGCCCGCTCGTCCGTTCGACGGCTCTCCGCCTCATGTAGGGGTCGGGCTCAGTGGCGGTGAGACGGTCGATGGCGCGGTAGAAGGAAAAGTTCCTACCGGTTCCCGCGCCGATCTCAATCACCCGCCCGGTCGCGCCACCCGCGGCCTTCTCACGGTAGCGCGCCAACCCCTTCTTGTCGATCTGGCGGCAGAGGAGGTCGTAGAAAGCGGCGAAGATCGGGTGGCCGTGGGAAGGCACGCGGGGTTACTTGAGTCGCCTCATGTCCTCGGGGAAGTTGGAGGTGAAGGAGTACGACTTCACCAAGCCCTTCTCATCGAACCGCACCGTGAGCTGTTTGGTCAGCTCCTGGCCGGCTGAGATCCTGGCGTAGGTCCAGGCCCACGTGGGATCGCCTGTGTCGAGACCGACCTGATGGGGCTCGCCGAAGAAACGGAGAAGGTCGGCCTTGGTGGTCTTGCCAGTCACCAGCATCTCTTTGGCGGGGGAGGGGAAGTCGCTCCCGAACTTGAGACCGCCGCAGCCGGCGACGAGCCCGGCGATCAGCAGAACGCCGAGGAGCGCTTTTGTGCTCATGGGCGGGTTATAGCACGCCGGCGTTGCCCGGTCAACGCGCTTGACACGGCTGTGAGTCCCATCTAGGGTTGGGGGCACACATTTCGCGGGAGGAGGTTTCCACCAAGATGATCGGCGCCTTCTCCCCTCTGCGCGAGAACTTCTACAGCGGGAAGGATGGTTGCCTCCGCCATGGGTGGACCGTTGCGGCGTTCGTTCACTGAGGGGATCACGGGGAGTTTTCCCCTGATCCCCTCAGTGTTTGTCTACGCCACCGTTTGGGGCGGGCTGGCGCGCCAGATGGGGCTTTCCATCGGTGAGATCACCGCGATGTGTCTCCTCGTGACTGCCGGCGCGTCGCAGTTCGTGGCAGTGCCGATGATAGCGGCCGGCGCCTCGCCCCTTGCCGTGATCGCCACCACCTACGTCGTGAACATGCGCCACTATCTGATGGCCGCCACTCTCGCCCCGGCGTTTCGCGGCTTCCCGCGGCGCTGGCTCATCCTGATCGCCCACGGCGTCAACGACGAGTCGTTCGCGCTTGCGACGGCGCGACGCAATCCGGCGGACCCGTGGTTCTATATCGGGAGCGCCGCGGCGATGTATGCGGCGTGGATCAGTGGCGCTCTGGCGGGCGGCCTGCTCGGCGGCCTCGTCAGAGACCCGAGCCGCTATGGCCTCGACTTCACCTTCCCCGCCGTTTTTCTTGCGCTGGTTGTTGTACAGTTTCGGCGGCGGGGAGATTGGGCTGTGGCCGGGGGCGCGGCCCTGCTGGCGCTGGGAATCGCCTCGATCCTCCCCGGCAACTGGCATATCGTGATCGCAGGCCTCGCTGCCAGCGGCCTCGGGGCGCTCTTCATGCGACCGGAGCCGGCATGAGGCTCGCGGTGCTTGTCACCATCGTCGGGATGGCCGTGGCCACCTATCTGACGCGCGCCCCCTTGCTGCTGGCGCTGTCCGACCAACCGCTGCGACCCCGGCTCAGGCTCTGGCTTCGGCTCGTCCCGCTGGCCGTGCTCCCGGCTCTGGCGGTTCCTCTGGTGCTCCTGCCGGGAGGTCACCCGGCCATCACGCCGGCCAATCCTCAGGTTTGGGGGGCGCTGGCGGTCCTTACTCTTGCAGCGGCCCGCGCGAACCTCCTGCTGAGCGTGGCAGCAGGCGTGGTTCTGGTTGCGCTCCTCCGCCACTTTGGGTTCTAATCGAAGGGGCCATGGTCGAGAGCACTTCCCGTGCCGAGGAGTTCACCCCCGAGGAGCGCCGGGCGCTCGCCCCTTACTTCACCAACCTGGACGGCCCCGTATTCGCCCTGGTCAACCTCCCCGAGGTCGTGAAGGGGGCTCTCTTCGCCCGCTATTCCCGCTCTGCCAAATCGCTCCGCCGCCTCTTCCTCGACGAGTTCAGGGATCAGGTCGCTGAGCCTCCCACGGGCTCTAGCGTCGGCACCAGGCGGGCCGAGGAGCTCTACGAGCGGGTCTTCAACGACTACGGAGACGATTCGGTCGCCCAGTTGGGCGGCGTGCATCTCGCCTGCGAGGGCGCTTCAAACATCCTGACCAAGGTGCTCGAGTGGGGGAGACTGATGGCCTACCTCGAGCAATCCACCCGCTACGTGCCATACACCGACCGCCCCGGCGGCCGGTGGAAGTACTACGTGCCGTCAGAGATGGACGCTTCGCCGCTCAGAGAGCGCTACGTCGAGGTCCTCGATCGGGCGTTCGAGACTTACTCCCGCTGGATCGATCCGATGCAGGAGCATCTGAGCGCGCGCTATCCGAAGTCCCCTGGCGAGTCTGACAGCGTCTATCGGATGACGATCAGGACGAAGGCGCTCGACATCCTCAGAGGGCTTTTGCCAGCCGCCACCAGGTCGAACGTCGGGATCTACGGCACGGGGCAGGCTTATGAAGCGCTCCTTTTGAGGATGCGGGCTCACCCGCTCTCCGAGGCAAGGGAGTACGCCGACCTCATGCTGGCCGAGTTGCGCAAGGTGATCCCGGCCTTTCTGACGCGCGTGGACCGCCCCGACCGCGGGGAGGCGTGGTCAGAGTATCTCGCCGCGACGCGGCGGGCCGCCCGGGAGGTGGCGGCCAAGCTCCTCTCCGGCATCGAGCCCGAGACTCGCGCCGAGGTAGAGCTGACAGAGTTCGATCCGGAGGGAGAGATCAAGGTGGTGGCGGCAGCCCTCTACGCTGTCTCTGAGCTGCCAGACGACCAGCTCCTGGCCATCGCGAGGAGGATGACCCAGGAAGAGCGAGCCGCCGTGCTGGCCGTCTACGTGGGACGGCGGGCGAAACGGAGACACAAACC
>CAZXPE010000071.1:0-3553 GCA_964642915.1 uncultured bacterium | reverse complement strand
CGTTCGAGCGCACCGCGTACCGCTTCGACATCCTGGCCGACTACGGAGTGTTCCGCGACCTCCAGCGCCACCGCCTCCTGACCCTCGAATGGCAGCCGCTCTCTCCCTGCCACGGCTATGTGACGCCGGAGACGGTCGAGGAGGCCGGCGCGCTCTCCGACTGGCGCCGCGTCATGGAGGAGTCAGCGGCGCTCTACGATGCGCTCAGCTCTGAAGGGCTTGAGACGGCGGCGCCGTACGCGGTTGCGATGGCGTACAGGGTCCGCTTCTACATGGAGATGAACGCCCGCGAGGCGATGCACCTGATCGAGCTGAGGACAGCGCCCCAGGGTCACCCAGCTTACCGCCGGGTCTGCCAGGAGATGCACAGGCTAATCGCCGAGAGGGCCGGCCACCGTGCCATCGCCGAGGCGATGATCTACGCCGATCACTCCGAGGTGGAGCTTCCGCGCCTCGAGGCTGAGCGAGCCGCAGAGCGCCGCCGCCACGCCGCCGGTCCTCTTTCCTCGTAACGACGCCTCTGCTGAAATTTACGCTTGACACCCTGCCGGGCCGTGAACATAATTGGTCAACCAATCAAGAACGGAGTTCTCTATGAGCCCGAAGCGCGGCGTGGCCCCGGTGAGGAGAGAGCAGATCGTCCGCGCCACCATTCGCTGCCTTGCCCGGGATGGCTACTCGGGGCTCACCATGAAGAAGGTGGCGCGGGAGGCCGGCGTGAGCCAGGGGATCCTCCACTACTACTTCCCCGACAAGCGGGCCATCCTGGTGGCGGCTCTGAAGGAGGTGATGACTGACATGGACCGCCGGGTGGTCGCTGAGGCCCGTGGAGCCCGGGACTCCTGGGCCCGGCTTCGCGCCATCATCGGAGCGTGTTTAGAGGTGGCGGAGACGAACCGCGAGTTCTGGGTCGTGTTCGTCGAGTTCTGGGGAGAGATGATGCACGACAAGAAGCTCCTTGCCGTCAACGCCCGGCTCTACGACCGGGTGCGCCGGATCATCGGGAGGATCATTGCCCAGGGGACGAAAGCCGGACGGTTCCGGGAGGTGGAAACCTCACGGGCCGGCGCGGTGGTTCTCGCGCTGGTGGATGGCCTCTCGCTCCAGCTCACCTTCGATCCCGGAGCTTTTACCCTTGCCCAAGCCAAGAGGTTCTGCGAGGACGCGGTGCTCCGCTATCTCAAGAGATAACCATGAGTTTGAGGAGGCGCAGATATGAGGCTTGACGAGAACGTATGGAAGCTGTTCCAAGAGCGTTTGGGCTATTCGGAAGAGGAAATGAAAAAGTTCAGAGAAAATCCGAGGAACGAGGACGTCCTTTCCAAGGCGCCTGCCCTGATGAACAAGACAATCGTCGCGGAGGTCGTTGAATCACACGGATGTAACAGTCAGCATAGGCTCGGTGATAAGTTCCACTTTGACGGGGCCGGCAATCTCATTACCAAACTGTGTCCGAAGAGAATATGCGTATACGCTCTGAGCTCAATCGCGCCGTTAATCTTCACAGCAAATGAGCTTTTCTATGCGGGGATTGACCCTAATGAAATGCGATTCAAGCGGAGCGGCTGCTTTGATGTGGGGGTGCAATGCGGCGGTTGGGGCCACATTGTCATGGAACTTAAGGTGGAAGATCGCAGGAAGGGCAATACATGAGGGCGAATGGGAGGGGCGTGGTTGTCGGGTCGCCCATCTTCGATCTTCACACCCACCTCCACCCGCAGTGGCTCTTTGCGGCGATCCACCGGTGGTTCGCCGAGCGGGGGTGGGGGTTCTCCCATCCCACTGATCCCGAGCAGGTGGTCGAGCGCCTTCGGGCCCACGGGGTCGAGGGCTTCTGCTTCTTCTCTTACGCCCACCGCGCCGGAATGGCCCGCGAGCTGAACCTGTGGCTCGCAGAGCAGTGGCGGCGTCTCCCTCAGGGCGTTCCCCTTGGAACGTTCCACCCAGACGACCCCGATTATCTGGATGTGGTGGACGAGGCGCTGGACCGCCACAGCTTCCCGGGCATCAAGGTCCACATCAACGTCCAAAGCTTCTATCCCGACGATCCGCGGGCGCTCAGGGTTTGGGAGCGGCTGGCTCAGCGGGATCGCGTCCTCCTGATCCACGCGAGCCGCATCCCATACCCCAACGAGTACGTGGGGATGGAGCGGTTTGTCAAGGTGATGGAGCGGTTTCCGACGCTCAGGGTCTGCGTGGCTCACATGGGAGGGAACGAGAGCGATGTCTGTTTCGATCTAATGGCCCGCTGCCCTAACCTTCACCTCGACACCTCGATGGCCTTCTCACCTCTCGTCGCCAAATATGTGGGAATCGAGCCCGTTTCAAACGAGCGGTTGATCCGATGGCAGGACAGAATCTGCTTCGGCTCGGATTTCCCGATCATCCCCTACGACTACGAGGAAGAAGTGCGTGGAGTCCTTGACCGGAAGCTCCCCGCTGAGGTCGAGAGGAAGATATTTTCAGTTAACGCCCGCCGCTTCCTCGCTCTCTGACGCGGAGCATAGGGGTGCTTCCGCTCAGGCTGAGCGGGGCTCGCAATCGCGCAGGAGCATCTCAACGATCTTCACCGTGTCGCGAATCTCGCCTTGCCGGATGAACCACCAGGTTGAGACGATAGCGATCCGCCGACCCCAGATCTGTTACTCACGCTTCGAGGACGCGTAAAGAGAAATCTGTGTGCCGGCGGATGAGCCGGAAGTCTTCCCTGTTGTAGGTGAGTAAGGTGGCGCCGATTCGCCGGGCAGAGAGCGCAATAAGGATATCGTTGAGAAGAGCAGGCAGCTTCGATCGCCAGCCCTTTTCGTTTTCTTCGATGGCTGTGACCACCTCGGATGCCGTGACCCAATCGTTGAACGTGGGTGTGATCACGCGCCCAGTCCGTTCCATTGGGCGAACGAAATCCTGCAGAAGAGTTTGAGTGCGACGATTATACGCATTCACGGCAAGCTCGTACGAGACGACCGCTGAAAGATACGTGGCCGGGAGGAGTGGATAGAACGTCTTGCGGAATTGAGCTCGCGCCTCCTCGGATCGAACGGCTTCGAGGTAGACGTTGGTATCGAATAAATACTTCAACGGTAAACGGTCCGAAAGCGACCTTCTTTCAGCAACCTGTCCAAAGACTCCTCGATTTCCCGATCCTCAACGGCCTTGCGCAGCGCCTGTTGAATCGCCTCTGTATCTGTTTTCGCATTGAACAGCCGGCGGACTTTCTCGATCATCTCGCCGTCCAGGTTGTACGTCTTTTTCTTGATCCCTGTTTTCATGCGATCCTCCGGTCTGGATGATACAGACACTCTAGCAATCTCATCTGTATCAGTCAATAGCAGCTTTTGGGGGGATCGGGGGGCTGGCTTTGATATGAGCATAGGAAAGATCAAAGCCCTTTCTCGGTGCTTCCGCTCAGGCCGACCGGGGCTCCCATAGCCTCCAGCCGGGCCCACCCTCAGGGGTGCCCTCTCCCCTCCGTTTCGTGCGGAGCAGATACCGTGACCACGACTCGGGCCTACCCGAAGGTCGCTACAGGAACAGCACGGGCTCTAGCGAATGC
>CAZXPE010000070.1:0-9586 GCA_964642915.1 uncultured bacterium | reverse complement strand
ACAGCTCGACCCTGAGCGCGGTGGCTTCATCCGCGGCCGGGAAGATCTCGACCACGTCGCCGCGCACCCTGAACGCACCCCTGTGGAAGTCGTAGTCGTTCCGCTCGTACTGGATGGCCACCAGCCGCCGGATTATCCGGTCCCTGTCGAGCGCCTCCCCCTCCCCCAGCGAAAGGGACATCCCGTGGTACGTCTCGGGAGAGCCTATCCCGTAGATGCACGAAACCGACGCCACGACCACCACGTCGCGGCGCTCAAGGAGCGACGCGGTGGCCGAATGGCGCATCCGGTCTATCTCGTCGTTGATCAGCGCGTCTTTCTCGATGTAGGTGTCAGACTGGGGTATGTAAGCCTCCGGCTGGTAGTAGTCGTAGTAGGAGACGAAGTACTCGACGGCATTGTCAGGAAAGAACGCTTTGAAATCTCCGTGGAGCTGAGCTGCCAGCGTCTTGTTGGGCGAGATGACCAGGGTCGGCCGCTGGAGCTGCGCGATAACGCTCGCCATGGTGAACGTCTTCCCTGAGCCGGTCACCCCGAGAAGGACGACGTGCGGGCGGCCCTCGGCCAGGAGCCGCGCCAGGCCTTCGATGGCCCGGGGCTGGTCTCCCTTGGGCTCAAATTCAGACGAGAGGCGAAAGGGCCGCACGGGGCTCCCTTCCTTCCTCAAACTTCAGATCGTTGCCGGGACCGTCACGAGGTACTTGCGCCAGGAATCGAGGAACGAGTGGGCGTGGGGATGTCGCAGGAGATGCACAGAGAAGAGGAACTTGGGGTGAATGGGCTCCCGGATCAGCTTCATCCCGGACTCCTCGATCGTCCGGTTCCCCTTGTGGAGGTTGCACCGGAGGCAAGCCGCAACGACGTTGGTCCAGGTGGTCAGCCCGCCGCGGGAGCGCGGGAGGACGTGGTCCACCGTCAGCCGCTCTCCCCGCCGGCCGCAATACTGGCAGGAGTACCCGTCCCGGCGGAGAATGTTTTTCTTGTTGAAGGCCACGCGGTCGAGAAAAGGCTTCCGAATGTACACGACGAGCCGGATCACGGCAGGGAGATGAAAACTCATCGAGGGAGATCTGATCACCCGCGGCGAGGATTCTACGCCCTCGGCCTTGCCGCTGAGGAGAAGGGTGATGGCCCGTCTGGCGTTGGTAAAGTGCAGCGGTTCGAAGGTGTAGTTGAGCACCAATACCGCAATTTCATCCATATACCTCAGTAAGGATAGTCAGCCAGGCCGCTCATGTCAACCCCGATGCCAGGCGCTCGATCATGATCCCTTCGCGGAGGCCGAAATCGCTGACCGTCATGGAGAGGAACCTGAAGCCGGACATGGCAGCCAGGCAGATCGCCGCGCCGGGAATAATGAGATCCGCCCGCCCCGGCTCGAGGCACGGCAGGGCGGCCCGAGCGGCGACGGACATGGCGCCGAGCCGGGCGAGGAGCCGCTCGATCCGATGGCGGGTGATGACGTACCCGTTTATTTTCTCCGGATCGTAGGCGGGAAGGTCCTGGTCGAGAGCCGCAAGGGTCGTCACCGTGCCGGCAGTCCCCACCATCCGGTCCGGCCGCACGCCGCTGAAGACAGGCAGCGCCTCTCCTGCAAGCCGGCCGCTGATCTCGCTGGCCATCTCAGCGTGGCTGGTCCAATCCACAGGGTCGGTGGTCATGTAGCGCTCAGCGAGAGGCACGACGCCGAGCGAAAGGCTCACAGCCGCTACGACCCTTCCCTCCCGGGAGAGAACTAACTCGGTGCTCCTTCCTCCGATATCCATGAGGAGAACCGATCCTGCCGGAGAGCCCAGGCCGTGAAGGACCCCGAGCAGCGCCAGCCTTGCCTCTTCCTCTCCCGAGATAACACGGACCTCGCGTCCCGTCATCAGGCGCACCAGATCGAGAAACACCTGGCTGTTTTCGGCTTCCCGCACCGCGCCGGTGGCCACGATCAGTATCTCTCCCGCCCCGAGCGAATCCGCTCTGGCGCAGAACGCCGTGACGGCATCCGCTGTCCGCTTCATCGCCGCCTCGGCGAGCCCCCGGCCGCCGGCAGGACGCTCTCCGAGCCGCGTCACTGTCTGGGCCTGGTCTATGGTCCACCAGCCGCAACCTTCACCGGCTTCAGCCACGAGGAGCCTGACGGTGTTGGAGCCGAGGTCGATGGCGGCAAGCCTGACCACAAAGATGAGGGAGCTTACTGGGCTGACAGGCTGCGAAGGGCCAGAGCGTCCCCCAAGGCGCTCAGCACGCGCTCAACGCGGAAGGGCTTGGCCACGATGAGATCCACTCCGCTGTCGCGGACGCGGATAGGGTCTACCTGGTCCCCCCATCCAGTGAGCAGGATGACAGGAACAGTCGGGTTCATCTTCTTGATCGACTGGGCAACCTCGAGTCCCGAAAGTTCGGGCATGGAGAGGTCGGTGAAGACTACTTCGAACCGCCCTTTTTGAAACCTGGCCAGCCCGCTCAGCCCGTCGGGTGCTGCCTCAACGGAATGTCCGGCCGTCACCAGAATCTGGATCAGCATCTCCCGCAAATGGTCTTCGTCCTCGATGACGAGGACCGAAGCGCGTCCCGGCGCCTCGGCCGCTGGCCGGGGCGATTCGATCTCAGCGGGCCCGGGGCCGCCCGAAGGAACGGCGGGGAGCCTGACCCGAAACGTAGTGCCGCGCCCCTCTTCACTCTGGACATCTATTGTCCCTTTATGGCGCGCAACGATCCCCTGCACCACAGATAGCCCGAGGCCCGCGCGCTCCGGAGACCGCGTGGTGAAGAAGGGGTCGAACGCCCGGCGCCTGACGTCCTCATGCATCCCGATACCCGTGTCGACCACTACCAGCTCGACCGAGTCGTCCAACCGGCGCGTCGCCAGGGTTATCCGTCCGCTCTCGGGCATCGCCTCAAGGGCGTTAAGGATTAGGTTAGTCACCAGCTCGCGAAGGTCGGCGGCGTTGCCGAGGACGAGAGGGATCTCCTCGAGCTCGGCGATGACTTCTACCCGGATTCCCCTTGCCTCAGCCTCATCCTTCCAGCGGGGCCGCATGAGGGCCACTGAATCCGTGACCAGCGCGTTCAGGTCGAGAGAGCTGCGCCCCTCTTCGGCGCGGATCGACGCAAAGCTTTGGAGACGCCGAACCGTCTCAGCAGCGCGCCAGGCGGCCTCTTCAATGACGCCGAGATCTTCCCGAAGCGCAGGGTCAGCACGCCGCTCGACCATAAGCTGGGTCTTCCCGAGGATGATAGCGAGGATGTTGTTGAATTCGTGGGCGATCCCGCCGGCCATCCCACCGAGGGCCCTTACCTTCTCGGACTGAACAAGCTGCTCCTGGGTGGTCTTCAGCTCCTCGTATGTTTGGCGCAACTGGCCGTAGAGCCTAGAGTTCTCTACCGCGATGGCCGCCTGGGAGGCCAGGAGCGCTGCGGTCTCCACCTCGTCGGCCGAGAACTGTCTCGGCACTTGGTCGGCAAGGACGAAGCAGCCTACCATCTCCTCCCTGAGCCGAATCGGAAAGACCAGGATGGAGCGGACGCCGAGGTCGTGAAGCAGCGGGGCCTCCTGGACTGAATCGCCGCGCAGGTCGGAGATCAGCGCCGGCTGACCGGACCGGACCACCTGGCTGATGAGCCCTTCGCCGCGCGGGAACTTCCCCGCCCCGAGGGCCCCCTCGGCAAAGCCGTAGCTGCCGCGGACCGACAGGGTGTTGTCGTCCTCGACTAGAGCGATGGCCGCCGACCTGAGATGGAGAAGCCGGACCCCCGCCTCGCAGGCTGCGGAGAGGACCTCGCTGGGGTCCAGACGAACGCTGATGCGGGCGGACAGGCGGGTCAACTCTTTCAGTCGGTCCACCTGGTCTGAAAGGCGACCTGCCAGCCTGACGTGGACCATGGCGGTCCCGACGCGGTCGGCCACGAGCATGAGGATCTGTATCTCCTCAACGGTGAAGTGGGCTGGCCGGCCCCACCGCCCGGCATAGAGCACGCCCTTCACAGCGCCCTCCGAACGGATCGGCAAGGCAACGGCGTTCCTGACCGGGAACTTAACGAGAAACGGGTCGGCCGCCTGAACTCCGGTTGTCATCGAGTAGGTGACGGGGTTTCCCTCCCTGAAGGCGCGCCCCACGATCCCCTCCTCCCCGGCCTCCAGGGAGAAGTTCGTGAGATCGTCGGGCCTGAATCCTCGGTAGGAACGGGGCCGGAGGTGCTGGCCGTCGGCTTCGAGAGTGAACAGCGCCGCCCTGTCAACGGCCAGAAGGCGGGTGACGCGGTCCATCGCGAGGCCGAAGACCTCGCTGGGATCCATGCCCGTGGATGGGATCGAGACTATCTCCTGGAGAGGTCCCAGCGCCCGCCATTCTGGCTCGGCTGGGAGATCCGCTCCGGCCACGGGTCCGGGAGAGGAAACGGCTTGGGGCTCGAGCGGCGCAGGGAGCTGCGAGACCTGATGAAAGCGCAGCTTCAGGTCATCAAGGCGCCGCCTTATCTCGCCAAGGGAATCCCAGAACTCCTGGGGGGAATGCCGCTCGGTCGGTCGGTCCATCATCCTATCCCATCGTCCATCGCCCCGCCCCCGGAGTCCCGCCCAATCCCGTGGCGTGGACGACCACCCTACGGGCTCGAGCCTCGGTCCCGGAAGGACAGGACACCGACCGGAGACGGCTCTACCGGCGAACTGCTGGCTGAGACGTAATGCGGCAACCCGGGCGGATCACCACAGAAACGAAACACAGTATACGGGTCGCCCCGCGACGGGTCAAGGGACCCCGTTGGTTCGGCACCGGGTCTCACCGCTTCAGCCCTTGGTCCGAAGGTGTTCAGCCAGCAGTTGATCCACCAATCCCTGTTTGGACGACAGGCAACCGACGGGCTCGTTCAAGCGGTCGATCATATCGAGCTCTCTGGAGATCGCCGGATCGGAGGGAGAGGAGTCCTGAAGCCTGAAGAGAAAGAGGAGACCGACGAGCCGCCGCGTCACCTCAGCCATGAGGCCAAGGGTCTTTTCGATCTTCTGGGTGGTCATGTCCTGAAACTCCATCGCGGCGATGATCTCCATGGCGCGGTCAAGCGCCTTCCGGTGGAGCGCACCCACGGTGTCCAGCGAGGCGATGATCGAGTCGAGCCCCGCAAGCCCTCCGTGTTCAGCCACAAGCCATCGCTTCACGCGCTCCAGCTCGCCCGTGGCTCGCTCCTGCTCCTCCATGATCTTCTCGGTTTCATCCAGCACCTTCAGCGTGGCGGCCTCAGTCGTGCGAACGACATCCGACAGTTGGGAGCTTGCCCTCGGAATCTGGCCGCTCGACCTCTTGACAACAGGATCCAACTGCTGAAGGTTCAACATCGTCCTATTGATGTAGTAGGCGAGCTGCCCGATTTCGTCCTTGGCCTTGATGGAAACGAGCCGGTTGAAGTTCCCCTCAGTCATCCCCCTGGCGGCCTCAACCAGGGCGCGGATCTGCCCCCGCTTGACCTCCCAGGAGCTGTCGATCACTTCAGTTTCCACTCGGCGCATCCTCATGGTCAAGCTGACACCGGGACTGCTTCCACGGGACGAGCCGTAACCAGCAGGCGCCGAACCTTATCCAGGAGCACGGAAACCGTGAAGGGCTTCACCATGAAATCATCGGCCCCTGCCTCCAGCGCCCGCGCCAGAGTCCGGCGGTCCCCGTAAGCGGTGAGGATCAGGACCGGGACCGCCGCCCAGCGGTGGGTCGCCCGGATGGCCGAACAGACCTTGAGCCCGTTCAGGCCGGGCATGTATACGTCGAGAATAATCAGGGTCGGCATGGTGTCCGCCAGGAGCTTCAGCACCTGAGACCCGGTCCCGACTTTCTGGGCCGTCAGCCCGATCTCGCTCAGGCAGTCGGCGATAAGGTCCCGGACAACTGGATCGTCGTCGGCGATGATTACCGTCTGGCCGTCAGACATGAGCGTTATCCCTCCCTCAAATATCAAGCACGAGGTTGCAATCGGGGAACCTCTGACCCTAAGTGTCGGCAAAAAAAGCCGGAAGCTTCAGAGGAAAGTTCAGCGAGCGCGCGATATAGGCCCGAACGGGAATTTTCTGCAAATAAACTGAAGCGGATGGAAAGGTTGCCGGAACCGCGGAAAGGCGAGAGAGTGGGCGCCTCGCGGTCAGCCGGCGGTGTTCGGCCGCCGGATGACCGCTGAGGACCGAATGCCCTCTTTACTTCTTCTTAAACGTCCGGAGATAGTGGACCAGCGCCCAGCGGTCGTTCTCTGAAAGATGCTTCCAGGGCGGCATGGGACCCCTGCCGTTGGTGATCTTCCAGAAGAGCTCCCCATCGGTGTTGGCCTGAGTCGCCGCGGCGGTCCAGTTGGCGGGCTTCACCGGGAGGCTGGCCGCGGCCGGGCCGTTGCCGGTCCCGTCCGCCCCGTGGCAGGCGACACAGTTGGTCTGGAAGATCTGCTTGGCCGTGGCCACAACCTTGTCCGACTTGGCTACCGGGTTCTTCATCTTCTTGGCATCAGCCGGGGCCTCCCACGCTCCCTGAGCCCCGACAGCGGCAGCAGTCACGAGCAACGCGCCCATCGCCACCCACATTCCACACGCCTTCAACGAGGACACACGCATGACCATGAATTCTCCTTTCTCCTCACCGAGACGACGTTTTTGTCCCCGACTCGCTATCGTGACAAGATTCACAAACTCTAGGAGCGTATTTAACACCCCGTGCCACGACGGGTCAAGAAGTTTTTCGCCTGCCTCGTTGACAGGCCGCCGGGAGCTTTTGTACCATCCATCTGCTGCTGAAAAAGCAAGGCTCGCACCATGGCAGAAAGAAAAACCGGGACCGTCGTCCGCCGGCAGAACCTCTCCCCTATCCTGTCTCTCTTCCGTCTCCTCCCGGAGGAAGGGAGCAGGTTCCCCGAATACAAAGCCGGGCAGTACATTGCGCTTCGGCGCGACGACTGCAAGCTCACGAAGAAAGTCGTCGGCCCGGACGGGAAGATCAATTATGCGCCTGATCTGGACGAGCACGGCGACCGGAAGCGCGGGCCCGTGACCCACTCATACTCAGTCTCCTCAGCGCCGCATGAGACGAGCCAGCACGGATACCTCGAGTTCTACATCGTTCTGGAGAGGAATGCGCGCGGTGAGCCCGGAAGGCTGACGGAATCCCTGTTTCGGATCGACCCCCGGAGCGACAACAAGATCGTCTATGTGGACCGGATCACCGGAGACTTCACGCTGGACAAAAGAGCCGCCGGGTTCAAGAGCGTCCTGATGGTAGGCACGGGCACCGGCCTGGCGCCGTTCGCCTCCATGGTGAAACAACTCTACTTCGAGGCCTCACAGGGGAAGGCAACCGGAATCAAATACACCCTGCTCCACACTAACCGGACCTACGCCGAGCTGGCCTACCACGAGGAGCTGTCGCGGATCGAAGCGTCGCGGGCATTCAACTTCACATATATTCCGTCAGTCAGCCGCCCCACGCCGCGCGACCTCAGCGACCCGAAGTTGGGCCTGGGTCGGGCCAACAACCTGCTTCGCTTCACCTTCGGGATGCCGCTCAAGGAGGAAGAGGCGCTCAGGGAGGTCACAGTTACCGGGGGAGATGTCGCGAGGGCAAGGGCCGCGCTGGAGCAAGCGGTGAAACCAAGGCTGCCGGACAACGTCTCCCTCGCCGAGCTTGAGAAGCGGTTCGATTCATCGAGCACAGTGATCCTGACGTGCGGCAACCCGTCGTCGATGGACGACATCAAGCACGTCGCGGAAGCGAACCGGATCCATTTCGAGAAGGAAGAGTGGTAGCCAGCCACCAGAGCACCGACGCTGAAACCCCGTAGCTTCCCGCCAGCGTAGCCGGCACCGCTGAGCCCGCAGCCCACGGCCAGAAGAGGCCGCCGCCGGGTAATTGTCGGTCCAAGCACCCCCAGGGGGCTGATCCGCGAGCTACCAGCGGCCGGACGAGGCCCTCCCCCAGCAATAGAGGGCGATCGAGAAAAGCAGGAAGGTCTGCGCGCCGTTCAGCCAGCCGCCGGGAGAGACCCGGTACACGGATTGGATCATGCCGGCCATCAACGCCAATCCGACTACGAAGCAGATCGCCGCGAACAACATCCCGAGGAAGATCAGCGACTTGATGATTTCCATGCCCGCCTCCTTCTGACCGGCCGGTTTTACCTCTCTTCCAGACTCAGGACGAGCCTTTCAGCACTCGTTGAAGCCGCACGACAGGCATTTCTTGCACCCTTCCTCATAGATGAACGTGGCCTGGCCGCATTCCTTGCAGAGGTCTCCGATCCGAGTCCTTGCGGCTGACGTCCCGGCCGCTGTCTCCTCGGGTCTCACTAGGCCGATGTGCTCGGCCAGCGTCCGCGCTAGGGCGTCAGGCAGCGAGAGTATCTTTGCAGGACCGAATCCGGTCGGCTGACCTCCGCCGATCCTGGACAACTGGCTGATGACCTCCTCCAGCCTGCGCTTCGGAGAGAGCGGAGACGGCAGCCTGAGGACCAGCGAGATCAGGCGACCGAGCGCTTCGGCAACGGCCATGGTGTCCGACCCGCCCTTGCCAACCTGGACGAACACCTCGAACGGCTCACCGTCCGGCGTCTCGTTGACGGTGACGAACGCCGTTCCGATGGGGGTCTGCATCCGGTAGGTGCGGCCGGTCAGGCTGTGCGGGCGAGGCTTGATGACGGCCGGGCCAGCCGCCACAGCCGGCGCGAGGGCCAGCGCCGCCGGGGCGCCCTCCATCCCCTTCACTCCGGCGGTGAGCACCTGCTCGCCTTTGCAGCCGTCGCGGAAGACGGTGATCCCGAGGCATCCCAACTCCCAGGCAAGGAGATAGGCATCAGCCACGTCGGCCTCAGCGGCCGTGTTGGGGAGGTTGATTGTCTTCGAGACCCCGTTGTCCGTGTGCTTCTGGAAAGCCGCCTGGTGGCGCACGTGCCACTCGAACGGGATCTCGTGGGATGTCTTGAAGACCTGCCGGACGTCCTCGGGAACTCCCGGGATTCCGTGGAGCGAGCCCAGCTTGACCACTTCCTGCATCAGCGCCTCGGAGTAGAACCCGCGCGACTTGCCGGCCCTCTCAAAGATCTCGTTGACGAACGGCAGGATCCGCTCCCCGTCGGGCTGTTTCACCCGGTGCTCGAAGGCCAGGGCAAAGATCGGCTCGATTCCCGAGGAGCAGCCCGCGATCATCGAGATAGTTCCGGTGGGCGCGATGGTCGTGAGAGTGGAGTTCCTGAGAGGCCGGTCGTTCCTGTAGATCGAGCGGCTCCAGTTCTGAAACGGCCCCCGCTCCTCGGCGAGCTTGGCAGACTGGTCGTGCGACTTCTCCCTGACAAACGCCATGATCCGCTCGGCCAAGTCGAGGGCTTCCTGGCTGTCGTAGGGGATCCCCATGAGGAGGAGGAGGTCCGCCCATCCCATGATCCCCAGCCCGATCCGCCGGTTCGCCTTGACCATCTCGTCGATCTCCGGCAGTGGATACGGGTTCATCTCGATCACGTCGTCGAGGAACCTGACAGAGAGCCGCACCACCGGCTCCAGCTCCTCCCAGTTGATCGTCCACTCTCCGGCCGCAGTCTCCACCGCGAACTTGGAGATGTTCAGAGAGCCGAGGTTACA
>CAZXPE010000069.1:0-9876 GCA_964642915.1 uncultured bacterium | reverse complement strand
GTATCGCTGCGAACGCGCCGGCGCTATCTTGCAGCGCCTCGCGGTGTATCACGGCGAGCCAGCCACGACCTGTGTGCCAACCATGCGGAAAGTCAGGGCCCGCGCAGCCCCGGCGAACTGCCGTGGTCAGGATATACGGAACTACGCACTCGTATAACGAAGTTCAAGAGAGATAGCGTTCGGCCGCCCGGTGAATCTGGACAAGTCCGAGAGGTTACCTCATGTCTACCGCCGTGAGTCCAGCAGCCGCGAGCGATCCGGTCCGTTATCTGTTCGGCCGTTGGCGCGACGATCCCGGAAGCACCTATCAGACGTGGTTCCTCTGGGAAGAGCGCCTGAAGAACTTCCGGTCCATCCGCCGGGGCATCGCAGCCGTGGTGGCCGAGATCGAGGCCGGCACCTTCGGCAACGTCTACAAGGGCTCTTCGCTGGAGACGGTCGTCGGCTCCATCGCGGAACAGCGGCAAATCTTCAAAGGTGCGGACCACGCCTTTCTGTGGAAGCCCAAGCTCCGCATCCCCGACATTTACGAGAACCGCGAGAACCAGCTCGCATTCGCGCGCTTCCTTCAGACCTGCGCTTGCTGCACGGGGGAGGCCCAGGTGATCGGCGCGATCCAGGCCCTTGACCGTGAAGCGATTAGAGGGCTGGGGCCGGCGGTGGCCAATCTCCTCTATTTCCTCCACCCCACGTTGGTGTCGCCGTTCAACACCGCGATCGTGAAGGGTTACAACGCGCTTTGCGGCGCGAAGGTGAAGCTCGGGCGGTGGGACGAGTACCTGGCCATGCGCCAGGGCATCTTGGCGTTGAATGAGAAATACCGGGACTTGCTTTCCAACGACCTCGGCGCGGTGGCGGGGGCGCTGTTCGACATCGGCACGGGCCGCTACCTGCCGCCTCCCGGTGAAGCGGCGCTCGCGCAATGGGAAGCAGACCTGGCCCGCGTTCGCGAGGAGGCGGACCAGGCGAACAAGGCCATGCGAACGGCCCGCGAGGAAGACCGCACCCATACGGAGATCCAGGGGTGGTTGCGCGACCTCGGACGCGCGCTGGGGTTCGAAGTGTGGGTGGCCAGCAATGACCGGAACCGCCCGTACGCCGGCGGCCGGTTGGCGGACGGGTGTCGCGATTGCCTTCCAGAAGCGCTGGAGAACACGCCGGCGGCCGAGGCAATTCGATTGATTGATGTGCTGTGGGTTGCCGGGCCAGCCCGCGCATGCCCTGTTTCTGGTGGCTCCCGAAGCCCGCGAGGCCGATGTCCGAGACCAGCTGCTGCGCCCCGCCTTTAGCCGGGTCAGGGATTTGAATGTGCGGTTTATCCCGTACAGCGAACTGGAAGCGCATCGGGAGCCCATCGCCAGGTTTGGTCAAGGCATGAAGGCCATCGAGGCCATAGCCCGGCGGCTGACGTGAATTGCTCCGGCGATGATTGTCCGCGAGCCCGCCGAACTCCTATGAGGCCCCCGCTTGTCAAGGGCAAAAGGCTCCCGTCGAAGAGATCTTCGTCTCTCAGTCGGCGTCGCTTCCGGAAGTAAAGCCGCTCTGACTTGGTTTCTCAATGGCCGTGCTAGGGCAAAGCGCCCTGCACCAAACACCTACCTGCCTGCCGGCAGGCAGGTCGAGGTTCTATAGCCATCGGCCACCGTGAAGGCAGGTTCGATGGCGACAGTGAAGGACATCAGGAGTGGAGGTGCGGCTTGGCGTAGAATCTCACCGAGGTTCCCTCCTTTAAAGAAATTTGGGGCCACACGAGCATACCAAACGGTGTGCGCGGGAGGGGGCCTCAATGAGTATCAGCGGCGTGCACCCGACCGCCGCAGAAGCGCGGCGGCGGGTGACGCTGAGTCGTTGGGCGCGTTTTGTGCGAAATATTGTTGCACGAAGATGCTCAGGAGTGTAGATAGATAAGAAGCGAATGAGGGGGAGTCAGCCCGTCCAAGACAAGAAGGAGATGATACCCATGAAGGCGATTACGTTACCCGCCCATTTTGATGGAGAGCAGATCCGGCTCGATGAACCGTATGTATTGGAACCGGACACCAAACTGCTCGTCACGGTGTTGCCGAAACACCCCGCTGAGGACGAACAGGACGCTTGGTGGCCATTGGCGACCGCCGAGTTAGCCGCTGCCTATGGGCCAGATGAGCCGGAGTATTCCTTAGACCGCCTCAAAGAACGGAATCCCGAGTATGCGGGAAGCTGACATTATTCTCACGCCGGTCCCACAAGCCGACGGGCAGGTGAAGTACCGACCAGCTCTGATCTTGCGGGAGATGCCGCGGTATCACGATTTACTGGTTTGTGGGGTCAGCACGCAACTCCATGAATACGTAGATGGCTTTGATGAGCGGATTGTCGCCACGGATGCGGATTTTGCCGCCAGCGGATTGATCGCGGATTCGATTATCCGGTTGGGGTTTCTGGCAGTGGTGCCTCGCTACCGAATCGCCGGCGCGATCGGGAGCATTTCCTCGGAGCGTCGTCGTCGTTTATTGTATACGCTGAGCGCGCATCTCACCGCTCAACAAGAAGCCTCCCGGTAAAGTTTGACCGGTGTCGGTACTAGGTCACTACATGGTGCGCATAACCACGCGCTGCAGGCCGACCGGAACATCGCTCGGTTTTTGAGGCGCTGTCCTGAGATTCACGGCTCTGCCTCTAATCTCTGCTGTGGGCGGTTCCGGCGGCTGAGCGCGGAGTATTATCTCACGCCGAGGAGGTTGGGGAGCCAAAGGGAAAGGGCGGGGATGTAGGTGATCAGGAGGAGCGCCGCCAGCAGAGCCAGGACGAAGGGCAGAGCCCAGCGCGAGACCTCTTCCATTGATGCTCCCGAGATGTTCGAAGCCACGTAGAGGTTGACAGCCACCGGCGGCGTGATCGTCCCGACGGCCAGGTTGACTGTCATCATCACTCCGAACCAGACCGGATCCCAGGCGAACTGCTTCATCAGCGGAAGGAGGATCGGGAGGAAAACGTAGTAGATAGAGATGGCGTCGAGCAGCATCCCGGCGACGAGGAGCATGACGTTCAGCAGCAGGAGGAGCAGGTAAGGGTTATCCGTGAGCCCGACGAGAGTTCTGGCGGCCCTGTCCATCACCCCGAGCGTCGAGCCGGTCCAGGAGAAGAGGCCGGCGAGAGCCACCACGATCATCACCACAGAGGTGGAGACCGCCGAGCCGAGGAAGACCTCGTAGAGGTCTCGCAGGCTGAGGTTTCTGAAGACCACGAGCCCGACGAAGAGGCCATAGGCCACAGCCACCACAGCGGCCTCAGTCGGGGTGAAGATCCCTCCGTAGATCCCTCCCAGAATCACCACCGGGGCCATGAGCCCCCACTTGGCTTCCCAAACCGCATGGCGGATCTCAGGCCAGGTCCCCCAGCGCTCGCCCCCCCAGCCGTGGCGCTTGGAGATCCAGTAGACCGGCAGGACGAGGGCGAGCCCCATGATGAGACCAGGAACGACTCCGGCAGCGAAGAGGCGGGCGATGGACGATTCGGTGATGACGCCATAGACGACAAAGGCCACGCTCGGCGGGATCAGGACATCGGTCGTGGCCGCCGCCCCGACGAGCGCTGCGGCGAAGCCGACGTGATACCCGCGCCTGACCATCGCCGGGATCATGACGGTTCCGATGGCGGCGGTGTCTGCGGGGCCCGTCCCTGAAATCGCCCCGAAGAAGACGCACCCCCCTACGGCCACGAGACCGAGCCCTCCGGGGATCGGGCCGATGAGGAGGTTCAGGAGGTTGACGAGGCCCCGCGAGAGCCCTGCCTTGTCCATCACGAAGCCGGCCAGGATGAAGAAAGGAATGGCGAGCAGGGGAAACTTGGCGATGTTCGCGTAGACGTTCGCAGCGGTGACCTGGATTCCGAGGTTGAACTGCCAGAGAAAGACGAGCGCCGATACCCCGATGGAGGTGACTATCGGGACGCCGAAGAAGAGCAGTAGGAAGAAGAGGCCAAAGAGGAGGAGACCCGGCTCCATCAGCGGCGGGCCTTCCTGTCTGCTCTCAACGCGCCCTGAAGAATCCGAGCGATGACGACCAGACCGAAGCCGGGGATCCCCGCCGTGTACCACCACTGGGGGATCGCCAGCGCCTCAGAGGTGGTGCCGAGCATTCGCTCGCTCTTGATCTGGCCGAGGCCGAAATAGATGAGCAGGGCGAAGAGGCCGACGCCGAGGAGAGCCCCGAGCCAGACGGAGAAGCGGCGGAGAGAGCGAGGGGCCCGGTCCACCAGGTAGGTGAACCCGAGGTGGGCCCCTTCGCGGAAAGCGATGGCTGTCCCGACGAGGGTGAGCCAGACGAAGAGGCTCACCACAAGCTCCTCGGTGAAAGCCAGCGAGTAGCGGATGAGATAGCGGGTGATGACGTTGATGAAGGACACCACCGTCATCACAAGGAAGAGGAGGACGCAGGCGCCCTCCTCCAGGCGGTCAGCGAGCCTGCCGAGCGATCCCCTCCGGGGGCTCTCGGCCCCCGGAGGTTCGGTGCAAGAGGGAGCGGTCACTTGGTCGCGGCGACGATCTTCTCTGCCGACTTCACGAGGTCTGCGCCGATCTCGCCAGCCCACTTGTCGTAGACAGCGCGGGTCTTGGAGCGGAACGCCTCGAGGTCCTTCGGCGAGAGCGTCACCACTTCCATGCCGTTCTTTTTCAGGTTTTCGACGGCCTCGTTGGAGCCCTCAAGCCCGGCCCGCGCCGCCTTCTTCTCCCAGGCCATGACCTCCTCGGCGGTTTTCCTTACGATCTCGCGGTCCTGAGGTGTCAGGCTCTCCCAGGTGATCTTGGAGACGGCGAGGATGACCGGGTCGATGGCGTAATACCAGAGGGTGACGTGCTTCTGGGTCGTCCAGAGCTTGAAGGGAGTGATGACTGTGACCACAGGGTTCTCCTGACCATCCACAGTCCCCTGTTGGAAGGCCGTCTGGGCCTCCCCCCAGTTCATGTTGATCGGGTTGGCCCCCATAGCCCTGAAGGTGTCGATGAAGATCGGAGAGCCCACCACGCGGATCTTGAGGCCGTCGAGATCGCCAGGGCCCTTGATGGGCCGCTTTGAGTTGGTCACCTGGCGAAAGCCGTTCTCCCCCCAGGCGAGAGGAACCACGCCCTTGGCCTCGATAAGCTGGAAGAGCTTCTTCCCCGGCTCCCCCGCCTGGACAGCGTCAAGCGCCTTGTAGGAGGGAAACATGAACGGCATGGCGAAGAGGTTCAGCTCCTTTACCTGGGGGGACCAGTTGATCGTCGAGCCCAGCGCGAAGTCGGCCACCCCCTGATTCAAGAGCGTAAACTCGTTCGTCTGCTTTCCGGCGAAGAGCTGGCCTGCAAAGTAGTTCTTCACGTTGATCCTGCCCTGGGTCCTCTCCTTGAGAAGATCGGCGAACTTTGCCGCCGCCTCCCCCCACGGCCCCGAGGGGCCGACCACCAGGCTGTTCTTGAACTCAGGCTTGTACGCGGTGTCCCCGCTTTGGGCCCAGATCAGGCCCACAACTGCCGCGATGACGACGAACACGACATACTTTCTCGACATGCTCTCCTCCTTTGCTCTGATCAGTTCAGGGTTCTATGCACAGCGGCGATGATCGCCTCTGTCCGGGGACCGACCGCCCCCTCCAGCACAGGGCTGAATGGGATCGGAACGTTAGCCCCTGCCACGCGCTCGATCGGTGCGTCCAGCTCATCGAAGGCCTCGCTCATCACGACCCAAGCCAGGTGGCCGCCAACTCCACCTCTCAGCGGCCCCTCCTCAGCGATCACAACCCGGTGGGTTTTCGACACGGAGGCGACGAGGGTCTCCACGTCCAGAGGGACCAGGCTCCGGGGGTCCACAACTTCAACTGAAATCCCCTCGGCAGCGAGGGCCTCGGCCGCCTCGAGGGCCAGGTGGACCATCCGGGCTGTGGCGATGATCGTCACATCGCTCCCCGCCCTCTTGACGGCGGCGAGACCGAGGGGAACCATCGCTTCTTCTTCTGGCACCGGGCCTGTGATCCGATAGAGGCTCCGCTGCTCAAAGACCAGCACCGGATCATCGTCTCTGATGGCAGTCTTGAGGAGTCCCCGAGCGTCGGCGGGAGTGGAGGGAATCACGATCTTCAGCCCCGGGGTGTTTAGAAACCACGCCTCGACTGAATTCGAGTGGTGGCCTCCGGCTGACTTGCCGATCCCGTAGGGCATTCTGAGGGTGATGGGGAAGCGGCACTGCCCTCCGAAGAGGTAGCGGCTTTTTGCGAGCTGGTTCACAACCTCGTCCATGGCGCAGGTGACGAAATCGGCGAAGTGCATGTCAACAACCGGCCTCATCCCCGCCATCGCCGCTCCCACCGAAGAGCCGACGATGGCTGCCTCAGAGATCGGGGCATCGAGGACCCGCTCGGCCCCGAACTCCTCTCTGAGCCCCTTGGTGACTCCGAACGGAACGCCCGCGCCGATGTCTTCACCGATGACATAGACGGCCGGGTCGCGGCTCATCTCCTCTCTGAGCGCCAGGCAGAGCGCGTCGGCGAATGTCAGCTCAGTCATCCCGCCACGGGTAGGAAACGAAGAGATCGTCGAGGGCATCAGCGGGGTCGGGGAAGGGGCTCGACTCGGCGAAGGCGACAGCTTCTTCGATCTCGGCCAAGATCTCCTCCTCAACCTCCTTGGCCCAGCGATCGTCCCACTCTCCGTGCTTTCTGAGCGTCACTGCCAGGTGGTCTATCGGATCGTTCTCCTTCCCCGCAGTAACCTCCTTCCTGTCGCGGTAAGCCTGGGAGTCGCCCTCGTAGTGGCCCTGCCAGCGGATCGTTCGCGCCTCGATGAGGGTAGGGCCCTCGCCGCCTCTTGCTCGCCCCACGGCTCGCTCCACCGTTTCGTGAACAGCCAGGACATCGTTGCCATCGACGGCGACTCCGGGAATCCCGTACCCCGCGGCGCGGGCGGCGATCGAGCCTCCTGCCGTCGAGTCATTGAAGGCTGTCGTCGAGGCCCACTGGTTGTTCTCGCAGAGGAAGACGACGGGAAGCCTCCAGACCGCAGCCAAGTTCATCGACTCGTGGAACGGGCCGCGGTTGGCGGCTCCGTCGCCGAAGAATGCCAGACAGACGCGGTCGGATTTTTTCATCCTGGCTGCCAGGCCGACACCGCACGCTTGCGAGAGCCCCGCGGTCAGGACGCCATTGGCCCCAAGGTAGCCCGCTGAGACGTCGGCGATGTGCATCGAGCCGCCCTTGCCCTTGCAGCAGCCGGTCTTCTTTCCATACAGCTCGGCAAGGAGGCCCTTGAGAGAGCCCCCCTTTGCCAGATAGTGGCCGTGGCCCCTGTGAGTGCTGGTCACCGAATCGTCGGGCCTGAGAGGAGCGCACGCCCCGGCGGCGACGGCCTCCTGGCCGATCGAGAGGTGGATGAAGCCCGGCATCCTGCCGAGGGCGTAGAGGTCCCGGATCTTCTCCTCGACTCTCCTGATCCTGAGCATGGTCCTGTATAGGGAGAAGACCCCTTCGGGCGTGAGGCGCTGCGGAAGAGACAACCGCGAGCCCATATGACTAGCTTCCCTCCGAGCACGGGCGAGGTATCACAGATTTAGCACGCGCCTCCCGAAGGTGTCAACCGCCCCGAACGGGCCCTGATTGGCGGGCTCTTCAGGAAATTGACATTCCGGCCTTACGATGTTATTGGTATACACCAATCAACCAATCTCAGGCCATTGCTGAAAGATGATCCCGCGCCACGAACCATGAGCGCCAGACGCCCCATTGAGCCTCCGGTCAATCGTCTATCAACGGCCCTGCCGCTCTACAGCCAGATCGCCGAGAGCTTGCTCGATCGAATTGAGTCGGGCAGGCTTGCGCCGGGCGAGCGTTTGCCTCCCGAGCGCGAATTGAGCCAGATGCTGGGCGTCAATCGAATGACACTGAGGCAGGCGCTCCGACTGCTTGAGACGCAGGGGCTGCTCGTTCGCCGACAGGGGAATGGCACCTACATCGCCGAACCCAAGATTGAGCGGCAGGCGGGGCGGCTGATCTCCTTTACACGGGGGATGCAACGCCGGGGGTACAAGCCGGGCGCCAGAGTCATTGCGTTCGCCCAACGGCCGGTCGAGGCTTCCCTGGCCGGCCATCTGAGACTCCCGGTTTCGGCCCCTGTCTATGACATTCACCGGCTGCGGCTGATCAACGAGGAGCCGGTGATGCTGGAACGATTCATCATCCCTGTCCAGCGCTTCCCCGGGCTGGACGCGCACGAACTGGCAAGCCGCTCGATGTACGAAATCATGGAGAAGGAGTACAAGGTTTCGGTCAGCCAGGCGCGGCAGAGCCTGGAGCCGGTCGTCGCCGCGGAATACGAGGCCAAACTGCTGGGCGTAGAGCCAGGCGCTCCGCTCATGCTGGAGCGGCGCCTCTCCTTTGACAAAGAGAATCGGCCGGTGGAGTACGGCAAAGACCTGTACCGCGGAGACCGCTTTCGCTTTGTCACGGAGATGGCCTCGCTGGAGTTATAGGCGGCCCGCTTCGTCACAGAAAGGTTGAAGGATGGTCACCCTTGCGACACTCCTCACACCAGAGCAGGTCGAACGGATTCATGAGGCGTCGCTCGAGATCCTCGAGAGCGTCGGCCTGCTGGTGCGCAACGACAGGGCTCGCGCGCTTTTCGCCGCACACGGCTGCCGCGCGGATTCGGAAACGGCGATCGTCAAGCTGCCCCGCGCGGTAGTCGAGCGTTTTCGCGCCGCCTTTCCCCCGACCTTCACCTTCCACGGGCGCGACCCGCAATACGACCGCACCATTCCCCGCGATGGGCCGCTGATTGTGCCCGGCAGCTCCGCGCCGAACCTGATTGACCCGGTGACCGGCCAGGAGCGGCGGGCGTTTTCAGATGACATCGCTCGCATCGCCCATCTGTTCAACGAGCTGCCGGGCTACGACATCTTCTCCATCCCCACTCTCGCCGAGGACGCGCCGCCCGGTCAGTTCACCCTTGCGCGCCTTTACCCGGCGCTGAAAAACTGCCTCAAGCCCGTGCGGTGCAGCGCGCTCAACCCTGAAGACGCGGAGACGATCTTACGCCTCGGCGCGTTGATTGCCGGCAGCGAGGCGGCCTATCGGGAGCGCCCCTTCATCACCCATCACTACTGCCCCGTGGTCTCGCCCCTGACCATGGACTTCGACTCCACCGAGATGTTGATCTTCTTTGCCGAACGCGGCCTGCCCAGCTTCGGGAGCGTGGTGCCCAACGCGGGCATCTCCTCGCCCCTGACCCTGGCCGGCACCCTGGCGCAGGGGAATGCCGAGTTCCTGGCCTGGGCCGTGCTGATGCAGATGGTGCGCCCCGGCACGCCGCTCATTTACAGCTCGCTGCCCACCGTGGCCGATATGCGGCGGGGGGCGTACGCGCCCGGCGCCATCGAGTGCGGCATCCTGCACATGGGCCACGCTCAGATGGCGCGCTACTACCACGTCCCCTGCGGCGGCTACATCGGGCTGACCAACGCCAAGATCAACGACGCGCAATCCGGCTACGAGACTGGGATGTCCGCGGTGGCGGGCCTGCTCGGCGGGGTGGATATGCTCAACATGGGCGGCCTGGTTGACGCCCTGATGACCTTCGACTTCGCCAAGGCGGTCATCGACGACGAAATCGCTCAGATGTTGAAGCGCATCAAGCGCGGCTTCGAATTCAGCGAGGGGAACCTCTCCCTCGACACGATCGCCGAGACCGGGCCGGGCGGCACGTTCCTTGACAAGCCGCAGACGTACGCCCTGATGAAGACCACTGGGCTGCTGCCCGAGATCGCCGACCGCGACCCGCGCCAGCGGTGGAAGACTCAAGGCGCGCTCGACTCACAGGCGCGGGCCATGCGGCGCGTGCGCGACATCCTGACGCGCGGCAATCCCGCCGTC
>CAZXPE010000068.1:9817-10259 GCA_964642915.1 uncultured bacterium | reverse complement strand
CCGCCGGCCCCTCCGGCAGTGGCGGTGCCGGCTGCGCCGACTCCTCCGGCGGCTCCTGCGCCGGCTGAGGCGCCCAAGAGCCCCATCAAAGTTTCGATCGGGGGGTACGTGAAGCTTGATCTCCAGTACGGAGACAGAGACCTCGGAGGGTCTAACCTGAACTTCGGTCCGGGCTCCACCCCGCTCGGGCCGACCTCGGGAGAGGCGGGGCAGCAGGGGCGCTTCTCAGCCGACGCGAGGGAGACGCGAGTCAACGTCGAGGCGTCGGGCGAGGTCTCAGGGGTGACGCTGGGCGGCAAGGTCTCGATTGATTTCTACGGCAACGAGGACAGCGCCCTCACCAACACCGGGCGTGTCGTCCGGTTGCGCGAGGCGTTCGCTCGGGCCGACGTGCCTCTCTCCAAGGAGCGTTCCTGGTATCTCATCGCCGGCCAGACCACAT
>CAZXPE010000068.1:0-9807 GCA_964642915.1 uncultured bacterium | reverse complement strand
TGGGGGCTCGCCAGCCCCAGCTTCGCCTCGGCTATCAGGCGCCGGTCGGTAAGGATAACAAGATGGTCTTCGAGCTGGGGGCTCAGCAGCACTCCTTCAGCAACTTCACCACGGGGAACTCGGGAACCACGCCCAGGTCAGCCACCGACGGCCAGGGGCAGGACCTGCCGCTCTTCGCAGGGAAGGTCCAGTGGCTCGACTCGATCTTCCAGATTGAAACCGCGGGCGCCATCTCGCGCAACAAGGGGATCTTCGACAAGGCCGGGGATCGGGGACCGGTTGCCCGGCGGAGCGAGACAGCCTGGGGCGCCCAGGTGAGCGGGCAGGTGACACCTTGGGAGCCGGTGACTCTCTTCGCCCACTACCAGCACCTGGACGGCCTTAACCGCGAGGGGAACGGCGACTTTGCCGACGTCGTCTCGGAAGCTCCGGGCGGGGGAGTGTTCCGTCTTCGCAACATCGAGAGCGACGGATGGTACACGGGGCTGAGCCTGAGACCCTGGACGGATGCCACGGTGAACCTGATATACGGCCAGAACGCGGCCGACAAGGACGTGGCGGGCGGCTTGAGCGGCGGCGCCACGATCCAACGCCACCGTTCCATTCACGTGAACCTCATGCAGAAATTCTGGGGCCAGTGGAAGTGGGGGATCGAGTATCAGCGCTTCATGGTTGACACTTTCAGCCCTGACCAGAGGGAGGGGAGCGTGAATTTCTACCATGGTGGCCTCTGGTTCTTCTATTGATCGTATGACAACGCAGACGGCTAAGGGCCGGGAGATCGAAGGCCGGAGCTTCGCCATCATCGACGCCGAGGCGGGGTCGCACCCCTACTCAGCGCTCGAATGGCCGGTGGTCAGGCGCGTCATCCACGCCACCGCCGATTTCGAATTCGCCTGGGAAAGCGGGCTCGTGTTTCATCCCCGAGCTGTCGAGGAAGGGCTCCGGGCCATCCGTGCCGGGAAGCCTGTGGTCGCCGATGTGGAGATGGTGAGGGCCGGGATCAACGTGGTCCGCCTCAGGAGGCACGGCGGGTCAGTTCACTGCTTCATCGGCGATCCCGATGTGATCGCCGAGGCCAGACGCGAGGGAACCACGCGGGCAGTGGTCTCAATGAGAAAGGCGGCTCCGTTGATGGACGGCGCCATAGTCGCCGTTGGCAACGCCCCCACGGCGCTTTTCGAGGTGGTCCGGCTCGTCAAGGAGGGGAAGGTTGCTCCAGGGCTCATAGTGGGGGTCCCGGTGGGGTTTGTCTCAGCTCCTGAGTCCAAAGAGGCGCTTCGCTCTCTCGACGCGCCGTATATCACCAACGTGGGACGAAAGGGAGGGTCCGCAGTGGTCGCCGCTATCGTCAACGCGCTTCTCGTCCTGGCTGGAGAGGAGCCGAAGAGTGAGTGAGGCGCCGGTCAAGAAGAAGGGAATGCGCACAGGCTTCACCACAGGCGCCTGCGCGGCAGCGGCAGCCAAGGCGGCGACTGCGGCGCTCCTGACGGGAAGGAAGGTCGGCGAGGTTGAGATCGGCCTCCCGATTAGTCTCCGCGTTAAGTTCGCTGTCCGGTCGTGCAAGATCAGCGGAGCCTCGGCGGTCTGTTCTGTAGTCAAAGACGCCGGTGACGATCCTGACTGCACCCACGGGGCCGAGATCGTCGCCGAGGTGCGTGTGACGGACGGCGGCACCGTAGAGATCGAAGGCGGAGAGGGAGTTGCGAGGGTGACGAAGGCCGGGCTGGGAATCGAGGTCGGGCGGGCGTCCATCACTAAGACGCCGCTCAAGATGATCGCCGAGTCTGTCCGTGAGGCGCTCGCCCAGCACGGCCGATCTCCGCGAGGGGTGAAGGTGGTCATCACAGTCCCGCATGGGATGGAGTTGGCCAAAAAGACGCTCAACGAGAGGCTGGGGCTGATCGGAGGGATCTCGATCCTGGGGAAGACCGGGATCGTCAGGCCGTACTCGACTGCCGCCTTCAAGGTCTCAATCGCCCAGGGAATTAATATGGCTCAAGCGGCGGGGGTCCAGGCTGTGGTCCTGACGACGGGCGGTGAGAGCGAAAAGTTCGCCATGATGATTCTGACTGACCTCCCCGAGGAGGCGTTTGTCCAGATGGGGGACTTTCTCGGTTGGACGCTCCAGTGCTGTCGGAAAAGCAAGGTGCCGAAGGCGATCATCGTCGGGATGATCGGCAAGCTCTCCAAGATGGCGAGCGGGATGATGCAGACACACGCCCGGCGTGGATCGGTAGACCTGGCTTTCCTGACGGATCTGGCGGCTCAGTGCGGCGCGCCGTCCGGGATGAGGGAGAAGATCAGGGGAGCGAACACAGCCCGTGAGGTCCAGGAGATTGTAGTGGAGGCGGGGCTCACTGGCTTCTTCGACGGGGTCTGCCAGCTTGTCTGCGACCGTTGTTCGAGCCACACCCAGGGGGAGCTTCCCATCGAGGCAGTCCTGACCGATTTCGACGGAAAGGTCCTCGGGCGGGCGTCGTCATCGTGAACGAAAAGGTTTGGATCGTCGGCGTCGGAAATGACGGGCAGGCGGGCCTCACGCTCGCCGCCCTGGAGATTGTGAGAAAGGCCGACCTCCTGATCGGCGGGGAGCGGCTCCTCGGGTTCTTCCCCGAGGTGACAGCGGAACGGCTGGTGGTTCGATCCAACATGGACGAGGTGGTGGAGCGGGTGAAGGCGGAGTACGGCCGGAAGCGGGTCGTGATCCTGGGGAGCGGCGATCCGAACTTCTTCGGAATCGCCAGAACTCTGACGGAGAGGCTCCCAAAGGAGCGGCTTGAAATCATTCCGGCGGTCTCAGCCATGCAGTGGGCGTTCGCCAGGATCAAGGAGCCGTGGGACGACGCGGTCTTCATCTCGGTCCACGGCCGGAAGCCCCTCGACCCGCTGATCGAGCTGGTGCGCCGGTCGAACAAGATCGGGGTGTTCACCGACGAGGCGCATTCCCCGCCTGCCATAGCTCGGGCCCTTTTCGCGGCGGGGATCAAGGGCTTTCGCGCCTATGTGTGCGAGGATCTGCAGAGCGAGCGGGAGAGGGTGACAGCGACAGACCTCGCGAGCCTGGCGGGAATGACCGTTTCTCCCCTGAACACGCTGATCCTGATCCGAGAGGGCGGCGACAATGGCTGACTGGACGCCTGGTATCCCCGACGAGGAGTTTCACTGCCGCGAGCCACGCCGCGGCCTCATCACCAAGGCCGAAGTGCGCGTCATCTCGCTGGCCAGGCTTCGATTGCGGGAGGATTTGGTTGTCTGGGACATCGGCGCCGGATCGGGGGCGGTCGCCGTAGAGGCGGCCCTGATCGCCGGAAAGGGAAGCGTCTGGGCGATCGAGAAGAACGCCGAGGACGCGGGCAACGTTGAGCTGAACGCGGAAAAGTTCGGAGCGGCTAATGTGAAAGTGGTCCATGGCAGGGCGCCGGAGGGACTTGATGGTTTTCCCGATCCCGACGCGGTCTTCATCGGTGGAAGCGGCGGCGAGATGAGGAGGATTCTGGAAGTTGTCTCGAAGCGGCTCAAGGCGGGCGGCCGGGTGGTGGTGAACGCCATCACCCTCGACAACAGCTACGAGGCGGTCTCCGCCATGAAGGAGCTGGGCTTTGAGGTGGAGGCCACGCTGGTTCAGATCGCACGGTCCAAGCCGCTTCTGAACATGATGAGCTTTGAGGCGCTGAACCCCATCTACATCATCACCGGCAAACGCCCAGGAGAGTGAATTGTGGAGACGCTAAAAGGTCGCGTTTACATCATGGGGGTGGGACCGGGCGATCCGGAGCTGATAACCATCAAGGCCAGGAAGATTCTCGACGAGGCGGACCTGGCGGTCTACACAGGGTCTCTCCTCCCTCCCGAGATCTTCGCGGGATGCAAGCCGACGCTGGAGATCCACGACAGCGCCGGGATGACGCTGGAGGAAGTGCTGGATCGTCTCAAAGAGGCCGCTCTCGCCGGTAAGGTGGCGGTGAGGGTCCATGACGGGGATCCGGCTATCTTCGGCGCACTCCGCGAGGAGATGCTCCCGCTGGAGGAGGCGGGCCTGGAGGTGGTGACGGTCCCCGGGGTCAGCTCGCTCTTTGCCGGCGCCGCCGCCCTCAAAGCAGAGCTGACGGTTCCCGAGCTGACGCAGACGGTGATCCTCACCCGGATGGAAGGGAGGACTCCAGTCCCCGAAAAAGAGAAGCTCCGCCACCTGGCCCAGCACCAGGCGACGCTCGTTCTTTTCCTCTCGGCCGGGCTTGTCGAGAAAGCGACGGCCGAGCTTAAGCACGGCTATCCGGAAGAGACTCCGGTGGCGGTCGTCTACAGGGCATCTCGACCCGACCAGAAGATCGTCCGCGGGACGTTGGCCGACATCGCGGGAAAGGTGAGGGCTGAGGGGATAGACATGCACGCCCTGGTCTATGTGGGGAAGGCGTTCGACCGGGCGCTCAAGTCGCAGCCGGGAGAGTTCAGGTCGAAGCTCTACGACGGAGGCTTTTCTCACGGTTTTCGCCGGGCTCGGAAAAGAAAAGAGGGCGCGTAGATCATGGTGAGCGGGCGGCTCGCGATCCTGACCGTGACGAGGAAAGGGATCGAGCTGGGAGAGAAAATCCTGGCGGTCCGACCCGGCGCCGATCTCTGGTTTCCCGCGCGCTATGAAGCGCGCTCTGACCCGCGCTGCCGCCGGTTTGACGGCGCGCTCGGAGATCTCGTGGAGAAGATCTTCGCCGACTATGCCGGGTTCATATTCGTCATGGCGGCTGGCATCGTCGTTCGCCTGATCGCCGGCCATATCAAGGACAAGCGCTTCGACCCCGCCGTGGTGGTGATGGATGTCCGGGGGAAGTTCGCCATCAGTCTGGTCTCCGGCCACCTTGGAGGGGCGAACGAGTTGGCGAGGGAGGTGGCGGGCATCGTCGGCGCCGTTCCCGTCGTGACCACAGGCACAGACGCCGTCGAGACCATCGCTCCGGATATGCTGGCCAGGGAGATGGGAGGGGAGGTTGACGACTTCGAGGCGATGAAGAAGGTCTCAACCGCCCTCGTTGACGGAGAAAAAGTGGGGATCGTGGACCTCTGCGGGGTGAGACTCAAGACGCTGGAGGGACCGCTCGCCGAAAACGTGAAGGTCTATCACTCGCTAGCCGAGCTTCGAGCCGCTGAGCGTTGCGCCATCATCGTCATAACCGATCGGCTCCTCCGGCCGGAAGAAGAGCCAGCGTGCCGCCACCGCGTGATTCTTCGCCCCAGGAGCCTGGTGGTCGGTCTCGGAATGAACCGCCGAACCACAGCCGGGGAGATCGGTGAGGTCGTAGCGCGGACGCTCTCGGACAGCGGCCTTTCCTTGAAGTCGGTCAGGAACCTGGCCAGCGCCGACTTGAAGCGGGACGAGGAGGGGCTCCTGGCCTATGCGAGATCCATCGGCGTCCCGCTGGAGTTTTTCTCAAGCGACGCCCTGAACGCTGTTCAAACGCCGAATCCATCCGAGGAGGTGATGCGCCACGTTGGGGTCAAGGGGGTTGCCGAGCCAGCGGCTATCCTTTCGGCCGGCGGACCCCTTGTCGTTTCCAAGGTGAAGTCGGGGAATGTGACCGTAGCTGTCGCAAGAGCAGGCTCAAGCAAAGGGGAAGTCAAACAAGAAAGGAGAGATTGAGATGATCCAGACACACGTGTCAGCGAAGGTTCGCAAGTCGGCGCTCGCAGGGCTGATTCTTCTCGGGGCTTTTGGGCTCTATGTCCTGGCGCTGGATCAAGGGTTTCTTCTCTCGCTGGTTCAGGGCGCCTCCGCGTTTGACATGAACCTGATCCACGAGGCGCTTCACGACGCGCGCCATGCCGCCGGGATTCCCTGCCATTAGGCCGCGGCGGTGAAATCGCTGGGAGATGCCCTGAAGGCGGCGGTTTTAGCCGGGTTGATAGCAGGAGGCGCGACTGCCGGGTTCCATTCTCTATTCACCGAGCCGGTTATTGATCGAGCCATCGAAGCTGAGGAGCGCTTGAGTGTGGCCGAAGGAAAGCCTGCTAAAGGGCCTCCGCTGATTGACCGCCCCGGCCAGCGGTGGGGATTGGCGCTGGGCTTTCTCCTCTACGGCGCCGTCTGGGGTCTCATTTTCGGCCTGGGGTTCTGGTCGGTTCAGTCGTGGCTGCCTTCGTGGAGCGCCGTCAGGCGCGGTCTTGCCATGGCGCTTGTCGCCGGCTGGTCAGTGGCGGTCTTTCCCTTCATGAAGTATCCGGCTAACCCTCCCGGGGCCGGCGATCCTGAGACAGTCTGGTACAGGCAGGGACTCTATTTCGGCTTCATGGGGCTCAGTGTGGCCGGCGCTGCCCTGGCCGGTTGGCTCTGGTCGCGGGGCCGGCGATTGGGGGCGAGCGTCTTCTATGCGGGTATTGCGGCTGCGATCTTCCTGGCGATGCCATCGAATCCCGACCCGGTGAAAATCTCACAGCAGTTGGTCTGGACGTTTCGCGGCCTCTCCCTGGCGGGCCTGATTCTCTTCTGGGGAGTGTTGGGCCTGGCGTTCGGACTGCTCTCCAGGGAGACGTAGCGATGAAGCTCTACGCCGTCGGTGTGGGGCCCGGCGCGCCTGATCTCGTGACCGTCAGGGCCGCCGAAATCCTGAAGCGCGTACCCGTCATCTTCTCTCCGCTCTCAGCGATGGGAGCGAGGAGCCGGGCGCTCGAGGTGGTGGCGCCGTATCTCGACCGTTCGCGCCAGCGCGTTGTGGAGCTTGCGTTCCCAATGCTGAAGGAGCATGAGGAGCTGGAGCCCGCGTGGGAACAAGCCGCCGGTGAAATCCTGAGAAATCTCGAGCCGGAGGGGGAGGCGGCCTTCATCACTCTGGGCGACGTGTCTCTCTACTCCACTTTCTACTACGTTCAGCGCATTTTCAGGTCGAGGCGCCCGGAGGTTGAGATAGAGATGGTCCCGGGGATCACGTCGTTCTCTGCCGCCTCTGCTTTTCTTCAGCTTCCTTATGGCGCTGCCGGTGACCGCATAGTGATTCTCCCCGCCACCTTCGAGCGGGAGCGGCTGGCCCGCGCGATTTCAGACCACGACATCGTCATCCTGATGAAGGTCAACCGTGTCCTCGACGACGTCATCGAGATCCTTGAGGCTCAGGGAATTCTGGACAAGGCGGTCTTCATCGCCAACTGCGGAATGCCCGACCAGGAAGTGGTCCGTGACCTGAGGGCGCTCAAGGGGACTTCTCCAGGCTACTTTTCTCTGATCCTCATCAATAAAAATGCGGAATTCGGAATGCGAAGTGCGGAATTGAAAGAGCGGAATGCCCCATTCCCCATTCCGCATTCCGCACTTCGAATTGACGAGGGGCTGCCCGTGCCCGGAGGGAAGCTCTACATAGTCGGTTTCGGACCGGGGAGCCACGACCATCTAACCTTCAAGGCCAAGGCCGCCATAGATGACGCCCAGGTCATCATCGGCTACCGGACCTACGTGGAGCTCGTGAAGGAGCTGATAAAAGGGAAGGAGGTCTTCTACACCGGCATGACGGAGGAGCTTGATCGGGCCCGCCGCGCCGTGGAGATGGCCTGGAGCGGCAAGCGGGTCGCGCTGATCTCTTCGGGCGACGCGGGGGTCTACGGGATCGCGGGGCCGGCGCTCGAGTGCCTGAAGGAGCGCGGGTGGACGCGAGGGTCCGGCCTCCAGGTCGAGGTGGTTCCCGGAGTTACGGCGCTCAACGCCTGCGGGGCGCTCCTGGGAGCGCCGGTCGCCCACGATTTCTGCGCGATCTCACTGTCAAATCTCCTGACCCCCTGGGAGGTCATCGCTAAGAGGATTGAGGCTGCCGCCGCCGCAGACTACGTCATCGCCCTCTACAACCCGAAGAGCGGCCGCCGGACCCGGCAGATCGTCGAGGCCCGGAGCATTCTGATGAAGCACCGCCGCCCCGGCACTCCCGTGGGGATCGTCAAGAGCGCGGCCCGCGAAGGCGAGCGCGTCGTGGTCACCACGCTCGAGGAGATGCTGGACCATGAGATCGGAATGCTCACGACGGTCCTGATCGGCAACTCAGCCACGTTCGCCTGGGAAGGGATGATGGTGACCCCGCGTGGGTACCAGTCGAAGTACGTGCTTGAGAGCATTCAGCGATCAGCGGTTAGCTATCGGGAAGGGAGCAGATGAGTCACGACGCGGTTCTCCTGATCGGCCACGGAAGCCGCGAGCCCTCGGGAAACGAGGAGTTCCTTCGCTTCGCCGAAGAAGCGCGCTCTCACCTCGGACCGGAACCGGTGGAGTCGTGCTTCATCGAGCTGGCCAACCCGCTGGTCCAGGAGAGCCTGGACCGCTGCGTGAGCCTTGGGGCGCGCCGGGTGATTGCGCTCCCCGTGATCCTCTTTGCCGCGGGCCACGTCAAGGCGGAGCTTCCGCGTGAGCTTGACGAAGCGAGGGCGCGCTACCCTGCCGTGGAGTTTCTCTATGGCCGACACCTTGGAGTTCACTCTCTCCTTCTTGAGATCTTCGAAGCGCGGCTCTCTGAGCTGGAGGCGCGCTTCCCAGGACCGCCCGAGGAAACGGCGATCCTGGTCGTGGAGCGTGGCTCAAGCGACCCCGACGCCAACGGCGATGTTTACAAACTCGGCCGTCTGCTGTGGGAGAGCAAGCGCTACCCCTGGGTGGAGGTGTGCTTTATCGGCGTCACGTCTCCTTCGCTTCCCGAGGGGCTCGCCCGCTGCCGGGCACTCGGCGCCAGACGGATCTTTGTCCTTCCGTATTTTCTCTTCACCGGAGTCCTGGTCCATCGGATCCATCGACTTTCGGCTGAGTTCGCCGCGGCCCATCCGGAGGCGGAGGTGAAAGTGGCCGAACACCTTGGCGGGCATCCCAATATCTTCAAGCTTCTGGTGGAGCGTAAGGCCGAGGCGTTGAACGGCACGGCCCGGATGAACTGTGCCCTTTGCAAGTATCGCGTCCGCCTCTCCGGCCACTCCCACAATGTCCTCGCTGAGCGTTAACTTTTACTCCCCGGAAAACGGCAGCGCGGCGCGCCGGGCGGCTCCCGTGGCCGCGTCCCGAGGGTACGAGTATTGGCGCTGCCCGGACTGCCGCTACTGCCTGGACTTGAATATCGAGGCCGCCTCGAACCGCTGCGCCCACCCCAACACCCCCGCCGACGCCGTCATCGACGGCGTCGAGTGGGACGAGGGAGGGGACTTCTGCCCCGACTTCGATCCCGCGGCAGGGGATCACCCGTGAGGCACGATCATGGCGGCAATCTCAGAACGCTCTCTGAGTCGGCGGGAGTTCCGGCCGGTCAGATTCTCGACTTTAGCGCCAATATCAATCCGCTGGGGCTATCGTCCAAGGTGGAGGCGGCGATCCGAGAGGCGATCCCATCGGTCGTCCACTATCCCGATCCCGAGGCTACGGCGCTCCGCCATGCGCTGGCGCTCTATCACGACCTCTCTCCTGATCTGGTGCTCCCTGGGAATGGATCGACAGAGCTGATCTATCTCCTGGCCCGCGCGCTTCGTCCGCGCTCGGCTGTGGTTCTCCACCCGGCGTTCAGCGAGTACGAGGCGGCCCTGGAGGCGGTGGGCTGCCACGTCGAGCGCAGGGCGGTCAGCGAGGAAGACGACTTTCTCCCTCGCGCCTCTTCGTTCTCGTCGTGGATCACTGGGCGCGATCTCGTCGTCCTCGCCAACCCCAACAACCCTGCGGGGAGCTTGATCCCCCGCGACGCGCTCCTCGCTCTCGTCGAGAGCTGCGAGGCCCGCGGGGTCACGGTGGTCGTTGACGAGGCGTTCATTGACTTCGTCGAGGAGCGCTCGGCGAAGGAGTGGGTGAACCGCTTCTCGACCTTC
>CAZXPE010000067.1:0-10412 GCA_964642915.1 uncultured bacterium | reverse complement strand
TGCTCTCCGCAGACCTGACACACACCCGCAGGGACGCCCCTGAGCACGACAAGCAGATCTCCCCCCCACCGGTAGTCCACAGTCACCAACTCCTCTCGCACCTCTCCCTGGCAAAAGAAGCAGGGATGATATGTTCTGGACATGGTCATCTCCTCCGCCTCCTGTAATCGTCTTCCCACTTCTGCGGGTGAACGGATGGGTCGTATACGGTGATCAAGAACAACTCCTCAGGATCTTGCCTGATCGCACAGACAGCGTGAATCGGGCGCCGGCCGGAGAACCCCAGAATCAGGAAGCTTGCACCCCTGGGATCGTCCGGGTATTCCTCGACGATGTCGCACGCCCGCAGGGCTGTCTCCAGCTCAGCGACCGTGATCTTATCGGCTCGCCGTTCTCTCTCCGCATGCATCGAGAATTCATACCGTCCGGCCGAAACGAGTTGTCCGACTTTCAGGGCTTTGGACACGCTGTCGCCCTTCTGCCTTTTGGCGAGTCCAACCGGAGGATAGCAAACCGGGAAAGGAAGCGCAATCGAGGCGTCCTGCCAGATCTTGCCTTTCCGTGCGAACTCCTGCGTCGTGGAGACAAACTCAGCGAATTGGGGCCTGACTTGAGTATTGACCTTATAGCAATTTCCGGCGAGCAGCGCAACCGATTTTGCCGGAGAGCGCTTCAAAACCCGCGCGCTCCTCTGAGAAACTGGGCAGCCTCCGCCTCCCGGACACTCAACGACCCGGGCCTAAGAAGTTCGGTGTCGGCCGCCGGGGGGCGCCTGAAGGCTTCGAGGCGGGACATGAGGTCGCGGAGGAGGATGCCGCTTGAGAACGGCAACACCACGGTGGGAAGCGCCCCGGCCCTGAGGGCGAGCTGCTTTCTGACGGCCACGATCAGGTTCGGGGCCCTGACCCTGGCGAGCTTGGCGAATTTCTCTTTCAAGTATTCGGGCGTCCAGTAGCCGACGATCTCCAGGGCCACCTGGGTCCCGTCTTCGTGGGTGAAGAGGAAATCTGGAACATCCTTAACCCGGATTTTCGATTTGACGGGTGAGGGGTGATCGCCTACACTCTCTGCAATCTCCTGTGGTGGCTCACCCTGCCCGTTACCATGAGGAGGATGGAGGGTGCTTAGCATCCTGACCGTGTCCATTCTGGCCGCCGCTCTGCTGCTGTTTGCCTGTCCGCGCGTCTCAGCCGGAGCGGCGACCGACCGGCTGCGCGACTTCTTTGCTGCGGTCAACTCCGTCCTTGCTGATCCGACGGTCCAGGAACGTCCCCTTGAGGCAGTGCCGCGCATCCAGCGGCTCTGGGCCGGGAGTGGCAGGCACGGACGCCGGAGGAACGGACGGAGTTCATCGAGCCCTTTGCCGAACTCCTGGAACGCGCCTACGTCGCGCGACTGGGGGGCACAGCCCAAGTGATCGGCGGCGTGAAGGTGTCGTACCTCGAGGAGATCCTTGCCGGCGACGAGGCGACGGTGGCGACCGCGCTCCGCGCGAGGGACGGCAGCGACGTGGCAGTCGAGTACCGCATGACGAATCATAGCGGGCGCTGGCTCGTCAGGGACATCGTGATGGACGGCGTCAGCACCGTGGAGAACTACCGCGCCCAGTTCAAGCACCTGCTGCGCCGGGGGACTTTCGCCACTATCGTGTCGCGGCTTCGGGCCAAGCTCAACGAAGAGTCGCTGATCTTCGCGCGCGGCCCGGCCGCGAGGCGGACGGCCGTCGCCGCGCTGGAGATCCCCACACCGGAGACCCAGATGGAGGCGCCGCCTCCCGAGCAGGTCGAGCCGGCATTGGGGCAACCGCCCGAGCACGTTGAGCTGACATTGGCGGCCGGGCCCGCCGGTGGACAGGCCGCGCGCACGTCGCCCGTTTCGTGGGCGCCGAGGCCGGTGGTGGCGGCCAGCGTACTACCCACGAGAGTGCCGGCAGCTTCTCAGGCCCTGCTGCCGCCCGCTACGCGCGCCGAGCAGGCCGCGACGCCTGACCCTCCTGAAGTCGTGTGGTCGGCGACAGCGCCACCAGCCGCGCCACCGAGCAGCGCCAACGTGGACCCCATCGGCCCCTTCCTTTTGACGCTTTCCCTGGGACTGGCGGGCGTCGCCGGCGCTGCTTACCTCTCAGGACGCCGACGCCGTGGTAAGCGGCCACTGCGGGTTCATCCCCAGGGAGGCGGTCAGAGGAGATCGAGCTGCTTCGAGGCTCCCACCGATAGACGCGTAGCGGTTTTGTAAGCATCCGTTCGGGCCCTCCGCCGCGCCCGGATCACCTCCCATGGCCCTGTTCCGGGTCCCATTTTGGCGCATTTGAAGGGCCGCGAGGATTGACAACCCGAGCCGTTCCGCGGCATACTCACCTCTGCCGGGCCGAAGTGGCGGAACTGGCAGACGCGCACGTTTGAGGGGCGTGTGGGGCAACCCGTGGGGGTTCGAGTCCCCCCTTCGGCACCAGAGATTCAGCGAAAAGGGCTCCTGTCGGGAGCCCTTTGTATGGTTAGCTTATGACTCTTTCACTTCCAGTTATTTCGGCTGACCCTCTTCCCCCACGGAGAAAGCCGTCCTGGCTCAAGGTGAGGGCGCCGGGCGGTCCCAACTACATTCGCCTCAAGGCGCTCGTCAGCGAGAGTAATCTCCACACGGTCTGCGAGGAGGCGCGCTGCCCGAACATCGGGGAGTGCTGGGAGGAGCGCACCGCCACCTTCATGATCCTGGGGGACGTCTGCACGCGGAGCTGCGGCTACTGCGCTGTGGCCCACGGCAGGCCTGCCCGGGAGGACAGGGAGGAGCCGGAGCGCGTGGCGCGAGCTGTCGCCGCTCTGGGGCTTGAGCACGCTGTCGTGACTTCTGTGAACCGCGACGATCTGGCAGACGGCGGCGCGGCTCACTTCGCCGCCACGATCCGGGCAATCCGCCGGGAAGCGCCGGGTTGCGGAGTGGAGGTTCTGATTCCCGACTTCAAGGGCTCCGCCGAGGCCCTCACCGCTGTCGTCGCGCAACGCCCTGACGTGCTGGGCCACAACGTCGAAACGGTTTCCCGCCTCTATAAGGGCGCGCGCCCCGGTGGACGCTATGACCGGGCGCTGGCGCTCCTTGGCCGCGCCCGTTCGATGGCTCCTGACCTCCTGACCAAGTCGGGCATCCTCCTGGGCCTGGGGGAGAGCGGGGAAGAGCTGCTTCAGACGATGCGAGACATGAGAGAGGCGGGAGTGAAGCTCCTGACCCTCGGGCAGTACCTCCGTCCCTCTCCCCGGCATCTTGCCGTTGACCGCTTTTACGCTCCCGATGAATTCGCCGGGCTGGCCCGGGAGGGGCTCAGGATGGGGTTCCTCCACGTCGAGTCAGGGCCGCTGGTGAGAAGCAGCTACCACGCCAGGCGCCAGGTGGCTGCAGTGGCGGGAGGAGCGCCGTGATGGAGCACGTCACCATCCTCATGGTCTTTGCCATCTCAGCGCTGGTGGCGGGAGCGATGCTCTGGATCCCGTCGCTCATCGCCCCACGGCGCATGAATCCGGTGAAAAGCGAGCCGTTCGAATGCGGCAAGGAGCCGGTGGCCCTCCCCGAAGGGCGCTTCGCCATCAAGTTCTCCACAATCGCCATCTTCTTCATCATCTTCGACATCGAGCTGATGTTCGTCTTTCCTTGGGCTGTTCTTTACAGGAAGCTCGGCTGGTTCGGCTTCGCTGAGATGGGCGTTTTCCTCGGCGTACTGATGCTTGGGTTCCTTTACATCTGGGGGAAGGGAGGGCTCAAGTGGGACTAGGGGCTTTCTTTACCTCCAGGCTCGATGAGGCGCTGGGATGGGCGAGGAAGTATTCCATCTTTCAGTATCCGTTCGTGACAGCCTGCTGCGGCATGGAGTACATGGCCACGGCCTGCTCGCACTATGACATTGACCGCTTTGGCGCCGGGCTGCCCCGCTTCTCGCCACGCCAAGCTGATGTCCTCTTCGTCGTCGGGACGATAAGCCACAAGATGGCCCCTGTGCTCAGGCGGATCTATGACCAGATGTGCGAGCCGAAGTGGGTGGTGGCCTTCGGCGTCTGCACATGCACCGGCGGCTTTTACGACAACTACGCGACGGTCCAGGGGATCGACACGATCATCCCGGTGGACGTCTACATCCCCGGTTGTCCGCCGAGGCCTGAGAGCGTGCTCGACGGCCTGATGAAACTGCAAGAGAAGATCGCCACAGGCATTCAACGGTACTGACCCCGATCCCCGAACCCCGATGGACGGAGAGGCCATTCTTGCACGGTTGACCGGGCGATTCGGCGCCGCGGTCGTTGAGACCCACGACTACCGGGGGGACCACGCGGCGCTGGTGGATCGCGGCGCGATCGCTGACGTGCTCAGCTTCTGTCGTGACGACCCGGATCTCAAGCTCGAAATGCTCATTGACCTGACCGCAGTGGACTACCTCAAGTTTCCCGGCCGGGAGGACGGCTCCCGCTTCGAGGTCATATATAACCTCTATTCCGTCACCCACAACCACCGCCTGAGGGTCAAGACGGCAGTGGAAGAAAGAGATCCGGTGGTCCCCACAGCGGTCGGCCTCTGGCCGATAGCCAACTGGTTGGAACGGGAGGCCTGGGACATGTTCGGTATCCGCTTCGAGGGTCACCCTGACCTTCGCCGCCTCCTCATGTACGAGGAGTTCCAGGGCCACCCGCTCAGGAAGGACTACCCGATTGAAAGGCGGCAACCTCTTGTCGGGCCCAGAAACCGATGACTGAGACGACGCGAGAGATATTTCTCGGAGAAGGAAGCGGGACGGGCTCCCAGCACCTCTTCGTCAACTTGGGGCCGGCCCATCCGGCCATGCACGGCATTGTCAGGATCTTCGCCGAGCTGGACGGCGAGACCGTGGTGAAGGCCGACGTGGAGATCGGCTATCTCCACCGCGCCTTCGAAAAGCAATGCGAGCGGGGCCCTTACAACGCCGCCATCCCATATACTGACCGCCTCAACTATGTCTCGCCGCTCATCAACAACTTTGGCTACGCCTCCTGCGTCGAGAAGCTCCTCGGCATCGAGATCACTGAGCGGTGCAAGTATATCCGGGTGATCATGAGCGAGATCTCCAGGATCTCGGACCACCTGACCAGCGTCGGCGCCAGCGCCATGGAGCTGGGGGCGTTCACCGTCTTCCTCTACATGATCAAGGCGCGGGAGTTTCTCTGGGAACTGGTAGAGGCGGTCACGGGCGCCAGGCTCACCATCGCCTACGCCCGCGTGGGAGGAGTGAAGGCCGACCTCCCCGACGGCTTCGCAACGAGAGTAAGGGCGGCGTTCAAGGAGACCCGTCAGGTGCTGGAAGAGGTGAACAAGCTCCTCACCGGCAACCGGATTTTTATGGACCGCATGGTAGGCGTCGGCGCCCTCTCAAAGGAGGAGACCATCGCCTACGCCATCACCGGCCCTCTCCTCAGGGCCGCCGGTGTCCCCTACGACGTGAGAAAGGCCAGGCCGTACTGGGCCTACGACCGGATGGAATTTGAAATTCCCACGGGGCGGAACGGAGACAACTACGACCGGTACCTCGTCAGGATGGCCGAGATGGAGCAGTCGATGAGGATCGTCGAGCAGGCGCTGGAGTCGATCCCGGACGGACCTGTGAACGCGGATGACAGGCGGGTGGTCCTCCCGCCGAAGGAGGAGACCTACGGATCCATCGAGGGGCTGATGAACCACTTCATGCTGGTCATGGAGGGGTACGGGATCCGCCCACCGAAGGGGGAGGCGTACTTCCCCGTCGAAGGGGCCAACGGGGAGCTGGGGTTCTATGTCGTTTCCGACGGCACTGACCGCCCTTATAGAGTCCGCTGCCGCCCGCCGTGCCTCCCTCCGGTGGCGGCCCTTCACAGGATGATAGAGGGAGAGATGGTGGCAGACGTGATCCCCACCTTCGGCTCTGTGAACATGATCGGAGGAGAGCTGGACCGATGAGCGCTGAGGTGGAGTTCAGCCAAGAAGAGCTTCAGGAGGTGAGGCGGCTCCAAAGCCTATACCCGGACAGGCGGGCCGCCCTCATGCCTGTCCTCAGGATGGCCCAGGAGAAGTTCGGCCATCTCTCTCTTCCCGTCGAGGAATATATCGCGAGGCTGTTTGACATCGCCCCTGCCCATGTCCACGAGGTGGTGACTTTCTACGCCCTCTTCTTCACCAAGCCAGTGGGCCGGCACGTCGTGAGCGTCTGCCACAACCTCTCCTGCCACCTCATGGGCGCCGGGAACGTGATCGCCCGCCTCAAGGATCGGCTGGGGATCGGGGTCGGGGAGACGACTAAGGACGGCAAGGTGACGCTCCTCTCGGTCGAGTGCCTCTGCGCCTGCGAGCAGGCGCCGATGATGCAGGTGGACGATTGCTACGAAGGAAACCTGACCCCGGAGAAGATCAACCGCATCCTGGAGTCGCTGGGATGAGCGAGAAGATCCTGACGCGGAATTTTCATCTCAACGACTCCAACACTCTCAGGGTCTATCGGGAGACGGGGGGGCACGAGGCGCTCAGGAAGGCGCTCGCGATGGAGCCGGCGGCAATCACCGCCGAGGTGAAGAAGTCCAACCTCCGCGGGCTCGGAGGCGCTGGCTTCCCCGCGGGGGTCAAGTGGGGGTTCATCCCCAAGGGGCACACGGGACCGATCTACCTCGTCGTCAATGCCGACGAGGGGGAGCCGGGGACCTTCAAGGACCGCTATCTCCTGGAAAGGGACCCGCACGCGCTGATCGAGGGGATGATCATCACAGCCTATGCCATCGGCGCCCACCAGGCGTTCGTCTATATTCGAGGCGAGTACGTCCAGCCGTGGCTGACACTCAAGGCGGCTGTGGAAGAGGCTTATGGCGCCGGCCTTCTAGGCAGGAACATCCTGGGCTCGGGGTTCGACCTCGACGTGGTGATCCACCGGGGAGCGGGGGCCTATATCTGCGGCGAGGAGACCGGGCTCCTCTCGTCGCTTGAAGGGAAGAAAGGGTGGCCGAAAATCAAGCCGCCGTTTCCGGCCGTGAAAGGGGCCTTCGGAGCGCCGACGATCGTGAACAACGTCGAAACGATCTGCCACGTCCCCCACATCATCAACAGAGGAGCCGAGTGGTTCGCGGCACTCGGCACCAAGACCCAGGGAGGGACGCGGATCTACTCGGTCTCGGGCCATGTGGGCCGGCCCGGCATCTACGAGCTGCCGGTGTCTGTGACGCTGCGCTCGCTGATCTACGATCACGCCGGCGGGATCAGGGACGGCGGGAGGCTCAAGGCGGTGGTGCCCGGCGGGTCGTCGGCCCCCGTCCTCACAGCAGATGAGATCGACGTTGTCATGGACGTTGACGGCCTCAGAGACGCCGGCTCAATGGCCGGCTCGGGGGGCGTCATCGTCATGGACGAGACGGTTTCCATCCCCGAGGCGTTCATGGTGGTGGCGCGCTTCTACGCCCATGAGAGCTGCGGCCAGTGCACCCCCTGCCGTGAGTCAACCGGCTGGATCTACAGGATGGCAAAGCGGATCGTCGAGGGGAAAGGGAGGAAGGAGGACCTGGATACGATCCTTGACGCCGCCGGGCGGGGTGCGGGGATGACTATCTGCGCCTTCTACGACGGGGCAGTCGGTCCGTATCTGAGCTACATCGGGAAGTTCCGCGAGGAGTTTGAGGCTCTGATTCCACATGCCTAAGCTGACGATAGACGGGAAGGAGATCGAGGTCCCGGCGGGGACGAACTTGATCGAGGCGGCCTGGCGTCTCGGGATAGAGATCCCCCACTATTGTTACCATCCGGCCCTCCCCGTCGCAGGGCAGTGCCGCCTCTGCATGGTGGAGATCGAGAAGAACCCACGGCCTCAAGTTGCCTGCAACACCGAGGCGCTCGACGGGATGGTGGTCCGCACCCGGTCGCCGAAGATCCTCGACGCCCGCCGCTCGATCATGGAGTTCCACCTGATCAACCACCCGCTTGACTGTGCGGTCTGCGACCAGGCGGGAGAGTGCTGGCTCCAGATCAACTACATGAGGCACGGCCTCTACTCCCCCCGGATGGTGGAGGACAAGATCCACAAGCCAAAAGCCGTCCCTCTCGGCCCCCACGTGATCCTCGACGCCGAGCGCTGCATCCTCTGCTCGCGCTGCGTCCGCTTCTGCGACGAGATCACGAAGACAGGCGAGCTGGGGATCTTCAACAGGGGAGACCACTCGGAGATCGGGCTCTTTCCCGGAACCGAGCTGGCCAATCCTTACTCGGGGAACGTCGTGGACATCTGCCCGGTCGGGGCTCTGACAGACCTGGATTTTCGCTTCCAGGTCAGGGTGTGGTATCTCGACAGGGCCAAGTCAATCTGCCCCGGGTGCAGCCGGGGGTGCAACATCGGTGTCCATACCAGCACCCGCCGTCCCCACCACAACCGGGGGCGGAGGGTTGCGCGCCTCAAGCCCCGCCCGAACCCCGAGGTCAACAGGTGGTGGATCTGCGACGAGGGGCGCTACGGCTTTCGGTGGATAGACGACCCGAGCCGCCTGACGGCCCCCGAGCGCCGCGAGGGGGAAAAGGGCACCCGGATCGGATGGGAAGGGGCGGTCCATCTGGTTGCTGAGCTGCTCCGCCGCTACAGCCCGGAGGAGATCGGAGTGATCGCTTCCCCCCGGATGGCCAACGAGGACCTGTTCGTTCTGAAGACGCTCGTGGAGCATCTCGGGATCAGGAACGTGGATTTCCGCGTCCCTCAGAGATCTCGGGGGTTTGAGGACGATCTGCTGATCAAGGTCGACAAGAACCCTAATGCAAAGGGCGCTGAGCTTATTGGCCTGGGGCAGCGGACCGGCGGACTCGATGCGCGAGGGATGATCGAGGCCGCGCGGTCGCGACGGATAAAATGCCTCTGGGTCTTTTACCATGACCTTCTTGCCTCGGCGTGGCCCGAAGGCGAAACGCTGGACGGACTCAGAGGAGCGGAGTGGCTGATCTTCCAGGGACCGAACCGGAACGGAGTCGCCCCTCACGTCCATCTCCTCCTTCCGAGCGCCGCCTGCGTTGAGCGCGAGGGAACGTTCACCAACTTCGAGGGGCGGGTCCAGCGCTTCAGTCAGGCGCTTCCTCCTCTCGGTGAGTCGCTCCCCGACTGGGAGATCCTGGCGAGAATTGGCCACGCGCTCGGGGATCGGGGATCGGGGATCGGGGTTCGGGCCACGAGCCCGGGGGGGATCTTTGAGGCTCTTGCCCAGGAAATCCCGGCATTTTCGGGACTCACCTATCGCTCCCTCGGGGATTCGGGACAGAAGGTGTCTCCGTGAGCACTCTCCTGGCCGATCTCGGCATCGCCTTTGGCCGCGTGGCCTTTATCATGTTCTTTGTCCTGAACCTGGGGGGGCTGCTCACCTGGGTCGAGAGAAAACAGTCAGCCGTCATGCAGGACAGGATCGGGGCCAACCGCGCCTCGATCCTGGGCCTCCGCCTCTGGGGACTCTTTCATCCTCTGGCTGACGCGATCAAGATGCTGACCAAGGAGGACTTCACCCCCGCCCGTGCCGACCGGCTCCTCTTCGGCCTGGCCCCGTTCGTCTCAGTCTTCTTCGCCCTCGGGGCGTTCGCCACGATCCCGTTCGGAGACACTCTCAGAGTGGCTGGACGGGAGATCCCACTTCAGGCGGTCACGCTCAACGCGGGGATCCTCTACGTCTTCGCCATGCTCTCGGGGGACAGCGAGCCGCCGCCCTCATGATCTCGGCGGAGATCGCCATCGGCGCCTCGATCATGGGGGTCGCCATGGTCTATGGGTCGCTCAACATGATGGAGATCGCCCGCGGCCAGGGGGCTCTCCTCTGGGGTTTTCTGCCGGCGTGGGGGATCGTGACCCAGCCGCTCGGCTTCGTCCTCTTCCTCACCGCCGGGATCGCCGCCACCAAGCGGATCCCCTTCGACCTCCCAGAGGGCGAGTCAGAGATCATCGGCTACTTCGTAGAGTACAGCGGGATGAAGTTCGGGATGTTCATGACGGCAGACTTCGTTGAGACTGTGGTGATCGCCGGGATGACGACGGCCCTCTTCCTGGGAGGGTGGCAGGTCCCGTACCTCGGGGCTGACGGCTTCGCCTTCCCGTGGGGGGGCGCCTGGCCGATGTCCCACATGGCGGTGACCGCCCTCCAGGTGCTGGCCTTCTGCTCTAAGGTGGCGTTCATGTGCTGGCTTCTGATGCTGATCCGCTGGACCCTGCCGCGCTTCCGCTACGACCAGGCAATGAGGCTCGGGTGGCTGGGGCTCTTCCCCTTCTCGATCGCCAACATCGTTGGGACGGGACTCGTCCTCCTCTGGGTGAAATGAAAAGGGCATGATCGCGACGGGGCCGAGGCTCAACTGGCGGAGAAGGATCTACCTGGTCGAGGTCTTGATCGGCCTCGGCGTCACCGCCGCCCACTTCTTCGCCAACCTGG
>CAZXPE010000066.1:0-10433 GCA_964642915.1 uncultured bacterium | reverse complement strand
TCTTGATCTGGAGGTCGGTGGCGTTGACGAGATAGTGGCTGGTGACGCCGAAGCGCCCTGAAGCGACCTGCTTGATCCGCGAGCTCCTGATGGTGCCGTACCGAGCCGGGTCCTCGCCGCCCTCGCCGCAGTTAGAGCGCCCGCCGATCCGGTTCATGGTTGTGGCGAGAGTCTCGTGGGCCTCCTGGCTGATCGAGCCGTAGGACATGGCGCCCGTGGCGAAGCGCGCCATGATCGACTCGACCGGCTCGACCTCCTCGATCGGGACCGGTTCGGGGGCCCACTTGAAATCGAATAGCCCCCGGAGGGTGGCGAGGTTCCGGCTCTGGTTGTCAACCAGCGACGTGTACTCCTTGAAGGTGTCGTACCTCCCCGAGCGGGTGGCGTGCTGAAGCTTGGAGACGGTCTCGGGGTTGAAGAGGTGGTACTCCCCGTCTCGCCGCCACTGGTACTCACCGCCCCATTCGAGCTCAGGCTTCCCCACGGGGCGGTCGGGAAAGGCGCGGCTGTGGCGGAGGATCGACTCCTGGGCTACGACGTCAATGCCGATCCCGCCGACGCGGGAGGCGGTCCAGGTGAAGCATCTGTCAACGAACGCCTTGTCGAGCCCTACGGCCTCGAAGATCTGGGCGCCCCGGTACGACTGGATCGTTGAGATCCCCATCTTTGAGATGACTTTGAGGACGCCCTTGTTGAGGGCCTTGATGTAGTTCTTGACTGCCTTCTCGTGGTCCATCTCAGGCAGGAGCCCCTGCCTGATCATGTCGTCGAGAGTCTCGAACGCGAGATAGGGGTTGATAGCGCCTGCGCCGTACCCCAGGAGGAGCGCAGCGTGATGGACCTCCCTGGGCTCCCCCGTCTCGATCACCAGGCCGACCCTGACCCTCGTCCCCTCGCGCACGAGGTGGTGGTGGACGCCGGCAGTAGCCAGGAGCGCCGGGATCGGCGCCAACTGCCGGTCAACGCCCCTGTCAGAGAGGATGATGTAGGTGTACCCCTGGGCGATCGCCTCGCTTGCCTTGAGGCAGAGATCTTCCATCGCCCGCTCGATGCCGGCTCCGCCCTCGGCGGCGGGGAAGAGCATCGGGATCGTGGTGGCCCTGATGCCAGGGAGATCGGCGTAGCGGATCCTGGCCAGCTCCTCGTTGTTCAGGATCGGGGTCTTGAGCTTGATCTGCCGGCAGCTCTCGGGCCCCGGCTTGAGGAGGTTCCCCTCTGGGCCGATGGTGGTCTCGATCTGGGTGACCAGCTCTTCCCTGATCCCGTCCAGCGGCGGGTTCGTCACCTGGGCGAAGAGCTGCTTGAAGTAGTCGTAGAGTGGGCGCGGGCGGTTGGAGAGGACGGCCAGGGAGGTGTCGGTTCCCATCGAGCCGATCGGCTCCTCTCCCCTCGTCGCCATGGGGGCCATCAGGATGCGCAGGTCCTCGTGAGTGTAGCCGAAGACCTGCTGCCGCTGGAGCACGGTCTCGTGGTCCGGCTCGTGGAAGTGAGGCGGCTCGGGGAGCCTTTCCAGAGGGATCAGGTTCTCGCCGAGCCATTGTCTGTAGGAGTGCTCGGTGGCGAAGGCTCGCTTCAGCTCGGCGTCGTCTATGATCCTCCCTTGGGACGTGTCCACGAGGAAGATCCTGCCGGGATGCAGGCGCTCCTTGATCAGGATGTTCTCCGGCGGGATGTCGAGGACGCCGACCTCAGAGGCCATGATGACCAGCCCGTCCTTTGTCACGTAGTAGCGCGAGGGGCGAAGCCCGTTCCTGTCCAGCACTGCGCCGATCACGGTGCCGTCGGTGAAGGCGATGGAGGCGGGGCCGTCCCACGGCTCCATCAGGCAGCCGTGGTATTCGTAGAAGGCCTTCCGCTCCTCGCTCATTGACTCGTGGCCGCTCCACGCCTCGGGGATCATCATCAGCACGGCCAGCGGCAGCGGGCGTCCAGCCATGTGCAGGAACTCCAGGACGTTGTCAAAGATCGCTGAGTCGCTCCCTCCCTCGATGACGATGGGGAAAATCTTTTTGAGATTCTCTCCGAAGAGGGGGGACTTGCAGAGCGCCTCTCTCGCGCGCATCCAGTTGATGTTGCCTCTGAGAGTGTTGATCTCGCCGTTGTGGGCAAGGTAGCGGTACGGGTGAGCCAGCGGCCAGGAGGGGAAGGTGTTGGTCGAAAATCGCTGGTGGACGAGGGCCAGCGCCGACTCGACCATGGGATCAGTGATGTCGGGATACATCGTCTCGATCTGATCGGCCGAGAGCATTCCCTTGTAGATCATCGTGTTGGAGGAAAGGCTCGGCAGGTAGAAGAACTTCCTCTCGGGGAGGTCAGAGCCCCAGACGGCGTGCTCCACTCGCTTCCTGATGACGTAAAGCCGCCTCTCGAACGCGGCGTCGTCGCGGATGTCGGCGCTCCGCCCGATAAAGATCTGCTTGAAGGCCGGCTCGACAGACCGGGCCGTCGGGCCGACAGGGGAGTCGTCGGTGGGGACGTCACGCCACCCGAGGGGCCGCTGTCCCTCCTCGCTGATGATCGCCTCGAACGTCTCCCGGCAGCGCCGCGCCTGGACGGGATCTCGCGGGAGGAAGACGAGACCAGCCCCGTAATGCTTCGGCGCGGGGAGATCGATTCCCAGCCTGGCGCACTCGCGCGAGAGGAACGCGTGGGGCATCTGGATCAGGATTCCGGCGCCGTCTCCCGTGTTCACCTCGCAGCCGCAGGCCCCGCGGTGGAGGAGGTTCTTGAGCACTGTCAGGGCCTTGGTCACGATCTCGTGCGATTTGCGCCCCTTCATGTCCACGACGAAGCCCACCCCGCAGGCGTCGTGCTCGTAGGAGGGGTCGTAGAGGCCCTGCGCCGGCGGAAGGCCGGCGGCGGGGAACGACGGGGGGCGGCTCATCTCGCTCACTGTTTCACGCTCCCTGTGTTGTTGTAAGCTCGCGCGCGGACCTTAAATTTGAAGGAGGATACACCAAATCAGACCATTAGCCAAGGGGAAATTTTAATATACTTTGAATTAGCCCGGCTAATAGTGTACCATCCGGCCCATGACCTTCGAGACCCTCCAACTCTACTGCGACATCGTCCGTCTGAGGAGTTTTTCCAGCGGGGCGGCGGCCAATCAGGTCTCCCAGTCGGCTGCGAGCCAGGCGATGCAGCAGCTCGAAGCCGAGCTGGACGCGGTTCTCCTTGACCGCTCCAGGCGCCCACTGGGGGTGACCTCAGAGGGGCGGATCTTCTACGAGGCGTGCCGCGCGCTCCTCCAGAGCTTTCAGAAGGCCAAGGCCGACCTCGCCGCTGCCCAGAAGCGGGTGGAGGGGACGGTGCGGGTCGCCGCGATCTACTCGGTGGGGCTCCACGACATGAGCCGCCACATGCAGCTTTTCATGTCCACCTATCCCCAGGCGAAAGTGCTCCTGGAGTGCCTGCACCCTCACAAGGTCGTCGAGGCGGTCCTGAACGACGAGGCTGATCTAGGGGTGCTCTCCTACCCGCCACCCAACCGCTCACTGACAGTGCTGCCCCTGCGCTCGGAGCCGATGGCTTTTGTCTGTCATCCCGCTCATCGCCTGGCCCGCCGGAGGGCAGTGACCGCGGCCGACCTGAACGGAGAGAACTTCATCGCCTTCGACCATGACCTTTCAATACGAAAGGCGATCGATCGGTGCCTGCGGCGGCACGGAGCGAGGGTCAATGTCGTCATGGAGTTCGACAATATCGAGACGATCAAGCAGGCCATCACGATCGGCGCGGGGGTGAGCGTTCTCCCGAGGCGCACCGTACTCAAGGAGGTTGGGGTCAGGACCCTTCAGGCGGTGCCGCTCGCGATGCCCGAGCTGGTGCGCCCGGTTGGGATCATCCATCGCCGCCAGAAGCGGCTCACCCCGGCGGCGGCCCGCTTCGTCGAGCTGCTCAGGAATTCGGACGAGGCGGTCGGCGCGTAACCACTGCAAAGTTCTTGTCGGGAATGACGGTCCTGTGATACGACAATGAGCGTTGCGGATCTTCTCCAACGAGGAGGCGGCAGGTATGTTTCGGTTTAAACGACGCCCTGCAGGACAGCCCCTGGCTCCCCCCGAAATCTTGCGCCTCATTGAAGGCAAGAGCGCTGAGATCGGCCACCTTCTCGTCTCAGTAGGCGAGGAGGCCGCGCGGCTGGGGCAGCTCTCCCAGAGCGTCGAGACGAAGGCGAAAAGGCTCCTCGACTGGGTGAACCTTCTCGACCGGCTGGAGGGGCGGCTTCAAGGCCTGGCGGAGGCCGTTGAAGGGATCGAGGGGCGCGTCGGCTCGGTGGAGGGCGCCCTCGATCGGGTGTCCGCCGCTGATGAGGCCGTGAGCCGGATCCAGGGGATGATGGACGGGCTTCTGGCCGGAATCCGGGAGGCCGAGTCGCGCATCGAGCCAGTGATCCGTGAGCGGGAGATGGCCGAGAACGCCCGCGCTCGATTGAGGGAGCTGCACGAGATGGCTGAGCACGTGCTCACCAAGGTCAAGGTTCTCACTCGCCAGCGCGAGGCGATCCAGAAGGTCTCAGAGCAGACGGGGCGCGTCAACGGCATGTTGTGGGACCTTGAGGCTAAGGTGAGCCGCCTCCACGAGGAGACCAAGCTTCTGGCGACCGCCGAGAGCGGCGTCGTGCGACTCGAATCTGTGTTGAGAGAGGTGGAAAGCAGGATGGCTGCCGTCACCAATGCCGAGGCGGTGACGCGGGAGGTCTCGCGCCGGATCGCTGACCTCGAGAAGGTGCACCGGGAAGTCCTCGCCGAGGCCGGCCTTTTCAAGGAGCGGAAGCTACGGCTCGACGCTCTCGCAGCCCGCGCTGAGGAGGCGCTGGCGCTGGCCGACCGGCTTGACGCTAAGACGAGCGAGCTTGCAGGGCGCGGCCAGGAGCTGGCGGCGATCGAGGGACGGCTGGCAGAGCTGAGAGAGGCCGTCGAGGCTCTCCAGCACCAGGCGACAGCTCTCATCGCCGAGCGCCGGGAGATCGAGGCCACGAGGAGGACCCTTGCCGAACTTGAGACGACGCGAGGCGCCCTGGCCGAGCGAGTGGAGGAGTTGCTCAACAGGGGCGGCGAGGTGGACCGCGTGGCCGAGAGGGTGCGCCGGATCCTGGAGCAGGAGAGGGAGATGGAGGAGCGGGCGTCGGGGCTCGATGCCCGCGCCCAGGAGCTGGCCGATCTCGAGGAGCGCATGGCGGGCCTGGGTCAGGTCAAGGCTGAGCTTCTTGATCTCCAGGCTGAGATAGGCCGTCAGGCGCAGCCGGTAAGGGAGGTCGGGGCCAAGCTGGAGGCCCTCGAAACGCTCCTGGCCGGAGTTGAGGAGCGAACGAGTGCGCTGATCCAGCGCCAGAGCTACGTGGAGGGAGTGGGGCTCAGGATCAAGCACTTCGAGGAGCTGGCCGGCGCGGTGGAGCGAAAAGTCTCGGAGATCCAGCGCGAGAAGACCCAGGTAGAACAGATCGGGGAGCAGCTTCTCGCCCTTCCGCCGCGGATCGATGAGGTGAGGCACCGCGCCAGGCAGCTTGAGGAGAACCGCGCTGTCATCGAGGCGTACGCCGAGCGGGTGAGCGCGCTGGAGCGGGCGGCGCAGCTCCACGAAGAGAGGATCAGCGACCTGGGGCGGGAGGCCGAGCGGCTGAGTGAACTGGAGCGCAGGGCCGGCGATCTGTCGGACCGGCTGACGAATGAAGCCGCGGAGGTGGCGCGAACGATTGAGCGAGTGACGGAAGGACGCGCCGATCTCCAATCGGTCAACGACACCCTCCAGCGCCTCCGGCTTCTCGAGGCCGACGGAGAGACGCGGGTCCTCGACCTCCAGAGCAGGCTGGCCTTTGCCGACTCGGTGATAGAGAGGCTTGATAGCATGCGCGGGCTCACTCAGGAGCTCGCAGCTCAGAGCGACGACCTAGCGTCGCGTCGAGTGGGACTTGAAGATCTGGAGCGGCGCCTCGCCCGCCTTGATTTTCTTGAGCAGAAAGTTGGAGAGGGGCTCGATCGGGTCAGGGCGGCCGGCGAGACCATCGAGACGTTCAGGCGGGAGATCGGAGGAATCCGAGCCGGCCTCAACGCGGAGCAACAGCGTTTAGACCAGGTCAACCGTCGCGGCCAGGAGGTCGGAGCGCTCCTCTCCAAGAGCGAGGCGCTCGCGCGCTCTCTCGACGGGCTTGAGACCCGCGCGACTTCGCTCCTGGCGGGAGAGCGGCGGATCTCAGAGGTGGAAGCGAGGCTCAGAGAGCTTCCTCTTCTCCTGGAGGATCTGGACGTCAAGCTGAGGCAGGCCCGCGAGCACGAGGCGACGCTAGTGCGGATCGCGGGCCAGGCCGACAGGATCGAAGCTCTGTCGGCGCGCCTGGGAGAGGGGCTCAAGCAGATGGAGCGAATTGAATCGGTAACCCGCGAGGCTGAAGAGCGCGTCGCCAGGCTCTCCAGGATGGTGACTGAGCTGGACCGCCGGATAGACGCCAACCGGTCGCAGCCGCCGCGTGATGGCTGATCCACCGGCGCTGCTAGTCATCGCCGCCAGCGAGCACGACTCCAACCTCTACTACGCCACCAGGTTTCTCGCTCCTGATCCGTTCGTCTTCCTTCAAACGGAGAACCGGAAGATCCTCCTGATGACAGATCTGGAGATCGACCGCGCCCGCTCCGAGGCCATGGTGGATGAGGTGCGCTCCCTCACGGCGTACGAGGAGAAGGCGCGCCAGCGCACCCATGCCTCCGACACGGGTACCCGGTCGCCGCACTTGATCGACAGCGTGAGCCTCTTTCTGGAAGAGTGTGGAGTCCAGGAAGTGGAAGTCCCCTCGAATTTCCCCCTGGAGCACGCTGACCGGCTGAGAGAGAAAGGCGTGCGGGTCTCAGCGAAGCCCGACCCGTTCTTTCCCTCCCGGCTAGTCAAGGCTGAGGAGGAGATCGCAGCCATCGCAGAGACCCAGCGCCACACTGAGGCCGCCATGGAGGCCGCTCTCTCCGTCCTCAGAGAGAGCGAGGTCAAAGGGGAATATGTTCACTGGCGGGGGAAAGTCCTCACCGCCGAGGATCTCAAGAAGGTCATCAGCCTCTCCCTCATGGAGAACGACTGCATCGCCCAGAACACGATCGTGGCCTGCGGGGCTCAGGGTGTCGATCCCCACAACCGCGGCTCGGGCCCGATCCGCGCCAACGAGTCGATCGTCTTTGACATCTTCCCTCGCTCGAATCGGACTAGGTACTGCGCCGACATGACCAGGACAGTCGTGAAGGGGGAAGCCTCCGACGGGCTGAAGAGGATGTACGAGGCGGTGCTTGCAGCCCAGGAGAGAGGGATCGAGCTGATCAGGGACGGCGCCTCCGGCCAGGCGATCCATAGTGAGGTCGCCCGCGTGATGGAAACCCGCGGCTTCGAGACGGGGGTTGTAGAGGGTAGGAACCAGGGGTTCTTTCACGGCACAGGGCACGGGGTGGGGCTCGACGTTCACGAGCCTCCCCGCATAGGCAAGGTGGACCAGACGCTCGGGGCAGGCCAGGTCGTTACTGTTGAGCCAGGGCTCTACTACCTCCGCTGGGGGGCAGTCAGGATCGAGGACCTCGTCGTGGTCGGGACCGACGGGTGCCGGAACCTCACTAACTTTCCAAAATTCCTGGAGATTTAGCCCCTTCCTTTGCTCTTGGTCTGCCGGTCCGACCGACGAGAGACTTTACAACCTGCATCCCATTGGTTACTATTTTTATTAACCGATAGGAATAGGCTCCCAAACGGGACGGAATAGATCCGCTATATCGGGCAGACCGGATCCCCACCCCGCTCGGGGGGGGCTGAATGACCAAAGGAGCGCAACGGATGGGCAGTGATCTGGCAATCAGGGTCGGCGGAGAGAGCGGGGAGGGGATCATCTCGACGGGCGAGCTGATTACCAAGGCGGCTGCTGAAGCCTCCCTCTACGTCATGACCTACCGAACTTATCCTGCTGAGATCGTCGGCGGCCCGGCGCTCTACCAGGTCAGGATCGCCGACTCCCCCCTTCTCACTCACGGAGACACTCTCGACGTGCTCGTGGCCTTCAACGAAGAGGCGTACGAGCGCCACGCGCCGGACCTCAAACCCGGAGCCGTGCTGATCTGGGACAACTCGGTCTTTGACCCTCCCGATGGCGCCCAGTATGTCAGGTATCCGATCCCGCTCTCTGAGCTTGCCCGGAGCAAAGTCGGGCGCACCCAGTCCAAGAACATGGTCGCCCTCGGCGCCGTCGGGCAGCTCTTCTCGCTCCCACAGGATGCGCTGGAGGAGGCCATAGTCAAGCGCTTCAGCGCCAAGGGGGCGAAGATCGTAGAGTCGAACCTGAACGCCCTCCGAGCGGGGATCGAGTTCGTCACCTCAGAGGTCGTGAAGCAGGACGGCCTGAAGATGCCGTACATGACCCGCCAGAGAAGGATGGTACTGGCTGGGAACCAGGCCATCTCGCTTGGGGTTGTCGCCTCCGGCTGCCGCTTCGTGACCGGGTATCCGATCACTCCGGCCTCGGACATCCTGGAGTGGCTGGCTGATGAGCTTCCCAGGCTTGGCGGGGTCGTGGCCCAGTGCGAGGACGAGATGGCGTCTCTCGCTGCCTGCATCGGGGCGTCGTTCGCAGGGAAGAAGGCGTTCACCTGCACCTCTGGTCCCGGACTCTCACTGATGACTGAGCTCTTCAACCTGGCGGGGATGGCTGAGGTTCCGGTAGTGATCGCCAACATCCAGCGAGCGGGTCCCTCCACCGGAATGCCGACAAAGACCGAGCAATCGGACCTAGACCACGCCATGTTCGGCGGCCACGGCGAAGCCCCGCGCGTCGTCATCGCTCCGGCCAACGTGCGGGACTGCTTCGACTGGACAGTGGAGGCGTTCAACATCGCTGAGGAGTACCAGGTTCCGGTCATCATCCTCTCAGACATGGCGCTGTCGAGCCGGACCGAGGGGATCGAGCCTGTGGACCCCTCGAAGATCCAGGTCAGGCACCGAAAGCTCCCGGGGGCCGATGAGCTGAGGAACTATGAGCGGTACGCGTTCACAGCTTCAGGAGTCTCGCCGATGGCGGTGCCGGGGATCCAGGGTGGTGAATATGCGGCCCGCGGGATCGAGCACGATCCCCGCGGGGTGCCGAGTTACGAACCCGCCATGCACAGAGAGATGACGGCGAAGCGGTTCAGGAAGCTGGACGCCCTGGCAAAAAAGCTGCCGCCTCCGCCCCGCTACGGCCACCCCGAGCCCGAGATCGGGATCATCGGCTGGGGCTCAACCGAGGGGGCGATTCGTGAGGCCATCAATTGGTGCGAGACCAAGAAGTACAGGGTGGCCTCCCTCCACCCTCGGGTCCTGAACCCGCTTCCTGAGAAGGCGATCTCTGAGTTTCTGAAACCGCTCAAGCGCGTCATCGTTCCCGAGCTGAACTACACAGGCCAGTTCGCCCAGATCATCCGGGCTAAGTTCGGCGTGGACGTGATGCGGGTGAACGTCTGCGAGGGGCGCCCCTTCAAGGTGAGGGAGATATTTGCTGCCATCGAGGAGGCATATCGCTAATGAACGTGATCGGCGAGCAACTGCTGGCGTCCAGGGCCCCGGGCGAGGAAGAGAAAGGCGGGGCCCAGATCTACAAGACTGATTACAAGCCCACGTGGTGTCCGGGGTGCGGAGACTACGGGGTGCTGGCGGCCCTCTACAAGGCCATGGCCGCCCTCGATCTTTCAACAGAGAACACGGCGCTGATCTCAGGGATCGGGTGCAGCTCACGCATTCCGGGTTTCGTGAACGTGTACGGATTCAACAGCGTCCACGGCCGCGGCCTTCCCATGGCCATGGGGGTCAAGCTGGCCAGGCCCGAGCTGACTGTAATCATGGCCGGAGGGGACGGCGACGGCTTCGCCATCGGAGGCGGACACCTCCCTCACGTGGCCAGAAGAAACGTGGACCTGACCTACATCGTGATGGACAACCAGATCTACGGGCTGACAAAGGGACAGGCGGCCCCCACCTCGTCGCTGAGCTTCGAGACCGGGACCACTCCCTACGGCGCCATCGAGGAGCCCGTCAACCCGATTGCTTTTGCCCTCGTCTATGGAGCGACCTTCGTGGCACGGGGCTTTTCTTCGAGGCAGAAAGAGCTTACCGACCTGATGGTGGCGGCGATCCGTCACAAGGGGTTTTCTTTCCTCCAGGTGCTCTCTCCGTGCCCGACCTTCAACAAAGTGGACACCTTCAAGGCGTACTCGAGCCGGATAGCTGATATGCCGGCTGACCACGACGCCTCTGACAGCCGGAGCGCTCTCAACCTGGCCCTCGGCGAGGATAAGCTCCACCTGGGGATCTTTTACCGGGCGGCGAAGCCAACGTTCCAGGACCGGTGGGCTGAGGTGATGGCGCGCTCTCTGGAGGAGGGCCCGGTGACGCTGGAGGACTTAGTCAACCGTTACTGCTAAAATAGCTCCTGGCCGCGT
>CAZXPE010000065.1:0-10475 GCA_964642915.1 uncultured bacterium | reverse complement strand
TGCCTCCCGGCTCGCCCAGGCCCGACAGGACTGTCGCTGGAGTGTGTGAGCCTCAATACTTCCTCCGAAACCCCATCGCCTCAATCCACCCGAACGACGCTTCAGGGGTCGTCGATGGCTTGTACTCCAGGCCCACATACCCCTCGTACTCCAACGCGTCCAGATGCCGCAGCACGTAAGGGAAATTGATCTCCCCCGTTCCCGGCTCGTGACGGTCCGGAGCGTCCGCGATCTGGATGTGGGCGATGCGGTCCCGGAGCCGAGTGATGGTATGCACCAGGTTTCCCTCCATGCGCTGCATGTGGTAGACGTCGTACTGGAGCCGCACGTTGGGCGCGCCGACCTCATCCAGTAATCGCGCTCCCTGGGAGGAGGTGGACAGGAAGAACCCTGGAACATCGTAGGTGTTGATCGGCTCGACCAGCAGGATGATGTTGTGCGCGTCGAGCCGCTCGGCTGCATAGCGGATGTTGTCCACCAGGCATCGCCACTGCTCGTCGTGGGGGAAGCCCTCGATATGCTTCCCTGCCAGGCAGTTGAGCCGGCGGCATCCGAGACGGCGGGCGATCTCAACCGCCTCACCGACCCCCCGCCGGAACTCCTCGCGGCGGCCGGGATCGACCGCAATACCCCGGTCGCCGGCCGTCCAGTCGCCGGCCGGCAGATTGAACAGCACCTGGGTCAGCGCAAGACGCTCCAACGCCTTAGCGATGCCGTCGATGTCTTCCTGATAGGGGAACATGTACTCGACCGCGCGGAACCCGCAGCGGGCGGCGGCCTCAAACCGCTCCAGAAACGGGCGATCGGCGAAGAGCATCGTCAAGTTGGCGGCGAATCGCAGCATGGAATTCCTCCCTCAGGTCAACCTTCTGGAGACAGGAACGGGCGATAACCGCGCATACGGTGGGAGCGGACCGCCGATCAAAGGTCTGGCGTATTCCAGATAGGCCGGTGTGACATCGTTTCCGGCTTCAGCGATGAACTCATCGGACACCGCTCTGACTTTGCCGACCACTCGCTCCAGCGGCACGAGACCGATGGTGCCGCGGTAGAGAGGACCAGGCTCGCGCGCGATGGAGACCATGACGTCGCTCTGGCCGGCCACGGCTTCGCGCACCGCCGCCTGCCCTGCGCGGCAGGCTTCATCCACATCCACCGGCGAGGCCAGGACGGCCGAAACCCGCTGAATCGTGCCCGGCTTGTCAAAGCGGGCCTTGATCTTGAGGTGACGCGCGATCAGGTCGCACAGAACCGCAGCGGCGCCGCCGAGCTGGGGACGGCCGAGCGGGTCGGCATCCACATCCCCAGTGGACGCCGCCAGGTACTCGCCGCGCTCGTCTTTCAATCCCTCACAGACCGTGATGACCACGTGGCCGCGCTCTCGATAGACGCGCTCGACATCGGCAAGGAACCGCTGGGGGTTGAAGGGGCGCTCCGGGAGGTAGATCAGATGGGGCGAGTCGCCGTCGCGCTCCCGCGCTAGCGCGGTGCTGGCAGTGATCCACCCGGTGTCGCGCCCCATGGTCTCGATCACCTTGACGGTATCGACCACGCCGATGGCCTCGGTGTCTAGTCCGGCATCGCGCACGGAGAAGGCGAGCCAGCGGGCGACACTGGGATAGCCCGGGCAGTGGTCGGTCTCCACCATGTCGTTATCTATGGTCTTGGGAATGCCGACGACTCGCATCTCATAGCCTTGCCCGGCGGCAAGCCGCGCCAGGCTGTGCGACGTGGCCGCGGAGCCGTTGCCGCCGATGTAAAGGAAGTAGCGCACGTCGTGCGCCCGCAGAATGCGGAGGATCCGCTCGCACTCTTCGTGGCTCAGGCTGTGCCGGCACGATCCCAGCGCCGCCGACGGGGTGCGCTTGAGCCGTTCCAGCGTTTCGGCAGAGATGCGCCTGAGGTCCGCAAGGTCTTCCCTCAGCAGGCCCTGGACTCCGTGCCGCATCCCGTAGATCTCGTTGATGGCCTCGTGGCGCAGCGCCTCCTCGACTGCGCCGACGAGGCTGGCATTGATGACGGCCGTGGGGCCGCCTGATTGCCCAACGAGCAAATTCCCGCGCAGCCCGGCCATCACGCCCTCTTATCCCTTCTTCACCCACCGGTGATCGGGATCGTCAAAGGGGGTAAGGGTTCGCGTCTTCCCCGCCATGACCCAGAGATAGTAGAGCCGGTAGCCCGGCGCCGCCGCCACGGGGTGATAGCCCCAGGGGATCCGAACCAGCGAGTTGTCCCTGATCACCAGGGCCGTGTCCACGCCCCGCTCTGAGCTGTAGATCCGCTGAAGGCCAAAGCCCTGGGGCGGATCGAGCTTGAAGAAGTAGACCTCCTCCATCTCCACTTCTTCCGGGGGGGCCATCCGGTCATGTTTGTGAGGCGGATAGCTGGACCAGCAGCCGGCGAAGTTGAAGGTCTCCCCGACCACCAGGTGACGGGCCGGGATCCGTTCGTCGATGATGTCATGCACCTCCCGCTGGAAGGTGCCGTGGCCGCGGTGGATGACCCTCACATCTTCCGGCGGGACCAGATGAGGTCTCCCTCCTTCCTCGCCGGTGGCCCGGCAGAGGATCGCCTCAAGCGGGGTGATGGCCTCGACGGAGTAGTCATGGTTGGGCGGAATGAAGAGAGCTGTGGCCTGGCCATCGAAGACGCTCCGCCGCCTGCCGATTGCTTCGTACCGGATCTGCCCGAGAGTGATGGTGGCGGACCCGCCGAGAAGGACCAGGACCACCTCGTCTTTCCCGCTCCGCCTCCGGAAACCCCCGCCGGGCTGAAGGCGAAGGATCCCCAGCTCCAGGAAATGGATCCCGCCTCGTCCCCGTCGGACAAGGGTGGTGTACCCTTCCGTGGGCCGGTACTGCTTCAGGAATCGCATCTGGTTCATCCCATTCCGAAGAGCCGGGGAAGCCAGAGGACCATTCCCGGCCAGAAGGTGACGATGAGCAGGACCACCAGCATGGGGGGCCAGAGGTAGAGGAGGGCCCGGCTCACCTCCTCGATCTTCGCGCCCCCGACGGCACACCCCACAAAGAGGGCCGTCCCCACCGGCGGAGTGGTGAGGCCCAGGGCCAGGTTCATGAGGAGGATGATTCCGAAGTGGATGGGGTCCACACCGTAGCTCTTGACCACGGGGAGGAGGATGGGAGTCAGGATGATGATCAGGGGGGCCATGTCCATGATGCATCCGAGGAAGATGAGGAGGAGATTGATGAGGAGCAGGAGGAGGATTCGGCTCTCGGTGAGGGAGAGGAGGGCCTCGGTGAGGAGGGCGGGGATCCTGAGGTAGGCCATGAGCCAGCCGAAGGCGCTGGCGGTGGCAATGATGAAGACCACGGAAGCGATGGTGAGGACGGAGCGGTAGAGCGCCTGCCGGAGCCCCTTCCAGGGAAGTTCCCGATAAACGAAAGCCGAGATGACCAAGGCATAAATGGCGGCGATGGCCGCTGCCTCTGTGGCCGTGAAGATTCCGCTCACGATCCCCCCGATGACCACAAGGCCGGCCAGCACCGCGAGGAAACCGTCCCCGAGGGCCCGGGCGGCCCGTCCGAGAGAGACGAAGGGCTCCCGCGGGTAGTCGCGCCGGACGGCGATGAGGTAGCTGGCGACCATGAGGGAGAGACCGATGAGGACTCCGGGGATGTAGCCTGCCAGGAAGAGTCCCCCGATGGAGACCCCTCCGGCGACCATGGAGTAGATCACGGCGTTGTGGCTCGGGGGGATGATGATTCCCTGGGTGCTGGTGGCCACTGTGAGGGCGACAGAGAAGTCACGATCGTACCCCGCCTTGACCATCATGGGGATAACGATGGACCCCGTGGCTGAGACGTCGGCCACGGCGCTCCCCGAAACCCCGCCGAAGAGCATGGAGTCCACCACGTTGACCATGGCGAGACCTCCCCGGAAGGGCCCCACGAGGACCCTCGCCATCTCCACGATCCGGCGGGCCATCCCCCCTTCCACCATGATCTGCCCGGCGAAGATGAAAAAGGGGATGGCGAGGAGGGGGAAGGAGTTGATCCCGGCAGCCATCCGCTGAGCGACGATGAGGGGGGGAAGACCGATCTGCCACACGGTCAGGAGGGAGGAGAGCCCGAGGGCAAAGCCGATTGGGACCCGGAACGCGATCAGGAAAATCAGGCTCCCCAGAAGGGTGAGCTTAGGGTCGATCACCGCTCTCCTCCCTGGGGGACAACGCCCAGGAGTTGGCCGAAGGCGAAGCCGCTCATGACCACCCCGCCCACGGGGATGCCGGCGTAGAGGAAAGCCATGGGGAGCTTAGTAGCGGGCAGGGTCTGGGCGGCAGACGCCACTGTCAGATCCCACCCCTCAAGGGTAATGAAGAGGCTGAAACCGAAGACCGCCAGCTCCACCCCTTTCAGGACCCACCACCTGAGCCGGTGAGGGAGGGCCTGGACGAGGAACTCGATCCCCACATGCTCGCCGAGGCGGAGCCCGAGGGCGGCTCCCACCATGGCGAGCCAGACCATGAGGAGGAGGGCGACCTCCTCAGTCCACCGGGGGCTGAAGCCAAGGAGCTGACGGGCCGCCACCTGCCAGGAGACGACCACTGTGATCGCCGCCAGGATGAGTCCGGCAAACCCTCCGCTTCCCCGGGTCAGGGCCCGGTCGAGAAGTCTGATCGCCCTCCGCAAGTCGGACCCTGTCAGGGTTTTACTTCACTGCCATGACGCGATCGACGAGGGCGCCGTACTTGGGGCGGTACTTCTCGTAAACCTTGGCTACGGCCTTCTGAAAGGCCGGCACATCCACTGAAATGATCTCCACCTTGGCCTTGGCCAGCTCCTCCTTCGTCCGGTCCACCACGTCATCCCAGAGGGAGGCCTGGTAAGGGACCGAGGCGAGGGCCGCTTCCCGAATCAGCTCACGATCCGCAGGGGAAAGCTTCTCCCAGCTCTTTTTGCTGATGATCACCACCTCCGGGATCCGGGAGTGGCCGCTCAGCGTGAAGTGCTTGGCCACCTCGTAGTGGCGCACGCCGAAGGGACCGTAGCTCGGGTAGTTGTTCTCCGCACCGTCGATGACTCCGGTCTGGAGCGAGCTGTAAACCTCGCCGAAGGCGATAGGGACCGCTGAGGCCCCCAGGGCCTCCACCATGTCGATCATGATTCTGGCCGGCTGGACTCGGACTTTCAGACCTTTCATATCCTCGGGCCGCCGGACGGGTTTCTTGGTGGTGTAAAAGTTGCGGGAGCCCGAGTCGTAGTACGCGAGCCCGACCATGTCGGCCTGCTTGAGCCCCTCCAGAAGCTCCGAACCTATGGGCCCCTGCACCACCTTCCACATGTGGGATTCATCCCTGAAGATGAAGGGCAACCCATAGACCCCGATGGGCTCGTAGAACTCTCCCACCGGCGAGGTACTGGTCCGGACAAAGTCTATGACTCCGAGCTTCACCTGCTCGATGGTGGAGCGCTCGTCGCCGAGCTGCCCTCCCGGGAAGACCTGGATCTCGATCCGCCCCCCCGACCGAGCCTTCACATACTCCCCCATGAACTGGAGCCCCTTCACCGTGGGGTAGTCGGGAGGCTGGACATCCGCTGCCCTGAGAGTCACCTTCTGGGCGGTTCCCACTCCGGGCAAAAAGGCCAGGAGGAACGCAACCACGCATAGGACAATGCCGATCCGCTTCATGATCTCCCTCCGTTCCTTATGATGTGATCCAGGGCTCAGCTTCTGGTGCCGGCGAGCTTCGTTCCACCTCCTTTTCTTTCTCCGTGATATGGATCGCGGACCAGCTCAGCCACTCGCTGAGCTGCCTGCCGGGGATCCCCCGAATCTGGAAAGAGGACGTTCCGCCCGATGAGTGCTCCACGGACGTTGGGTCCGGCGGCCAGGGCACGGGAAAGATCCGCCAGGAGGCGGTCCATCCCTCGCACCTCCCCTCCGAGGAGCAGGAGGGGACAGGTGGTGGCCCGCGCAACGCGGCTGAACTCACGTGTGATGGCGACCTTCAGCCACAACCCCAGTGAGGACTCTCCCAGCGCTGCGGCCACGCTGATCGCTTCGATCATCGCTTCCGGCTCCCTCTCTACCTCATATCGACCGCGCCGCTTTTTGACCGGCAGAGGCTCAAGAAAGGCTGGGATCCCTTTCCGGTTGAGGGCTGTGACCGCTTCAGCGCACCAGCCCAGAGTCCTCCCGGATCCCTCAGAGGCCAGGTCAATCCTGACCATCATCTTCCCCCCATCAAGGCCCAGACCCTCCAAGCGCTCAGGGGTGAAGGCGGTGAATCGGTCCTCCATCTCAAAGACCGCCCCCTGGAGCCCACCCCGATTCATGGAGCCGATGAGGACTTTTTCATCCAGAAAGCGCTCCCCTCCCGCTTCCACCAGGAGGCGCTGGAGAATGAACAGCTCTTCCAGGAGATCAGGTGTCCCCATGACGCCATCCACGCCCGGAGCGGTGAGGGCTCGATAGACGCGGGCGAGGTAGTCGTAACGGTCGCCCATCCTCACAGGGTCTCCGGGGACGGCAAGGACCATCCGACCGGGGTGGTCGGCTGCGATGATGACCAGCCGGCCGTCTGGGGCCAGAGCACGCCGCCTGGCCCGCTTGGCCGCCTCCTCCTGGATGGTCTCGGGCCTGTGAATCCGGACCTCGGTCACAGCTTGGAGAAGGGGCTCCGGGAGAATCGTTGCCAACTCAAAGGATGGGATTCGGCGGGATTTAGGCATCGAAAAGCCTCTCTCACAGAGGACGGCGTAGCAGTAGCACAGACGCCGGGGGGTGTCAAGGGGCCCTTGGCTTTGTGGGGCAGTTTTTCGGCCGATAGCGGGGCTACTGGGCGAGACAGCGCCAGGCGGGGACCCGTTCGAGCCTCACTTTCACGAGGCTCCCCGGCGGGAGATTGCGCGAAAGGTCGAGGCGCGTCGCTCCGATCTCCAGCCTGTGCTCAGTGTAGGGGTGAACGAAGAATGATAGCTCCCCAACCGCCTGATCCGCCTGGACCCGGATCATCCCCTCCTTGACCTCATATGGATCACCCGGCTTCACCTCGGGGAGCCCGGGGCCGAAGGAGCCGAACGAGGTTTCCCTCGCCACGATCCCGCGCCTCGCATCCACATCGAAGCGTCCAGAGACCCGACTCTTCGCCACCGAATGGAGATAGGAAAGGGTGAAGCTGTCGCCGGCCCGAACCCGTTTTCGGAGCAAAACGCGGTTCGCCTTCGCGTCATACACGACGAGTTGAGCCTGGTCGAAATACAACGCCCCCGCCAGGAGGAGGACCCCCCCGGCGAGGGCGGCCGAGACCAGGAGCCGACGGCGGGACACCTACTTCAGGACGCCCTTCTCCTTGTAAAACCGCGCGGCGCCGGGGTGAAGCGGGATCGGGTTCCCGTTGAGCGCCGTCTCCAGCGTCAGGTTCTTAGCGGCGGAGTGGGCGTCGTGGAACTGCTTCAGGTCGTCAAAGATGGCCTTGGTGAAGCGATAGACCAGATCCTCGGGGAGGTCGGAGCGGACCACCATCATCGCCATGACCGCCACGGTGGTGGCCTCGGCCTGATCCTTGTACGTGTTGGCGGGGACTTTCACCGACGTGTAAAAGGGGTACTGCTTGATCAGCGCGGAGGCGGGGGCTCCCTCCACGGGGACCAGCGTCATCTTCCCAGTGATGAACGAATCCATGATGACCGCCGAGCCCATACCGACGGTGAAGAAGCCTGCGTCCACCCGCCCGTCTTTGAGCTGGTCGCCGGCAGCCGCCGCGTCGATCCTCTCGGCCTTCCCGAGATCGGCCTCCTTGAGCCCGTGAGCTTCCAGAATCTGAAGGGCGTTGATCTCGGTGCCTGAGCCCGTCGGACCCAGCACGACCTTCTTCCCCTTGAGATCTTTCACCGATTTGATCCCCGACGCCTTGGTGGCCACCAGGTGGACCAACTCGGGGTAGATGGTAAAGATCCCGCCCATGTTCTTGATGGGCTTCCCCTTGAACGCCGGGAGTGTTTCTCCGTTGTAGGCGTAGTAGGCGATGTCGTTCTGGAGGATGGCGAAATCGGCGTCCCCCGAGCCGATGAGCTGGGCGTTGGCCACCGAGGCGCCGGAGGACTCCACTGTTGCCCTGAGGTTCAGGTCCTTCGCCTTGTAGACGATCCGGGAGATGGCGCCGGCCAGCGGGTAATAGACCCCCACCACCCATCCAGAGGCGATGGTGACGAGCCGCTTCGGCTGGGCCGTAGCGGGGGGAGCGGCCAGCGCGAGCAGGAGGGAACCTAAGACGACAGCGACGAGGGCGTTCCTGACCGTTTTCATACGCTTCTCCTTTGTCTGGCAGGTTCGGTGGGAGCAGGATATGCGAACCCCCCTGAAGAGTCAAGAGACGCCTCCGCCCTTCGCGCTTCTCCGCCCTTGACTTCCACAGCGAGGAAGCCCACAGTGGGGCGGAATCGTTCAAGGGGGATACGATGACGAAGTGCCTTCTGGTGTCGCCCCGGTTCCCGGAGCACAGTTTCTGGAACTACCGGGAGGTCTGCGAGATCTTCGGCGCCCGCTACCCGGCTGCGCCGCTCGGCCTCGTCACAGCGGCGGCGCTCCTCCCCCAGGAGTGGGAGATCCGGCTTCTGGACCTCAACGTGCGGGAGATGGATACGGCAGCGATCGACTGGGCGGACATCGTGATGTCCGGAGGTATGATCCCGCAGCAGCGGAGCATCCTCTCCCTCATCGATTTCTGCCATGGGCGAGGCAAGCGGATCGCCGTGGGGGGCCAGGATCCCACCAGCCAGCCGGATGTCTACGCATCCGCCGATTTTCTGGTCCTCGACGAAGGCGAGATGACGATCCCGAAGTTCCTCGCCGACCTGGAGGCCGGGGCCACCCGCGGGATCTACCGCTCGGAAGCGAAGCCCGACGTGACCGGGAGCCCGGTGCCGCGATTCGATCTGCTCGACCTGAAGAAGTACCTGCACGTCGGGATCCAGTTCTCCCGCGGCTGCCCGTTCAACTGCGAGTTCTGCGACATCATCGAGCTCTACGGCCGGAGGCCCCGCACGAAGAATCCCCAGCAGATGCTTCGGGAGATGGAGTCTCTCTATCAGTTGGGCTACCGGGGTCACGTCGATTTCGTTGACGACAACTTCATCGGGAACAAGAAGAACGTGATGGCCTTTCTGCCTGAGCTATTGAGGTGGAGCCGAGCGCGCAATTTCCCCTTTTACTTCAGCACCGAGGCGACCATCAACCTGGCCGACGACCCCAAGCTCCTCGCCATGATGGAAGCGGTTGACTTCCGCTACGTCTTCGTCGGGATCGAGACCCCCGACGAACACCTCCTGGCTCTCACCCGGAAGAAGCAGAACACGCGCCACCCCATAGTTGACAGCGTTCACCGCCTCTACCGCCACGGCATGGTCGTCACCGCCGGCTTCATCGTCGGCTTCGACGGCGAGACCCGGAGCGTCGCCGAGTCGATGGCGGCCTGCGTGGAGGCCGCGGGCATCCCGATGGCGATGGTAGGATTGCTGACCGCGCTCCCGAACACCCAGCTCACGCGGCGACTGGAGCGGGAAGGGAGGCTGCCCGAGGGCTACTCGCTCCAGCGGCCGGGAGACGCGGATCAGGCCACGAGCGGCCTCAACTTCACGCCCTCGCGCCCCCGCGTCGAGATCCTGGAGGACTACGCGTCGATCATCAACCGCCTCTACTCCACGAAAGGCTACTTCGACCGGGTGCTGAGGGCCGCCGGACTGCTCAGGCGGCAGCCCAAGCAGCTCGGATCGATGCGCGGGCGTTCGAAGGAGCTCGCCGCCCTCGGGGCTGTGGTCTGGCGGCTCGGGTTCGCGAGAGAGACCGCATGGTGCTTCTGGCGCAACATCCTCCGAATCCTCGGGACGAGGCCGAAGAACTTCGAGGCGGCCGTTCACCTCATGGCGCTCTTCCTCCATTTCAGGAAGCAGACCCGCTTCGTGCTCGACGGGATCGAGCGAAAAATTGCGCAGCTCCACGCGGAGATCAATGCCGGGGAGCCGAAGGCGGGGCGGGACCCGGATTTCGCTACTCGATTCGCACGACTTCAGCGAGCCCGAGTTCCTGCAGAATCTGCCGAAGCTCCGTCACGAGCCCTCCCGCGGCATCGGCCTTGACAGTAACCGTGAACTCCAGCCCGATCGTCAGTTCGGAGCCGGATCGCAGCTTGGGCAGGATTTTCGTCCCGAGGCGGTTCCAGACTTCGGGTGGAACTGTGCCCACAAGACGCAGCGTCCTCGTCGCTGCACCGGGCGTGGGTTCAAGTGTGGGTTCCGCGCCGGGCTCGCGCGTCGTGATGGTCGTGGTCCCCAGCTCGGGCTCTGGCACTTGGACGGGCGTCGCAGGCACGCCGCTCTTGAGTGCTTCCACGGTGGGCTTCCTCAACAGGAACACGCCGGCCTCGAAGGCCACCTCATCCGGTGCCACGAGTTCCTGGAACCACAGTCGCTCATAGCTCCCGCCTGCCTGCGCCGCGCCTGCCTGTGCCGGCA
>CAZXPE010000064.1:0-10904 GCA_964642915.1 uncultured bacterium | reverse complement strand
CCTCCCCAGTCGTTGAGCCCCGCCGCGATGAGCTGCTGATAGCTGGACGGTGAAAGGTTGGGAGGCGCCTGGATGTTCATCTCGGGCCCCAGGAGACAGCGCGCCACTGCGAGCGTCCTCACAAGGTCCTGAGATGAAGGCTCCGGTCGCCCGCTCATGGGGATTCCGGGCTTGGCTCTGAAGCTCTGGACGATGACCTCCTGAATGTGACCGTAACGCTCGTGGAGGTCGCGGATTGCGAGAAGCGACTCTACCCGCTCCTCCGGCGTCTCACCGATGCCGATGAGGATGCCGGTGGTGAACGGAATCTGGAGCTTCCCGGCAAGCTCGATCGTCCTGAGCCTCCTTGCCGGGGCCTTGTCCGGCGCCATGTGGTGGGGCTGCCCGGGTCTCATGAGCCGCTCGGAAGCGCTCTCCAGCATGAGCCCCATGCTCACGCTCACCTCTCTCAAGGCGGCGAGGTCGCGCTCTCCCATGACTCCTGGGTTGGCGTGGGGAAGGAGTGAGGATTCCTTGAGAGTCAGCTCGCAAATGGCTCGGAGGTAGCCGAGGGTGGTTCGGTGGCCGTGGCGCTTGAGGAAGTCGCGCTGCTCGGCAAAGAGCGCCTCGGGCCTCTCTCCAAGTGAGAAGAGCGCCTCCTTGCAACCGAGCCGCCCGCCGGCTTTGGCGACATCCAACACTTCATCGGGAGTCATCGTGCGGGCCCCTGGATCCCCCGGGTCTTTCCTGAACGCGCAGTAGCCGCAGCGATTCCGGCAGAGGGTGGTGAGCGGGACGAAGACCTTCCTGGAGAACGTGATCCTCTTCCCGCGCCCCTGGTCGCGGAGGGCACTCGCTACAGCCATGAGATCGGGGAGGCGGTCGTCGGGGAGCCGGATCAGGCGCTTCGCCTCCCGGGTAGTGAGCGCGATCCCCGCCGCGGCTCGCTCGATCGCTCTCTCTGCCGAAAGATTGTGGCTCATGGACGGCGCCTGCTCACCCTGGGGCGCACCTCCTCGGCGAAGCGCTCCATGGTGGCGATGATCGCCTTGGGGTCGGGAGAGGTGAAGTCAAAGACGAAGTGAGTTACGCCTGCGGCCTGGTACTGGCGGATGTCGGCGATGAGCTGGGCGGCGGTGCCTCTGAACATCCCGCGGCCGGCCGGCGGCTTTGCCCGCTTCGGCCAGATCTCCACGGGAGCCCTGAACGTGAGAGCGATCGAGCCAGGATCTCGTCCGGCCCTCCGCGCCCGGTCGTGTAGTTGACCGACTTTCTCAGCGTACTCGGAGGGGGGAAGGAGGGCCGGAGGACGGAGCCCGATGGGATGCCAGCCGTCTCCCAGCTCTCCGGCACGGCGGATCGCCGCGCCGGTGTGGCCGCCTATCCAGATCGGGATCCCGGGTTTCTGGATAGGTTTGGGGAGGAAGACTACGTCGTTCATCCGGTAGTATCTCCCCTCGAAGCTGACCCGCTCCTCAGTCCAGCACGCTCTCATCAAGCGGAGATACTCGTCGGTGACGCGTCCCCGCTCCTTGAAAGGAGGAGTCTGGAGGGCAGCGAACTCCTCCTCGAGCCATCCCGCGCCGCAACCGAGGATCACCCGCCCGCCGGACAGGACGTCCAGCGTGGCGAGCTGTTTTGCTGTGACCAGAGGGTTCCTGTAGGGGACTACGAGGACACTGGTCCCCAGCTTGATCTTCTTCGTCCGGGAGGCCAGGTGGGTGATGAGGGTCAGCGGCTCGAGGTAATCCTGGAAGGCGCCTCCCGGAAACTGCCCCGAAGGGTGGTACGGGTAGGGCGACTTCGAGGCCGCAGGGAGCACGACGTGGTCGGAGACGAAGAGCGATGAGTATCCGAGCTGCTCTGCCTTACGGGCGAACGCGAGGAGGAGATCGGGCCTGGCCAGGGGGCCACGACCGGGAAGGGCGAAACCGAACTCCACAGCGGTCACCTCTCGCCAGACGACAACGGTTTATTGAGGGGGAGAGCGCCAGTGAGATCCGCGGGGCTATGGTAGGACAGTCACCGCCGCTTTGCAAGCAGGGTCGAGCGCGCGGGCCGGGGGTCAGCGTGTGAGGGTGGCGACGCGCGCCGGCTCGGCGCGACGGCACGAGATGGCGTCGATCACGATGGACTGAATCTGGGAGAAGGCAAACGGCTTCTTGAGGAACGTGATGCGGTGCCGCCGCATTGCGTCTCCCAGGTTTTCAGGCTCCCATCCCGAGATCAGGACGACGGGGACTGCCGGATCGAGGTCGCGGACAGCAGTGGCCACGTGCAACCCCGACAGGTCGGGCATGGCCAGATCGGTGATAACGAGGTCATATCCGCCGGGAGTGAACAGCGTGAGCGCCTCGGCTCCGCTGGAAGCCTTGGTGATTTCGCAGCCCAGGACGGTCAGCATCTCCTCGAAAGAGGCGACAACGCTCGGGTTGTCGTCCACCACCAGCACCCGAGGTCTGCCGCGCACCGCTTTGGGGAACCCCATGTCAGGTTCGATCGCGGGGAGAATCACCGTGAACCGGCTCCCCCGGCCGGGGGAGCTCTCGCAGGTGATCTCCCCTCCGTGGCGGCGGACCACGCCATAGGAAACCGACAGGCCGAGCCCCGTCCCGTGCCCTTCTTTGGTCGTGAAGAACGGATCGAAGACCCGGGCGCACACGGCGTCGGTCATCCCGACACCGGTGTCAGCGACCGTCACCTCGATCGCGGCGGGCTGCCCCGAACCCGAATCCTCCGGCGATCGCGTTGCGATCGTCAACCCTCCTCCGTTCGGCATCGCGTCGAGGGCGTTGAAAACGATGTTGAGAATGACCTCTTTAAGCTCCAGGGCGTTGCCGAGAACCGGTGGAATCTCCCCCAGAACGAGCTTGAGGGCGACGAACGGCACGCGGTCGGTGAGCGGGACAAGCTCCAGCACCTCCTTGACCACGCGGTTCAGGTCGACAGGCGCCCAGCCGTTCCTCGGGCGGTCTTTGCGGCTGAACTCCCTGAGCCGTCGGATCAGCGCCGCCGCGTCGAGCACGGTCTTCTGCAGGAGGTCCAGCTCGCGGAGGAGGGGCTCGTCTGTCAGCTTCAACCGGATCATCTCCGCCTGCCCCAGGATCACCTCGAGAAAGTTGTTGAAGTTGTGGGCGATCCCCGACACCATCGTCCCCAGCGCTCCGCCCTTCTGGGCCTCGACCATGCGGTCTCGCAGCTTCCGTTGCTGGGTCGCGTCCTGGACGTGCTCCACCACCGCTTCGAGCCGTCCCTCTTCGTCGAGAAGCGGGTAGAAATAGGCGTTGTGGACTCGGTCGCCGAGGACGCGCTCCAGCTCCAGGAAGGCCGGCTCCTTGGATCTGAGCATGTGCGGCAAGGGGCAGCCGGGACACGGCTCGGGGAGCTGGCGGAGGGCCTCGTGGCAGCGGCGCTTGACAAACTCTCTCGGCGACATGCCCACGAGATGGGCGGCGCCGGCGTTGGCGCGGACCACAGTATAGTCCTGGCTCACGAGGAGAAGAGGATCAGCGAGGGCGTCGAAGGTCCGTTCCCACTCGCGCTTGGCCCGCGTTATCTGGCCGAGGAGGCGGGCGTGGGCGAGGATGCCCCGCGAATAGTCAGCTAAAGTGTTGAGAGCTTCTGCTTCCGACTCCCGAAACGCGCGCGGTGGGTCCATGGCGACGACAAGAGCGCCGAGCAGTTCCCCGTTGAAGATCAAAGAGACGATCCTGACATGGGCGGGGGCGACCCCCGCGACTGACTCCGGCCCTTCTGATGCCAGCCGGGCGACGATGCCAGCCTCGTCGGGGAGCCCCGCGGGAGGGATGAGGGGAGCGCACCCGCCATTCCCGGTCCGCCAGACTGAGACCCGCGATCCGGGCAGGAGGCAGGCCGCGACGCGGGCGATCACATCCAGTGAGGCGAGGGTCGGGCCGTCAGTTGCCGTGGGCCTTTGCATAGGCCGGCAGTGCGGCCGCCTTGGATCGCGAGCGGGCGCGCTCCACAGCTTCGGTGAGGGTCTCAGGGCCGAACGGCCTGATCAGCACCACGACATCGGCGGGGAGCCACTGGGCCACTCGCTTTCCCTGGCTTTCATTCCGGGCAATGACGATGATGGGCATCCGATCCGCCACGGATGCAAATCTGCTCAATACCGATTCCTCCTCAGCGGGGATCTGCGGAAGGCTCACGAGGATGAGGTCGGGGGTCGAGCCTTTGAGCACGGCGAGCAGCTTGTCGGGATCGCTCCCTTCGACAACAGCCCACCCGAACCCCTCGAAAACGTAACGGAAGAGGCTCCTGACCTTCATGTTGGGGTCCAGGATGACGACGGTTTTCTTCCGCCCGGGGACAGGGCAGCCTTCCTTCAGGACCCGGTTGACCGTGGCGAGAAGCTCATCGAGGTTGACCGGCTTTTCAAGGATCCCCACGGCCCCGAGGAGGTGGGCCGTGGAGATCGCCTCTTCCGAGATGTACCCGGAGACGCAGAGGACAGGGACGTTCTCGACGTGGAAGACCTCACGCATCTTCACGTAGGTTGCGCGGAGCTCGTTCAGGACGTCCAGGCCGCTCATCCCAGGCATGTTGAGGTCGAGCAGGATCATGTCGAAGAGGTGGCGGCCGGCCAGCTCCAGGGCCTCCTTGCCGTCGGGGGCGGCCATAACTTCGTACCCTTCGTTCCTCAGAAGGGACGCATAGCGGTTCCTTACCGCTCCGATGTCATCGACAACCAGTATCTTTTTCCGTTTTTCGGCTTCGCGGTCCAAAGGCCCGCCCTCCGCTGATAGCAACGAAGAAGAGATCGGCAACTTCCAGGAAAAGCTCAAGGAATAGTTCGAGCGCTTGCCTGCGTGGGCACGGGATGCTATCTATGGGGCGCTATGGAGAGTCCTGCGCCTTCGGCGGTGGCCCGCCGGGTCAGTATTCCAGTGCCGCGCCCCTTTACCCTCGCCGGGACCGTGCTGGGTTACGGCTACTACGAGCTTCCCCCGTGCTCGTGGGACGGCGCAGCGCTTCGCCGCGCCGAGGCGGTGGACGGAATCGTTTCCCTTCTGGAGTGGCGGGAGGTCTCTTCCCGATCGAGGACGGCCGCGGCCGTGGAAGTGACGATCAGCGCCGGCCGCCAGCTCTCCCGAGCGGCCGTGGCTGAGTTGGCTCGGCGGGCCCGCCTCATCCTTCGCCTCGATCACGACCTCTCAGGCTTCTATGCCCTCTGCCGCAGTGAGCCCCGTTTCAGCGCCATTCCCCGGCTGGGGGTCGGCAGGCTCCTCAGGGGGACCACGCTCTTCGAGGACACGGTCAAGGCTATCGCCTGGACCAACACCACCTGGCCTCAGGCCGTGAAGATGATCGGCAAGATCGGTGAGATGGGCGATCCATGTCCTGTGGCTCCCGAGCTTCGCGCCTGGCCGCCTCCCGAAAGGATCCTGGAGGCCGGGCGGCACTATCTCGAGAAGGAGGCGAAGCTCGGTTACCGCGCGGCGTATATCATGGAGCTGGCCGAGCGAGTGGCGTCTGGAGAGCTGGATATCGAGAAGATCGCGGCCATCGAAGACTCTGAAGAGATGGCGAAAGCGCTTCTTGGGATCAAGGGAGTCGGCCCGGCATCGGTGGCGTACCTCCAGGCGATGCTCGGACACTACGACCGCCCGGTCCTCGACAGCGCCACCCTCGGCTATCTGGCGAAGGCCTGCTTCAGAGGAAGGAAGCCCTCTCCAAAGGAGGCTGAGAGGAAGCTCGCTCCCTACGGCCGCTGGAAGGGGCTCATACTATGGTTCGGCCTCTGGCTCTCCCGCCGCGCGAAACGAGGCGCTTGACACTGTTCCGCTCTGTCTGCTAGGGTGTCGTCGTTTTCATGGAGTGTCCGGGGGCGCCTCTCATGTGAGGGGCGCAGAGGGAAGGCGGTGAGAATCCGCCGCGACCCCGTCACTGTGATCGGGGACGAAACCCGCCGTCACCACTGGCCGGAGTAAATCCCGGCTGGGAAGGGGCGGGGAGTAGGGCGATCCGAGAGCCAGGAAACCTGCCCGGACCCGCGAACCACGTTACCGGTCTTCGAGGGAGGGTCCGGGTGGGCATGCTCATCCAGACCCCCGACCCGATCCGGGTTGGGGGGTTTTGCTTCAGGCGCTTTTCCTTTCTCCCGCTCCTCTGTCCCCTCAGGCTTTCCCCATGAGCCCTCGGCACCGCTCTCTCCTCGTCCTTGGCGGGAGCCGAAGCGGTAAGAGCCGCTACGCGCTGGCTCAAGCCCGGGCCTGGGGTGGTCGGATCGCCTTTGTGGCGACCGCCGAACCTCTGGACGCAGAGATGACTGAGCGGGTCGAGAGGCACCGGAAGGAGCGCCCCGCTTCGTGGCTGACAGTGGAGGAGCCGTGGGACCTTCCCAAGGCGCTGGACCGGCTCACCGACGGAGCAGACACTGTGGTCGTGGATTGCGTGAGCCTCTGGATCTCCAACCGGATTCAGCGGGAAGAGCGCGATGAGCCCATCGTGAACGACCTGGAGACCCTCGCCGACCTCGTTGCCGACCCTCCCTTCGGCCTGATCCTGGTATCCAACGAAGCGGGGTGGGGAGGAGTCGCACTGACACCGATGGGCCGCAGGTTCTCCGACCTGCTGGGTTCGGCGAACCAGAGGCTAGCCGCCGCCGCAGGCCGAGTCGTCCTGGTTGTGGCGGGAGTGCCGTTAACCCTCAAGGAGGAATGATATGACCCGTTCCGGTTTGCTTTCGACACGCCTTCAGGAGATCGTCCCGCCCGACGCTTCGCTTGGGGTCCGCGCCCAGGCCCACCTCGATCAACTGACAAAACCTCAGGGGAGCCTCGGCCGCCTTGAGGAGCTGGCCCTGAGGCTTGTTGAGATGAGCGGGAAGGAGCCGCCTGCCGCCAATCACCCGGTGATCTTTACATTCGCGGGTGACCACGGTGTCGTCGCCGAAGGAGTGAGCGCCTATCCCCAGATAGTGACGGCCCAGATGGTGGAGAACTTCCTCCGTGGGGGCGCAGGGGTCAACGTGCTGGCCCGCCATGCGGGAGCGCGCGTGGTTGTGGCCGACTTCGGCGTCGCCAACCCGCTTCCCGCTCATCCCGAGCTGGTCGTGAAGAAAGTGGCCCTTGGAACTCAGAATTTCGCCCGCGGCCCGGCGATGAGCCGGGATCAAGCCCTGCAGGCGGTCGAGGCAGGGTGGGACCTCGTCGAAGCCGAGCTGGGGAGCGGCCTCGACGTGATCGGCACAGGGGAGATGGGGATCGGCAACACGACTCCCGCAAGCGCCATCACCGCTGTCGTCACAGGGGCCCCGGTGGAATCGGTGACGGGGAGGGGGACAGGGATCGACGATGCGGCGCTGAGGAAGAAAGCGGCGGCGATTCAGCGAGGGATCGAGATGAACCGCCCTGACCCTCGCGACGGCCTCGACGTTCTGGCTAAGGTGGGAGGGTTTGAGATCGGCGGGCTGGTCGGCGTGATCCTGGCCGGCGCCGCCCATCGGATCCCGGTCGTGGTTGACGGCTTCATTTCAGCGTCGGCGGCTCTCGTCGCCGTGACTCTCAAGCCGGAGGTCCGTCACTACCTCATCGCCGCTCACCGCTCGGCGGAGCCGGGTCACGACGCGATCCTCCGCCATCTCGGCTTAGCGCCGTATCTGGACCTTGGGATGAGGCTGGGTGAGGGGACCGGGGCCGCCCTGGCCTTCACCCTGATCCGGGCCGCCGTCAGGATCTACACAGAGATGGCGACGTTCAAGTCAGCCGGCGTCTCAGCGAAACAGGATTGACGAAACAACCAGAAAGGGAGGTTGAGCAATGAAGAAGGCAAGCCGAAACGCGACCGTTCGGAAGTCACCCAAGACTGAGAGCAAAAAGAGCGTCATCGGTTCTCGCAAGGCGTGCAGCGCGAGCGGGACCGGGCTCTCCCACTACATTCTTTTGGGTCGCAAGAGCAGGTAGGCGTTTTCGTGTCGCTAAGGGGCGTTTCAGCGTCATCGCGCGGGCTTCATTTCAACACGGGGAACGGCCCGTCGCTACAGCCGGTGGACATAGGGCATCCTGACTATATCGGGGTTGTCGATCCCGACACCGCCTTCTGGGCGCTGGTCAGAAAGGATCGGTATGCCGACGCCGTCACCGATGGATCTTTGCTGAGACAGTACCGCGAGAGGCTGGGGGTCCTTGCAGGAGAGATGGAGACCCTCAGGTTCGGGCTGAGCCCCTCGGCTGTCTACTTCAATCCGACCGAGCGCTGCAACCTCAACTGCGGCTACTGTTACCTTCCGGAGGCGATGCGGAGGGATGGCGCTCACATGCCGAGGTCGAAGCTGATCGAGGCTCTCGCCATCCTGAAGGCGCACTTCCGCCGGAGCCTGCCGGAAGGGGTCGTGCCCCAGATCGTCTTCCACGGGTCAGAGCCATTGGCAAACCGCGAGGCGGTTTTCGCCGCGATCGATGAGCACAAGGATGACTTCCGCTTCGGCGTGCAGACCAACGGAACGCTCCTGGACGACGATGCCATCGCATTTCTGGCCTCGCGCGGGGTCAGCCTCGGCCTGTCGCTGGACGGTCACGTTGAAACGGTCGCGGATCGCACGAGGGCAAACTGGGCCGGTGACGGTGCGTTCAAAAAGGTCGCCGGCACTTTGGAGCGGCTGAAGGGATACCCGGCTTACAGCGTGATCTGCACAGTAACGAGCGCCAACATGGAGGCGCTGCCTGCCATCGTGGAGTTCTTTCACGCTCTGGAAATTCCCGTGTGCATGCTCAACCCGGTACGGTGCACTCAGCCGGGAGGGCAAAATCTTAAGCCGCCGGACCACGAGTTGACCGGCCACTACCTCCGGGCTCTTGACCGCGCGTATGAGCTGTACCTGGAGACCGGCCGCAAACTCATTGTGGCCAACTTTGCCAACGTCCTCGTGGGTATCCTGGCTCCGGCTGGGCGGCAGCTCATGTGCGACATCTCTCCCTGCGGCGGCGGGCGCTGTTTCTTCGCGGTCTCGGCTACGGGAGACCTCTTCCCGTGCAGCGAGTTCATCGGGTTGCCGGAGTTTTGCGGGGGGAACCTCTTCCGTGGCGAGGTCGATGCGGCGCTGGAGAGCCCCGCTTTTCGCCACGTGACCAGGAGGAGGATCGAGGAGATCGAGCCCTGTTCACGCTGCGCGGTCAGGCATTTTTGCGGCTCTCCATGTCCTGCCGAGGTCTGGGCCGCTCACGGCGCGATGGACCGCCCGGGGGCGTTCTGCGAGCTGTACGAGGAGCAGGTCAGGTATGCCCTGCGCCAGATCGCCGACGGGAAAGAAGCGGCATACTTGTGGGATCAATGGGACGCGGAGATGTCCACGATACTGGATGTCACTTCTCCCTGAAGCCATGATCAAAGCGGTGGTGGTGGCTGGGGTGTCGAGCGGGGTCGGGAAGACCACTGTGACTGTGGGGCTTCTTGAAGCTCTCCGCCGCCGGGGCCTAAGGGTCCAGGCGTTCAAGGTCGGACCTGACTTCATCGATCCGGGCTTTCACTCTCGGGTGACAGGGAGGCCCTCGTACAACCTGGATGGCTGGATCTGCTCCCGTGAGCAGGTGGTCGAGACCGTAGCGACCCAGGCCGCTGACGCTGACCTGGCTGTGATCGAAGGGGTGATGGGGTGCTTTGACGGGATCGAGGGGAAGAGCGATGAGGGCTCGACGGCCCAGGCCGCCAAATGGCTTGGCGCCCCTGTTGTTCTTGTCGTGGACGCCCGCGCCATGTCGCGGAGCGCAGGTGCCGTCGTTCTCGGGTTCGAGCGTTTTGATCCCGAGCTTGAGCTGGCAGGAGTGATCTTCAACCGCGTGGCTGGCGAGACCCACTTCCGCTGGCTCAGCGAGGCCGTTGAGGGGAGCTGCAGCGCTGTTCCGCTTGGATTCATCCCAAGAAGAGAGTCTCTGATTCTTCCCGAGAGGCATCTGGGGCTGGTGACTGCCGCCGAGCGCGGACTCAGCCGCGGATTCCTGGATGAGCTTGCCTCGGTCGTCGAAGAGTTCGTTGATCTGGACCCGTTGCTCTCGATGGCCCGAAGTTCCATCTCGGGGGTCGGGGTTCGGGGGGAATGGAGAATTGGGAATTCGGAATGCGGAATTCCGCACTCCCCACTCCGCATTCCGCATTCGAACGAGATCAGAGCCAGGATCGGGGTCGCACTCGATGAGGCGTTTCAGTTCTACTATCAAGCGAACTTTGATCTTCTCAGGGCTGCCGGGGCTGAGCTGGTCTTTTGGAGCCCGCTCAACGGTTCGGCCCTCCCTCCGGTGGACGGCCTTTACATCGGCGGCGGCTACCCTGAGATCCACGCGAAGGAGCTGTCGGCCAACGAGGCGATGCGCCGGGAGGTGAAGGCGTTCGTCGAGTCGGGGCGCCCGCTCTACGCCGAGTGCGGCGGCCTCATGTACCTCTGCCGGGCCCTTGAGGACCTGGAGGGGAAACTGCACCCGATGGTGGGGGCGCTTCCGACGACGGCCAGGATGAGTCCCGGGAAGCTCACCCTGGGTTACACCGAAGTGGAGTTCTCAGTCGAGAACCCGTTGGCTCCCGCCGGGAGTGTGGCGAGGGGGCATGAGTTCCACTACTCCCGGATCGACGAGGTTCCCGCCTCAGTGCAGAGGGTCTACCGCCTCAGGAGGCTGAGAAACGGGGAGGAGCGGGCCGAGGGGTACCTCGTGGAGAACGCCCTTCTGAGCTACGTCCACCTTCATTTCGGGAGCAACCCGATGGTCGCTGAACGGTTCGTATCGAGCTGCATCGAAGGGAGGAGGCCATGAAAACACTATGGCTCTCATTGATCAGGACCGGAGTCGTGATCGGAGCGCTCGTGGCGATGAGTGTCCCAGCCATGGCTCAAGCCCCCACCATGGAGGATCTCAAGCGCGAGCTTGAGAAGAAAGACAGGCAGATCAAAGAGCTGGTGGAGAGGATGGAGC
>CAZXPE010000063.1:0-11011 GCA_964642915.1 uncultured bacterium | reverse complement strand
CGCACCCGCCCTTGAGGTGCCGGCCCACCATGACGTTCTCAATCACCGTCATGTTGGCGAAGATCTGGAGGTTCTGAAAGGTGCGCCCGATCCCGAGGGCCGCCCGGTCAGAGGGGCCAAGCCCGTTGAGCCGCCGGCCCCGGAAGCGGATCTCGCCCCGGTCGGGCGAGAAGAGGCCGTTGATGAGGTTGAAGATGGTGGTCTTCCCCGCCCCGTTGGGGCCGATGATCGCCCGGATCTCTCCGGGGAAGACCTCGAAGCTCACCCCGCCGACGGCGACGATGCCGCCGAACTCCTTCCTCAAATCGCGGGTTTCAAGGAGCGGGACGGCCATGGCTACGCCGCTCGCCGAGCCCGACGCAGAAGTCTCAGCGTTCCGACCGTGAGGCCCTCGGGGACGAAGATCATGATGAGGATCAGGAGCAGCCCGTAGGCGATGACCTCGTGCTCTCCGGAGGCGTACGCTAGGACGCGCGGCATGAGGTCTCGGATCACCTCAGCGAGGAGGGTCACCGCCGCGGCCCCAAACGGCGCCCCCCAGACGCTGGCCAGCCCGCCCACCGCCGCCATGACCACGAACTCCACCGAGGCGATGAAGCCGAACGGCGGAGGGCTCACGAAGGTGAGGTAGTGGGCGTAGAGGCTTCCCGCCAGGCCGGCGTAGACCGCGCTCAGCGTGAAGACCTTGACCTTGTAGCGCGAGGCGTTCACCCCGAGGGTCTCGGCGGCGACCTCGCTTCCGTGGATCGAGCGGAGGGCCCGCCCGACCCGCGAGTTCACCACGTTCAGAGAGAGCAGCACGACGCCGATCACCACCGCCCAGGTGAGATAGAAGAACTTCCTGTCGCTGTCGAAGACGAAGCCCGCGACCCGGAGCCGCGGGACGCCGGGGAGCCCCGAGGGTCCGCCCGTCAGATCCTTCAGCTCGACAAAAGCCAGGTACACGATGATCCCGAACGCGAGCGTGGCCATGGCGAGATAATGGCCGCGAAGCTTGAGGATCGGGACGCCGAAGGCGTAGGCCAAGGCCCCGGTGAGGACCATGGCCGCCGCCATGGCAAGCCACGGATCCACCCCGAATTTCGTGGTGAGGACCCCCGAGATATACGCCCCCAGGCCGTAAAAGGCCGCCTGTCCCAGGGAGATCTGACCCGCGTATCCCATGAGGAGGCAGAGCCCGATCGTGACCACGGCGTGGATGCCGATGAAGATCCCGACGCTCAGGTGGTACTGGCTCGCGGTCACGAGGGGAAACAGTCCCACCCCGAGAGCCAGGGCGCCGAGCCCGAGGAGGTCCACCCACCGCCTCATAGACCCGCCCGGCCTCCCACGGCCCGCGTGAAGAGCCCCTGCGGCCTGAAGAGGAGAATCACAAAGAGGACGAGGAAGGCGATCGCCTCCTTGTAGGCGGCCCGGAAAATCCCGGCCACGAGCGATTCCAGGACACCGAGCAAGAGCGCTCCCGCCACCGCCCCGGCGGCGCTCGTGAGCCCCCCCATGACGGCCGGCACGAATCCCCGAAGTCCCAGGTAGAGCCCCATGTCGTAGGAAACCAGCGTGAGAGGCGCCATGACGATTCCACCAACAGCGCCCAACCCGGCAGAAAGGGAGAACGCCAGGAGCGACATCCTGTCGGGCCGGATCCCGCTGAGCTGGGCGGAGAGACGGTTGATGGCGCAGGCTCTCACCGTTTTGCCGAGGTAGGTGAACTCGAAGAAGGCGTAGAGCGCCGCGAGAGTGGCGGCGGTGGTCCCCAGGATCCAGAGGGCCTGCCGGGTGATGACAGCGCCGCCGAGGAACACCGGGGGACCGGGGGAGAACGGCGCGAGCGGAAACGGGTCTGTCCCCCACACGAGGAGGGCGAGCCCGCGAAGGACGATGTCCACACCTATCGTGATGATGATCAGCGTGACAATGGACGCCCGGCGGGCGGGGTGGATCGCGAGCCGCTCGATCCCCCCACCCACCAGCACCACCGCCGCCACAGCGATGGCGAACGCAACCGGCGCGGGAAGCCCCAGGGGAGTCAGCGACACCATGAACATCGCCCCGAGCATGGCGAACTCTCCCTGAGCGAAGTTGATGATGCCGGTCACGTTGTAGATCGTGACGAACCCGAGCGCGATCAGCGCGTAGATCGCCCCCTGGGTCAGCCCGGCCAGCACCAACTGGAGGAGCTGGTCAGGAGCGATCACCTGTCTACCACTTCTCTCGCGGGAAGTACCGCCACTTGCCGCCCTCGATCCTCACGAGCACCATGGAGCGTTCGTCGAGCCCCACGTGGTCCTCGGCAGACATGTTGAAGATCCCGCCGGTGCCGATGAAGTTCCGGGTCTTCTCCAGCTCGTCCCGGACCCGGGCGCGGGCCTGGTCCAGCGGAAGGTCGGCCGGCAGCCTGGCCAAGACGGGGAAGACCATCTGGAGCGCGTCCCAGGCGTGACCCGCGAAGGTGCTCCGCGGCTTGCCCGTCCCTTTCTCGTACCAGGCCACGAAGTCCAGCAGCGTCTTCTTCTGTGGGTCGGCGTCCGGCAGCTCCTCGGCCACCAGCATCTTGCCGATCGGGAAGACCACTCCGTCCGCCGCCCCGCCGGCCAGGTCGATGAACGGCTTGTTCCCCACCCCGTGGTTCTGGATCAGGGGAATCGTGAGCCCCAGGTCCCGGAAGTTCTTGGTGACGATCGACGCCGACGGCGGGATCGCGTGGGCCATCAGGGCCTGGGCTCCGATTGCGCGGACCTTGGTGAGCTGGGGAGTCATGTCCTTGTCGGCGTGCTCGAACTTGTCCTCGTAGATGATCTCGATCCCGGTTCCCTTGATCATCTCGGCCAGCCCCCGGCGCGAGTCTTCTCCGAACGCGTCGTTAACGTAGAGGCTGGCGATCTTCTTGATCCCCTTGGCCTTGAGGTAGTTCACCTGATGCACCGCCACGTGGATGTTCGACTGGGGAGTCTTGAACACCCAGTACCGGTCCTTGACCGGGGTGACGATGGCGTGGCTCGAGGCCATGGAGATGAGCGGCACCTTGGCCTCGGTGACGATGGGCACCACGGCCAGGCTCGTCGGGCTCTGGCTGGAGGCGATCACTACGTGCACCTTGTCGTCGGCGACGAGCTTCTTGACCGCCTTCACGGTCTCGTCGGCCTTGGACTGGTCGTCGTGGATGATGATCTTGACGGGCCGCTTCCGGCCGTCGGGGCCGGCGATCCCGCCCGCGGCGTCCAGCTCCTTCTGGAGCATGACCGCCACGTCCCGCTCAGGGACCCCGAGGGTCGAGGCGGGGCCGGTGATGGCCGCGACGAAGCCGATCCGGTACTCCTGGCTCCAGGCGGCCGGAGGAGCCCAGACAAGTGCCCAGGCGGAGAGGATGAGGGCGATGATCTGGCGCATGGTGTGTCCTCCTTTTAGTGTGCCCCCTCACAGGGGGAATGTGATGTGCGGGCGGCGCGCTCAGCGAGCGCCTCCCAGCGGCGGTCCACTTCGTCCTGGATGAAGCCGATGTCTGATTCGGCCAGGTGCGAGTAGCGCTCCTGGGGCCTTAGATAGTCGGCCACGGGGACGCCGGCGGGCCAGTGGGTGATGCGGTAGCGGGTCCCGTCCTCGACCTCGTAGAGCGGGATGACCTTCGATTCCACTCCGAGGCGGAGGAGCCAGAGCGAAGCGTCGTCACCGATTCCCCACCCAGGCACGCACGGGCAGGTCACGTTGATGAAGCGGGTGCCCCGGACTTCGCGCGCCCGGGCGACCTTGGCGAGGAGGTCGTCCCTGTGGGCCGGTGAGGCCGTCGCGGCGTAGGGGACGCGGTGGGCCGCCAGGATCTCCATGATTTCTTTCTTGCGCGTCGCCTTCCCCTGCGGCGTTGAGGTGGTGCGGGCGCCCCACGGCGTGGCAGACGACTTCTGGTTCCCGGTGTTCTGGTACGCCTCGTTGTCGAAGCAGAAGTAGATGAAGTCCTCGTTCCGCTCGGCCGCTCCTGAAAGGGCCTGAAGCCCGATGTCGTAGGTCCCGCCGTCTCCGGCCAGGCAGACCACGGTTACATCCTCACCGCGCGCGCGGTACGCCCGCGAAAGCCCCGACGCCGCTGCTGCGGCTGTCTCGAAAGCAGTCTGAAGGACCGGCAGCGACATCGAGGAGAGCGGGAGCGGCCCCGCCATTACGGCGATGCAGGAAGGCGGGATGACGATCACGCTCCTCGCGTCGAGTCCCTGGAGGACGAAGCGCACTGCGAGAGCCACGGCGCAGCCGGGGCAGGAGGCGTGACCTGACAAGAGCCGGTCCTTCACTTCGATCACAATTGCTCCTCCAGGATCGGATCAGGGGGCGGCTCCTTCCGCCCCATCATGTCACGAGCTATCTGGATCAGGCGGTCGGGCGAGACGTTGACTCCCCCGAGCCCGGCTATGTAGGAGAAGACGTACGGGATGGGCTCCTCGGTTGCGTGGAGGGCGGCTCGGACCTCCTGGGCAAAGATGCCGCCGCTTCCGACAGAGCAGTTCCTGTCGATCACAGCGACCTTGTCGGCGACTGAGAGGTGGCTTAGGATCTCATTTCTCGGAAAAGGTCTGAAGAGGCGGAGCTTCAGGAGCCCGGCGGCCACTCCGCCCTCGCGCAGCCGGTCCACGGCCTCCCGCGCCGTCCCCGCGATTCCTCCCGCTGCTATCAGCACGAACTCGGCGTCCTCTGTCTGATAGCCCTCGACGGCTCCGTAGTGGCGCCCCGTCAGCTCGCCCCAGAGGCGCCCCGCCTCGGCCACCTCGGAGAGGACGCGCTCCATGGCGGCCCGCATCGCCAGCCGGTTGGCCCGCCACTGGGCCGGTGTCGCAGTGCCTCCTATGCTCAGGGGCCTGTTCGGGTCCAGTCTCAGCTCCGGCTCAAAGGGCGGAAGGAAGCGCGAGACCATCTCGGCGCTCGGCACGTCCACCGGCTCCATGGTGTGTGAGATGTAGAGCGCCTCGATGACCACCATTGCGGGGAGGAGCGCCGACTCGGCCACGCGGTAGGCCAGGAGCACGCCGTCGAGCGCCTCCTGGGCCGACTCGCAGTAGAGCTGGATCCAGCCTGTATCGCGCTGGGAGAGGCTGTCGGTCTGGTCGGCCCAGAAGCCCCACGGCGAGGCGACGGTCCGGTTGACGTTAGCCATGACGACGGGCGCTCGCGCTCCCGCAGCGTAGTGGAGCATCTCGTGCATCAGAAGAAGCCCCTGGGAGGCCGTGGCGGTGAAGACTCGGGCGCCGGCAAGCGAGGCGGCGATGCAGGCGGCCATGGCCGAGTGCTCGCTCTCGACCGTCATCAGATCTCCTGAAAGCTCGCCGCGCTGGGCCAGCTCAGAAAGCTTTTCGAGCACCGGCGTCTGGGGTGTGATCGGATAGACCGGGATGACGTGGGGGTTGGCGCGGAGCGCCCCGTAGGCGATGGCGTGGTCGCCCGTCAGAAGCATTCTCGCGTGCCCGGGCGCCATGTTCATCGTTCCACCACCATGTGAAGAGCGCCGCGGGGGCACTCACGGGCGCAGAGGCCGCACCCCTTGCAGTGGTCAGTCGAGATCCGATACCCGCCGTTGATCCGGCTCACAGCCATGTCGGGACAGAAGATGAAGCAGTTATCGCAGCTCACGCACCCGCCGCAAGTGAAGCAGCGCCTCGTCTCGTCTCGCGCTGCGCCCTCGTCCAGCCCGCTTAGGACCTCGGCAAAAGAGCCGGCGCGTTCGCCCGGCGGCGATTCGCGCCTCTCTGCCCTCCGGGCGCGCTGGAAGTAGGCCAGGTTGATCTCTGAAGGCTCCACCGTGTGCCCCGGCACGGCCATCGCCCAGTCCGGAGGAGGGAGGCAGGCGGTCGGGATGGCGCCGCAGAGCATCCTGTGGATCTCACGCGCTGCGCGCGCTCCGGCGCCGATGGCCCGGGTCACTGTGCGCTGCGAGGAAGTCAGATCGCCGCCGGCAAAGACTCGCCGTTCGGAGGTGGCGCCTTCGTCACCGATGGCGATCAACCCCCTGCTCGATCGGATCTCCGGCGGGAGGGCTGAGAGGTCCGGGCTCTGGCCGATGGCGAGAAGCACCGAATCCACACCCACGATGAACTCCTTCCCGCCGAGGAAGAATGGGCGCACGCCGCCTTCCTCAGTCCGTTCGAGACGCGCCGCGCTGGCGACCACGCCGCGGACGGGACCTCCTTCTTCCCTGATGGCTGTGACTCCGACGCCGTTCACGATCTCTACCCCTTCGGCCAGAGCCTGAGCCACCTCTTCCGGGGCGGCCGGCATTGCGTCGCGCTGTTCGAGCGCCAGCACGGTGACTGATCGGACTCCCAGCCGCCTGGCGCTCCTCGCCACGTCCATCGCCGTGCTGCCGCCTCCCACGACCACCAGCCGGCTGCCGATCTGAGGCCGCTTCCCCGTGTTGATTTCGCTGAGGAAAAGAACGCCGTCGCCCACTCCACGGGCCTCTTCTCCCGGCACCCCGAGCCTTAACGTCAGGCCTGCGCCCGTCGATAGGAAGACGGCGTCACAGGCTGCGAGGCTTTCCCAGTTGAGGTCTGCTCCAAGGCGGCGGCCTGTCATAACCTCTGTGCCGGGAGCAAGAGCCAACTCGATCTCGCGTTCCAGCACGGCGCGCGGAAGGCGGTACTCGGGGATCCCGTAGCGCATGAGGCCGCCCAGCTTTGGCCGCGCCTCGAAAATTGCGACTTTGTAGCCGTAACGTCCCAGGTGATATGCCGCTGACAGTCCGGCGGGGCCGCCTCCGACGACCGCCACCCGCCCGCTCCGCGCCGTCCGGGGCACGGGAGGCGAGCCGTGGTGGAGTCCCCAGTCCCCCACGAACTGCTCGAGCGCGTTGATGGCTACTGCGCCATCGTATCCGGCCCGGTTGCACGCCGACTCGCACGGGTGGGCGCAGACCCGCCCCGAGATGGCGGGGAAGGGGTTTTCCTCGCGGATCAGGCTCCACGCGCCGGGATAATCTCCGGCGCGCGCCCTCTCGATCCAGCGCGCAATCGGCTCCCCGGCGGGACAGGCGACACGGCAGGGCGCCGTCGCTTCAACATAGAGGGGGCGCCGCGTGCGCCAGCTACCGGTCTTGATCTCGAGAGTGGTGCGGCCCGGCTCAGACCAGGCCAGCGGGCGCGCTACGCCGAGGTTTCTGCTCATGCTACCTTCCCATGACGGCCAGGCTGGCCGTCTCCTGATACGCCTCGGTGCAGGCCTTGACGTTCTCGCTCTTCTTCGCCGGACTTCCCTCCTCGACGGCAGCGGCCAGGTCGTTCAGTGAAAGGAGCCCGGTTGCGCCCGCGAATGCGCCCGCCACAGCCGTGGAAACGATGGGGCCGAGCCCGGCTCGCCGGGCTATGGAGGCCGCGTCAACCACTATGAGGTGCGCGCCGGAAGGGATTTGGCCGGAGATTCCCGCGGGGCTGTTCACGACTATGATTCCACCTGGTCTCATGGGGGCGGTCTGAAATTCAGCGAGTAGTGTCGGGTCGAGAACGAGGGCGTGGTGAGGGCGCTCGATGTCGCAGCGGAGACGGATCGGCTTCTGGTCCACGCGGAGACAGGCGGTCACGGGAGCGCCGCGCCTCTCGCCGCCATAGGCGGCGAACGCCTGGACGTGGTTGCCCGAGCGGAAGAAAGCTGAGGCCAGGATCTGGCAGGCCACCTGAGCGCCTTGGCCGCCGCGTCCGTGAATCCTTACCTCGATCATCGAGCTTTCAGCCATCAGCGGTCAGCCCTCCGCTTGTTAGGTGAGGACGTCGCGCTCCAACTGTATCATCGGGCCGTGACGGAACCCCCGGCGCGTGAAGAACTCGCGGATGTCTTCCTGGGCCAAGTTTATCAGCGTAGCGACCTTGCGGATACCCCTCAGCTCGCGCGCCGCGGCCTCGAAGCGCTGGACGAGGGCCGCCCCGATCCCGCGATTGCGGTAGGGAGGGTCAACTCCGATCAGGTCGATCCATCCCATCGGCTCATGAATGCCGAACTCCGATTCGCTGGCCCAGCCGAAGAGGAAACCGACGGTCCGCCCGTCCGCTTCCGCGACGAGAGACATCCAGGGGGGGCGGAGAGCCGACAGCTCGAAGCGCTTCTTCCAGTATTCCGGGCGGATGACGCCTGAGAGCTTCTCGTCGATCCTGACGATGGCGTCGAGATCGTCCGGTTCGAGATGGCGCACCGTCACGGCGCCGCGCGTGTCCGCTCTGGCTTCGCTCTTGTTCATGGCGTTGCCCTCATGCCGTGGCGTGGGAGGCCGCGCCCAGCTTCTTGAAGCGTTGAAGCCCCAGGAGCGCCGCGCCGAAGGCGGCTATGTACTGAGGATGGTCCGGGACATTGACGGCGACCCCGAACTTCTCGCGGGCTGCCGCCACCATCCCCTCCTGGAGCGCGACGCCTCCGATGAAGGTGATCTCGCCGTCATGCCCGACGCGCTTGAGAAGGGCCAGGGCTCGGTCGGCCAGCGAGTCGTGGATCCCTCGCAGGATGTCCTCCACAGACGCGCCGTCCGAGATGTGGTTGATGATTTCGGATTCGGCCAGCACGGCGCAGACGCTGGAGATGGGCTGGGAGCGCTTGGCCGACAGAGAGCGCTTGCCGATCTCCTCGAGCGGGACCTCCAGGTACTTCGCCGCCCGCTCGAGGAACCCGCCGGAGCCCGCTGCGCACTTCTCGTTCATGTGGAACTCCTTGACCTTGCCGTTCTCGCGCAGCTTGATCGCCCGGGTGGACTGGGCGCCCATGTCGAGCACGTACCCGGTTCCGGGGAAGAGCGCGAAGGCGCCGCGCGCCCCGCACGTCATGTCGGTGATCTGGATGTCGCGGAACGCGACTGCGGCCCTTCCGAGGCCCGTGGTCGCCACGTACTCCACCCGGCGGCCTGTCTTTCCCTGGTCCTGGAGCGCAAGCTCGAGCACCTCGCGGGCCCCGGCGTCAAAGTCAACCCTGGTTCTGGCGAGGCCGCGCCCCTGGAGGGTTCCGTCCTCGTCCACCAGCACGCACTTGGTGGTGCCTGAGCCTATGTCGATGCCTGCGATGAGCATAGTGTCAGCTCCCGGCCATCTGGCTGCTGACAACTGATCGCTGATTGCTCGCTAGTGCCCGCTCCAGAGCGAAGAGCGCGCCGCCAATTGCGCCCATGAACTGTCCTTCCGGGCTGACGTTGAGCGGCTTGCCGAGCACCGCCTCAAGGGCGCGGACCATGCCGATGTTGCGTGAGACTCCGCCCGTGAAAGTGATCTCATCTTCCACGCCTACCCGGCGCACTAGGGAGGCGGTGCGCGTCGCGATCGCCTTGTGGACGCCTCCCAGGATGTCCTCCACGCTCTTCTTCTGTGCGAGGTAGGACATGATGTCAGACTCGACGAAGACCGTGCAGGTTGAGGTGAGCCTGACGGGGTTCTTCGCCTGGAGCGAGCACTGGCCGATCTCGCCGAGGCCGAGCCCCGTCACGTCGGCCGCCGCAGAGAGAAAGCGCCCCGTCCCCGCGGCGCACTTGTCGTTCATGGAGAAGTCGAGCACTGCGCCGTCGGGCCCGACCTTGATCGCCTTGGTGTCCTGCCCCCCCATGTCGATGACGGTGCGGGTCTGCGGGTAGAAGAAGTGGGCGCCCCGCGCATGGCAGGTGATCTCGGTGATCTGGGCGTCGCCGAAGGTCACCTTATAGCGACCGTAGCCGGTGCCGACCACATACGCGACGGCCTCCCGCGCGATCCCGGCGTCCCGGAGCGCGGCGGCAAAAGCGTTCTCGCCTGCCTTTGTCACGTTGGCTCCGGTGGGGATCAGCGAGCGCCCCGCGATCTTCCGCCGTTCGTCAAGGATCACCGCTTTGGTCTCAGTCGATCCTACGTCCACTCCCGCTCCGTAGATCATGTCGTTAAGCCCCCGGCTGTCAGCCATCAGCTTTCAGCTCGCTGCTGACCGCTGACGGCTCGGTATGGTGATGGGTCTGAGCGCGCCGGCGCGCAGAATGAGCCACGCCTTCCCATGAAGCTGGCCCGCGAGGATGCCGACGCCTCCCGCCGCCACTCCGTACTGAGCGATGGCTTCAGCCTTGAGGCCGGCCACCAGGAAGAGAAGGGGGAGGAAGTGGCCGGCGACGAAGATCCCCAGTAGAGCGTTGTCGTCTCGCAGGGCGGCCGTCGCGCTCCTGAATGCGGCCCCGCCCGGCCAGAGAAGATACGTTCCCCAGAGGAGGGCGCTCGCGAGGATGAGCCCGGCGATGGCAAGGTCGAGCTTGACCGCTTCGCTCCCCGCTATAGGCTGGAGCACGCCGAGAAGCCCGGCTCCGGAGACGAGCCCCGATGCGACGAAAAGGGCAGGGAGGACCGGCACTCTCCAGGCCGCGATCCCTTTGGCCCGAGCTGGGATGAACCCCTGGGCCAGCATGAACAGAACGGCTGCGACCGAGGCCGTGATGCGGTGGACGGTGAGTGGCCTCACGAACTCGAGGAGCGCCATCACGAGAAAAGCGGACCCGAACAGAAGCTCCCGCGACATCCACGAGCTCCTGAGCCTGCGGAGGAGATAAAGGGCGCGGAAAGGCCGGCCTGCCTCGAAGGCGACGGCGAGGAGTCCCGCCATCACGAGTAACGGCCCCAGCGCTGAGGTTGTCCGGAGGAGAGGCGTCCGCTCAAACCCGGACAGGACAGCGGCGGTGGCATAGGCGCCCGCCCCGGCCCCGCCAAGGAAGAAGTTTGCGACGGCCGGCTTTCCCCAGAGGGCCTGGCGCGAGGACGGAATTAGAACTGTCTCCATGGCGCTAGTCGGTGAGGTAGTAGACCGAGGGGTCGGTGCCAGTCTCGGGCATGAGCGTGACGGCGGTGCGCTCTTTTATGAGGCGCGAGATGGCGCTGGCAGGGTCGTCGAGGTCGCCGAAGATGATCGCTCCCGCGATACACGCGACCCCGCCCATCGGTGTCGCCTCCGCGTCCACCCCCGGCGTGAGCCCCCTGGCCCTGCCGCTGTCCACTCGCTCCATGCAGAAGGTGCACTTGGTCATGACTCCGCTGCGGTCATGGCGCTCCCGCGCCGC
>CAZXPE010000062.1:9435-11166 GCA_964642915.1 uncultured bacterium | reverse complement strand
CGCTGGTGGGGGAGTCGGGGTGCGGCAAGAGCGTCAGCGCCCTCAGCGTCATGCGCCTCGTCGCCTCGCCTGCCGGGCGCATCGTTGGAGGACAGGTTCTTTTTAAAGGGGTCGATCTCCTCACACTGGATGACGAGGCCATGAGACAGGTTCGGGGAAAGGAGATCGCGATGATCTTCCAGGAGCCGATGACCTCCCTCAACCCGGTGCTGACAGTTGGCCGCCAGATCACTGAGCCTCTGGAGATCCACCTGGGGATGGCCCGGGCTGAGGCCGGGCGACGCGCCGTGGAACTTCTGGCGATGGTGGGAATCCCCGACCCCGAGCGGCGGCTCGCCCAGTATCCCCACCAGTTCAGCGGCGGGATGCGCCAGCGGGTCATGATCGCTATCGCGCTGGCCTGCGAGCCAAGGTTGATCCTGGCCGACGAGCCCACCACCGCCCTGGACGTGACGATCCAGGCGCAGATCCTTGATCTGATGAAGGACCTCTCCAGGCGGCTCGGAGTCGCCACGCTCATCATCACCCACAACCTCGGGGTGGTGGCGCGATACGCCGACAGGGTGAACGTCATGTACGCGGGAAGGATCATCGAGCAGGGCAGCGCCGGGGAGATCTATGCCAATCCGCGCCACCCGTACACGCTGGGACTCCTCGGGTCGGTCCCGAGACTGGACGAGCCACGCAAGGCGAGGCTGGATCCCATCGACGGGCAACCGCCCGAGCTTACCCGCCTTCCTCCCGGGTGCAGCTTCCGCCCGCGGTGCCGGTTCGCGATGGAGCGGTGCGCCGTCGAGGTCCCGCCGCTCAGGATAGTCGGGGAAGAACACCTGGCAGCCTGCTGGGTTGCCGAGACCCTCAAGCCCGTGCGATAGCTGGCTTTCATGGCGCTTGCCTCCACCGACAACGGCCACTCATCGGGTGCGCTGCTTGAGGTGAGAGACCTCAGGAAGCACTTCCCCGTCACCGCGGGCATCTTCTCAAGGAAGGTGGCGGGGGTGGTGAAGGCTGTGGACGGTGTGAGCTTCGCCATCAGGAAAGGGGAGACTCTGGGCCTGGTGGGGGAGTCGGGGTGCGGCAAGACGACGACAGGCCGTTGCATCCTCCAGCTCGAGCGGCCCACCTCCGGGGTGGTGCTCTTCAGCGGGCGCGACCTTGCGGCGGTACCTGAACGGGAACTCCGGGCCGTCCGGCCGAGAATACAAGTGATCTTCCAGGATCCCTACAGCTCGCTGAATCCGAGAATGACTGTCGGCGCCATCGTGGGAGAGCCGATGATGGTTCACCGGGTGGTCTCGAGCAGGAAAGAGTGCCGGGAGCAGGTGGCTGAGCTTCTGACCGTTGTGGGGCTTCGCCCGTCCATGGCTGACCGCTATCCCCATGAGCTTTCGGGAGGGCAGCGGCAGCGGGTAGGTATCGCCAGGGCCCTTTCCATGAAGCCGGACTTTATAGTCTGCGACGAGCCGGTCTCGGCCCTGGATGTCTCCATCCAGGCGCAGATCGTCAACCTCCTCGAGGACCTCCAGGCCAGGTTCGGCCTCACGTACCTGTTCATAGCTCACGACCTCTCTGTCGTCCGCCACATCTCAGACCGCGTGGCAGTGATGTACCTGAGCAAGATAGTCGAGATCGCCGACAGGCAGGAGATCTACGAGGATCCGCTTCACCCGTACACGAAGGCTCTCCTCGCGGCGGTTCCGATCCCGGATCCGGTGGTGGAGGCGCGGCGGG
>CAZXPE010000062.1:0-9425 GCA_964642915.1 uncultured bacterium | reverse complement strand
GCCCGCTCAACCCGCCGCCGGGATGCGTCTTCCACCCACGCTGCCCGATCGCCGCAGAGGAGTGCAGGCGCGTCGTGCCCGAGCTTCGGGAAGTGAGGCCGGGGCATGAGGTGGCGTGCTCCCGCTCATGAGAGGAATGTCCGTTTCTCCAACTTCTCAAGGAGGTGCGTTATGAGAAGCTTCAGGCGCCTGAGGTTCCTTGCCGTCACAGCCGCGTTGGTCACCCTCGGGGCATGGGTAGCTCCCGCCCAGGCCCAGGAGAAGCCGCGATCCGGCGGCGAGCTGGTCTTTGCCGTCGCCGAGACGCCGCCCTCCTTCGACGGCCACAGGGAAACGACCTTCGCCATGCTCCATCCGATTGCGCCGCACTACAGCACGCTGCTGAGGTTCGACCCTCAGAACTATCCGAAGATCGTCGGGGACGTGGCCGAGAGCTGGGCGATCTCTAAGGACGGGCTCGCTTACACTTTCAAGATCAAGAAAGGGATCAAGTTCCACGACGGCACCACGCTCACAGCCCCCGACGTGAAGGCCACCTACGACAAGATCATCTTCCCGCCGCCCGGCGTGGCGAGCGCGCGAAAGGCGTCATACGCGGCGGTCGAAAAGGTGGAAGCCACCGATGACTCCACAGCGGTCTTCCGTCTCAAGTACCCGTCGGCCTCGATGCTGGCCAACCTGGCCTCCCCGTGGAACTTCATCTACAGCGCCGAGAAGCTCCGGCAGGATCCGCGCTGGTACGAGAAGAACGTCATGGGGTCCGGGCCGTTCAAGTTCGCCGAGTACGTCGCGGGCTCTCATTGGGTCGGGAAGAAGAACCCGGATTACTTCATGAAGGGGCGCCCCTACCTGGACGGCTTCAAAGCGATCTTTATCCGGGACACGGCGCCCCGGGTGGCGGCGGTGCGGAGCGGCCAGGCGTTCATTGAGTTCCGGGGCTTCTCCCCCGCGGCGATGAGTGACATCCTGATGGCCCAGGGCAAGAAGATCGAGGTCCAGCAGAGCCCCTGGACCTGCAACCTGACCGTGGCGATCAACAACGAGAAGAAGCCGTTCGACGACCACCGGGTCCGCCGGGCTCTGACCCTTGCCATCGACCGCTGGGGCGGGTCCGAATTTCTCTCCAAGCACTCCATCATGAAGCCGGTCGGAGGGTTGTTCAGGCCCGGGTCGGAGTTCGCCACTCCGGAGGCCGAGCTTGTCAAGCTGGCTGGATTCGGCAAGGACCCTGCCGCTGCCAGGGAGGAAGCCAAGCGGCTGCTCAAGGAAGCCGGCGTCCCCGAGGGTTTTCCATTCACTCTGAAGAACCGGAACATCAAGGAGCCGTACGAGGTCGCGGGGGTCTTCGTGATCGATCAGTGGCGGAAGATCGGGCTCAACGTGACCCACCTGCCCCAGGAGGGAGGGCCGTACTTCGCCGATTTGCGGGCGGGAAACTTCGAGACCAGCATCGACTTTGCCTGCGACTTCATGGACGAGCCAGATATCCAGCTCTTCAAATTCATCTCCAGCGACAAGAGCCCCATCAACTACTCCCGTTACAAAGACGCCGGACTGGACCAGCTCTACGAGTCACAGGGCCGCGCCCCCAACGCCAAGGTCAGGGCGAACCTCCTCGGACAGTTCGAGCGGCGGGTCCTGGATGAGATGGCCTACCAGTTTCACCTCCTCTGGTGGCAGCGGATCATCCCGCACTGGGCGAAGGTGAAAGGGTGGAAGATCACCCCGAACCACTACGTGAACCAGGACCTCAGGGACGTTTGGCTGGCTGAGTAGATGCACCGCTATATAATCCGCCGCCTCCTCCTGATGATTCCCACCCTCCTGGGGGTGGCGGTCCTGGTATTTTTCCTCCTTCGGGTCGCCCCCGGAGACATCGTTGAGCTGAAGTACGCCGGGGCAGGGGCGTACGCTCCCCAGGAAGCCCTGGACAGGGAGCGTGCCCAGCTCGGGTTGGACAAGCCTCTCTGGGAGCAATTCATCCGGTGGATCTGGGGGATCGTGCGCCTTGATTTCGGCGCCTCGATGTGGACAGGGCGTCCGATCTCCCACGAGATCGCCATACGCCTCGAGCTTTCGCTTCAGCTTGCCATCATGGCGACGGTCGTGGCAGTCCTCCTGTCAATCCCGCTGGGGACCATCGCGGCGCTCAAGCAGGACACGTGGGTTGACTATGTCGTCCGCGTTTTTTCCATTGCCGGGCTCGCCACGCCTTCTTTCTGGCTCGGGATCATGATCATCCTTTTCTTCCTCATTATCTTCAAATGGCTCCCGCCTTTGACCTTTACCTCCTTCTGGGTGGACCCCATTGCGAACCTTTCTCAGCTTATCTGGCCGGCCCTGGCCGTCGGATACCGCTACTCGGCGGTGGCGACCCGCATGACCCGGTCGTCGGTGCTCGAGGTCCTGCGCGAGGACTACATCCGCACGGCCCGGGCGAAGGGGCTCCGTGAGCGGCTGATCTTGAGCCGGCACGCCCTGAAAAACGCGATGCTTCCCGTCATTACTGTGATCGGGCTCGAGTTCGCCTTTCTGATCGGTGGGCTGGTGGTGACGGAGCAGGTCTTCAATTTGAACGGGATCGGGATGCTCTTCGTGGAATCAGTGACGCGTCGGGACTACACCATGACCCAGGCTCTGGTGCTCCTGGTCTCGTTCGTGTTCATCGCCGTGAACTTTTTCGTGGATCTCCTCTATGCCTGGCTGGACCCGCGCATCCGCTACCAATAACGCCGATGGCCCGAGAAATTGAAATAGACGCCGGCTTCCAACCCCCGGCTTCAACTCTCTCGCGGTGGGGCGTACGGGCTCTTCACTTTACTCGCCGACGCCCCCTGGGGGCGGCGGGAGCCGGCATCATCATCCTGATGGCCTTGGCCGCGATCTTGGCTGACCTCATCGCTCAGTACGATCCCCTCGCGACCGACTATTCGGCGATGCTCGGCCCTCCCAGCTTCGGGCATTGGCTTGGGACTGACGCCTTCGGTCGGGACGTTCTCTCCCGGATCATTTACGGCTCCCGGACGGCGCTTCTGGTGGGGTTTACGTCTTCTTTCTTCGGGACGACGCTGGGAGCTATCCTCGGCGTCGTCAGCGCGTACTTCGGAGGGCGGACGGATCTCTTGATGCAGCGACTGATGGACATCCTCCTGTCATTCCCCCTCATTATCCTTGCGCTGGTTGTCGTGGCCGTCATGGGGACCGGCACGCTCAACGTCATCCTTGCCATTACCGTTCCCATGATCCCCAGGTCAGCCCTCGTGACCCGATCGAGCGCTCTGGCCCTCCGCACGACTCCCTTCGTTGACGCCGCCCGCGCCGCAGGGTTCAGCCATGCCCGGATCATATTCCGTCACATGTTGCCCAACGTGATGGCGCCATACCTGATTCTTCTCTCGGCCTTTCTCGGCCAGGCGATACTGCTTGAGGCTTCCCTCTCCTTCCTGGGGCTGGGGGTGGCGGAGCCGACGCCGGCGTGGGGGCTCATGCTCCGCGGCGCGGCGGTCGAGTTCGCCGAGCGGGCCCCCTGGCTCGGGCTTTTCCCCGGCGTGGCGATCAGTCTCGCGGTCTTCGCCTTCAACCTCTTCGGCGATTCGCTGCGGGACGCTCTGGACCCCAAGCTCCGCACCCTCTGAGCCCCGTTTTTCAGCGCGGTGGAAAGCTTGACACCGGGTTCAGATTGGGCTAAAAAGGACTCGGTTTGTCATCTCATAGGAGGAGGCGCCGATGGCGTATGTCATAGTCGAGCCGTGCATCAACGTGAAGGACAAAGCCTGCGTCGAGGTTTGTCCGGTCGATTGCATCTACGAGGGCCCTGAGATGCTCTATATCAATCCCGACGAGTGCATAGACTGCGGGGCATGCGAGCCGGTCTGCCCTGTGAAGGCGATCTTCGCCGAGGACGAGGTCCCGGATCAGTGGAAGAAGTTCACCGAGGTGAACAAGCAGTTCTTCCAGGTAAACCCCGGAGTGAAGCCCGCCACCAAGAGCTAGCCCCACCGCCTCGGAGAGTGAAAAGAGACAGGGACCCCGGATGGGGTCCCTGTTGTTTTGCACGGCCCGTCGTGCATGTGCATGGAGGGCTGTGCACTGCAGGTGACGTTTCCCTCCCATCTGCCTGTAATTTCATCCGGGCGCCCGTGGCACGAGGCTTGCGCCTCTCAGCTCGGACCGAGGTCAGCAGGCCACGGAGCGTTGTTTTTGTCACGCGCCCGGCGGAGCCGGGAGATGGGAGGTTGTCATGGAAAGCGCGGTGGATGGGATCCAGCCCGTAGTTGTTCAGATCGGCTTGTTCAACGGAACCGCGGCCCGGGCGCGGGGTCGGAGGAAGCGCCGTCGGGGCGAGTACAGGAAAGCTATGGACGAGTTCAAGCGGGCGATCATTGAGCAAGCGCTTCGCCGGACCGAATGGAACCGGACTGAAGCGGCCAAGCTCCTTGGAATTCAGCGCCCCTACCTTTACCGGCTGATGCAGCGCCTCCGGGTGAAAGCCCCGCTGCGCGTGGCGAGCGCCGGAGATTCCGGGTAAGATAATAACGCGGTCGCTTCATATGGAGGGCCCGGCAAGTGCGTGATGTCTGGATCGCTGGGGCGGGGATGACCCGCTTCGGCAAACGATCTGAGAGCCTTCAGGCTCTAATGGCGGAGGCGGCGCGGGCGGCCCTCGCCGACGCGCGGATCGAGCGGCCCGAGGCGATCGTCGTGGCGGCCATGAACCCCGAGGAGTTCATCGGCGAGGGGAACTTCGCCTCCCAGATAGCCACTCATCTCGGTTTCTCCCGAGTCCCGGCGCTTCGGGTCGAGACCGCCACCTCCTCGGGGGCCGCCGCCGTCTTCACCGCCTTCGCCCTTCTTGCTTCTGAATGTTGCCGTTCGGCCCTGGTCGTCGGCGGTGAGAAGATGACCCACCTCCCCACTCCGCGCGTCTCCGAGATCATCGGCCGCTCGATTGATCCCCACGAGCGGAGCTACGGCGCAACGATGCCGGCGCTTGCTGGCCTGATCACGCGCGCCCTCATCACCGGCCACGGTGTCGGCCTCAAGGAGATCTCGCAGGTTTCTGTGAAGAACCACGATCACGGCGCTAGGAACCCGTATGCCCACTTTCGAGAGCGAGTGACGCTCGAAGAGGTCATGGGAAGCCGGCTCGTCGCCGACCCCTTGAGACTCTACCACTGCTGTCCCATCTCTGACGGAGCTGCCGCCATCGTGTTGACTTCGGATAGGACGGGGGTTAGGGTGGCGGGGATCGGCCAGGGGATGGACACCCTGGCGGTTAGACACCGGCAGAGCCTGACGAGCTTTCGAGCCACCCAGGCCGCCGCCGAGGCCGCCTACCGGATGGCCGGCTTCGGCCCCGAGCGCGTGGAAATCGCCGAGCTTCACGACGCCTTTGCTCCCTTCGAGCTGATCGCTCTGGAGGACCTGGGGTTGATTCCTCACGGCAAAGCGGCCCGCGCCACAATCAACGGAGAGACGGCGCTGGACGGACGGCTCCCCATCAACCTGTCAGGAGGGCTGAAGGCGCGGGGACATCCGCTGGCGGCAACCGGGATCGCCCAGATTGTTGAGCTCTGCTGGCAACTCAGGGGAGAGGCTCAAGGACGGCAGGCGAGCGCCCGGGTTGGCCTGGCCCACTCGATCGGCGGCCTAGCAACCAACAACTGGGTGACGCTCCTCGAACGGGTAGACTGAACGATGGAGACGATCGCCGCGTCCAGGTGTCCCCAGTGCGAGCGGATGGTCGCGCCGCCAGCCGACTACTGCCCTGACCATCCGGTGGCGATGGAGCCGGCGGCGCTTCACGGCTACGGGGAGGTCATCTCGTTCACCACGCTCCACTCTCCACCGGAGGGGTTCTCATCGCCCCTCCACATCGCCCTCGTGGAGCTTGAGGGAGGGGCGCGCTTCTTCTGCCACGGCGAGGAGACCAAAGGGCTCAAGATGGGGGCGCGGGTCTCAGTGGAGATGGTCAACCAGGTCTATTACTTCTCGCACCTGGGTCTTGCCGACCGTGCGCGGCTCTTCTGGCGGCGAGCAGGCGCGCGTGGAGAGAAGGTCACAGCCATCGTCAAGAGCGTTGCCAAGCGGCTTTTGAGGGAGCGAGGTCTTGAAGGAAAAGAGCGGTAGCCGGAGGCGGAAGGCGGTTCCCCCCGCTCCGCTCAAAGGAATCCGCGTGCTGGACCTCACGCGGGTCCTGGCCGGCCCTTACTGCGTCATGATGCTCGCCGACATGGGGGCTGAAGTGGTCAAGGTCGAAGAGCCGGGAAAGGGGGACGACACCCGCGCCTTCGGCCCGCCGTTCGTTGGCGGCGAGGCGGCCTATTACCTCTCAGTGAACAGGAACAAGAAGAGCCTGACCCTCAACCTGAAGCACAGGGAGGCTCAGCCGATCGTGAGGCGGCTGATTCGATGGGCCGATGTTCTGGTAGAGAACTTCAGGCCCGGAGCCATGGAGCGGCTCGGCCTGGGCTATGAGGTCGTGAAGCGATTGAACCCTCGTCTGGTCTTCTGCTCCATCACCGGCTTCGGCAGGAGCGGCCCTGATGCGGACCGTCCGGGCTACGATCTGATTGTCCAGGGCGAGTCGGGGCTCATGGACCTCACGGGTGATCCCGACGGCCCTCCCTTCAAAGTCGGCACCGCCATCGCCGACATCGTCTCCGGGATCATGGGGGCTCACGGGATTCTCCTGGCTCTTTACGCCAGAAAGAGAACAGGCCGAGGTCAGCTTGTGGAGATATCGATGCTTGACGTGATGGCGGGGCTGCTGGCGTATAACTCAGGGATCTTCTTCGCCACGGGTCAGAGCCCGACGCGCTGGGGAAACCAGCACCCGACCATCGTTCCCTACGGGACCTTTCGAGCCGCTGACGGCTGGCTCAACGTGGGCGTCGCCAACGACTCCCTCTGGTCCCGTTACTGCAAGGCGATAGAGCGCCCCGACCTCGTTGACGACCCTCGCTTCAACACTGCGCCCAAAAGAGTTGAGAACCGGCGAGAGCTGCTGCCGATTCTCGACGAGGTGATGGCAAGGCGAAGCAGAGCTGAGTGGATCGCGCGGCTTGACGCTGGGGGGGTTCCGTCCGGGCGCATCGGAAGCGTGGGGGAGGCTCTTACCAACCCTCATCTGAAAGCTCGTGGAATGGTCGTCACCCTGCCTCATCCAACGGCAGGTGAGGTTACCGTGACCGGCCTCCCCATCGGGTTGAGTGAGACGCCCGGCTCTGTCCACACTGCCCCGCCACTCCTCGGCCAGCACACCGACGAGATCCTGTCTGGCCTTCTCGGCTACTCCAAGGGAAAGATCGCCGCCCTCCGCCACCGCGGCGTGGTCTAGCAGGGGGCTCGCGGCCCTAACATTATCAGGCTGACCAGCGTTTGTCGGCAACGGCTGGTAGTGGAGACCCTTGACAAGTCCTTGAAACGGCAGGAGAATCGCGGCAATCGTTGGAGTTCCAAGGACGTAATAGGCCGACCAGCCTATCAATAATAGGGCCGGTCAGCTTAATTCAGTGGCATCAAGCCGGCCTGGTGGCCGCGCTCTTGACAAACGTATACGCTCCTTATATACATTGGTTGTGGCCAGCTTCCCCGACGAGCTTTCGGCTTGCACTGGCTTCCAGTGGGATGCCGGCAACGCAACCAAGAACTGGGATCTGCATAAAGTTGCACAGGCCGAGGCCGAGCAGTTGTTCTTCAACCGACCGATCCGGGTAGCGGCAGACGCGACGTACTCGGGAGAAGAAGCGCGCTATGGGGCGCTTGGGCAGACGAGCGCGGGCCGCCTTCTCAGCGCGGTCTTCACGATTCGTGGCACCCTGGTGCGGGTCATCTCCGCGCGGGATATGAGCCGAAGGGAGCGGAAGGTTTATGAGCGCGCGCAAGAAGCAGAGTAGGAAGCGGATTCCACGGTTTGCCTCCGAGGACGCCGAGCGGCGGTTCTGGGCCACGCACGACAGCGTGGACTATTTCGATTGGGACAACGCCGTGCAGGCGACGTTTCCGAACCTCAAACCGTCTACCACGTCGATCTCCATCCGCCTCCCTGTCCCCATGTTGGAGGAGCTGAAGGCGCTTGCGAACGAGCGCGACGTGCCGTACCAGTCGCTTATGAAGGTGTATCTCGCCGAGCGGGTGGCGCGGGAGCGGCTCCGCAAAGTACCGGCTTGATGCCTTCGATAGTCAAATGGGGTCACCTATGAAAATGGCTGTCAAGGGGCAGAGGTCTCCGACGTTACGGCTCAGCTCCTGTTCGAATCTCCAAGGATTATGACTCAGTCACCTATCCGCGCTCGCAGCACACTATAGCGTGGGAGCCGGCCGCGGGTTGCGGGGACAGGTCTTGCAATCACACATTGTTGTAATGCAAGACCCGACCCCATCAGCAGCGCGAAGGCCTTCAGCAGCTTCGCAAAGTGGTCGGCCGGGTTCGTCAACTCGCCGACGATCCCGGGGTGCCACAAGCGGTTGCGTCAAGGGTTGCGGGGACAGGTCTTGCAATCACACATTGTTGTAATGCAAGACCCGACCCCATAAGCAGATTACGGCTTATGTTAGCGAAGGAGGCGTACGATGCGGCAAGCACTGAGATTGATGGCGATTCTACTAGGTATGGTGGTAGTTGTGGCTCTCCCGGTTCTCTCTGGAATGGCCGAGGAACCTATTCCCAACTGGTTGTTGGGTGTCTGGGAGGGTACTCTCTCGTGGGGGTCCCACCCGGCCGCATTCAAGCTAGAATTTCAGCACGACGCTAAGGTCAAAATGTGGGGGCGGAACCCACAGTATGAGTTCGAGGGGGTTGGAGCTGTTAAGGTCTCTGCAAGTGAGGTATCTATTGAGGGAACGCGTGACGCGCCGGGACGGAGGTCCAGCCGCTTCACTATGTCGTTGAAACGCACCGGCGACAACCAGCTGGAGGGTACGTACTTTGGTGGATCTAACGTGCCTAATCAGGCATCTCTAAAAAAGACTCGATGAGGCTTCGACGGAATGGCCTATTTCAATGCAGTGCGAGGTCGGAGGTCAGGGCTTGGATTCCAACACCTCCGGCAGAATGTGGGACTACAAAATCGGAGTCCTGGCCTTTTTGTAGCTTGACTGCGTAGAATGAGCGTGTTACGAAATACACGAAACCATTGAGGTTTTCGGGGCAGCTTTAAGCGGAGTCACGGAGAAATCGATTAGCAGGATGCTGAAAAACTCGTTCGAGTAGTGGGCAAAAGCCCTACAAACGCCGATCCGTCAGAATGCAGATTGGAAGCTCCAACGCGAGCCGATCGTGAATCCTGAGCCCCCAGAGCGGTTCTGCGAACCATTCGTGGGTTCGGTTGCGGTACTGCTGATGCCCTCGGGGACGACCCCCGAAAATAGTTTTTCCGCATCCTGTTAGATGGGTTTTCGCTATACTGTGCCCGTCCTGAGAT
>CAZXPE010000061.1:7239-11174 GCA_964642915.1 uncultured bacterium | reverse complement strand
TCGTAGATGAAGATCTGGCGGTCTCCCATGGCCAACGGGTTCAGCGGCCGCGGGTCCTGAAACGCCATGTCGATCCTGAACGGGACGCGGCGCAGCGGCACGGGGAGTTGCTCCTTCACCTGAGTTTCAACGTACTCCGGCTTAATCATAGACCAGACTGAGATCATGGAGTCGTCCAGCACCTCCTCGTGGACCATTCGCCACTTGAGCTTCCTGTCGAGGATCCTCCTCCACTCGCGACCGAGGGTCTGCTTCTCGGGGTCGTCGGAGTCGTGCCAGCGCCCCACCTCCTCCAGCAGCGTCCACTCGGTCAGGTGAAGATACGGATGAAGCTCCTTTCTGAGGTCGCAAGGGAAGACGAGCTTCATGGTGTCCCTGAAGATTTCTTTCAGTTGGAGGTCGATCCCGCGCGTGGTCCTGTGGTAGTAGACGTTGGTGTACATGTAGAAGCGGGCGTTGAGGAACATGATGAGCGCCTGGGTGCCGCCCCGGTCCAGCGTGAGCCCTTCCTCTGAGAAAAAGGAGTAATAGATGATCCTGTCGATGTCGATGGGGCCGATGGCGACGCCGCACATGTAGGAGTCGCGGAGGACGTAGTCCATGTTGTCTGCGGTGTAGATTCCCGACATGAGCGGTTTCAGAAAGGTCAGCCAGGGGGGATCGTCGTCTTCGGGCCTGGTGTGGGCCTTGCCGATGAGGTAGCAGATCCAGTTCGGGTCAATCCGCTCCCCCTCCTCGAAGAACCCCGCAGGGCTCCGGCGGAGTCCCCGAATGATATCCCCCAGCTCCTCGCGTATGATCCGCTGGCCAACCAGCTCGTGAGTCAGGTCGTAGTCGGCGAGGAAATTCTCGTCGAAGAAGTGGCCGAACGGCCCGTGCCCCACGTCGTGGAGGAGCCCCGCCATCCGAAGCAGCTCCTCCACGAGCGGCGAAGAGGGACAGCCAGGGAAGACAGACTTGAGCGACGGGTAGAGCTGCTGGGCGAAGCGCCCCGCGACGTGCATGGTCCCCAGCGCGTGCTGAAAGCGGCTGTGCTCCGCTGAGGGAAAGACCCAGCGGGCCGACTGAAGCTGGGGGATTCTCCGGAGGCGCTGGACCCATGGCGTGTCGATCAGGTCCTGCTCGGTGGTCTCCCCCGGAACCCCATCCGGGCGCGTGTAGAGGAAATACTGGTGAATCGGGTCGGCGATCAGGCCGCGCCCCTGATACGTGTCCGCCCCCTTCATGGCGTGTAGAGTACCACGGCGGCGGCCGCGGTGAAACCGGGGCCCCGCCGGCCGCGTTGAGGCGCGCGACCCACCGTGGTACGATTCCCGGTGCGCGGCGGCCACCATGATCCCCCTGTCTGTGCACCTCCCCTTCAACCGCGAATCCCTCGGCGAGGCTTTCGTGCCGGCCAAGCGCGCTGCCCAGCCGCCCGAAGAGCAAGGATGCTGGCTCATCGTCCAGGAGCAGGGGCTGATCGTCATCCCCGGGGGCGATCGCCTTCGGCTGCCCGAGGGGACTCTCCCCGCAGGCTTTGATGTCAAGCCGGATCGCCGGCTGTGGCTGGGGACGTTCCAGGGAACTCCTTGCTGGGCGGCGCCCCTGGCACGAGACGCGGCAGTGCCGGCGGGCTTTCATCGCGAGACCCTGATCCCGATGCGCGGCACCAGACTCCCCGACGACCTCCTCTCCCTCGGAGGGATGGCGCTCCAGGCCCTTTACTGGGAGAGCACGAGCGGCCACTGTCCCCGCTGCGGCGAGCGGACTGAGAGGATCGAGGGCGAGTGGGGGAAGCGGTGCCCGCGCTGCCGGTACGAGCACTACCCCCATCTCCATCCGGCGGTCATCATCCTGGTGAAGGACGGAGAGCGCTGCCTCCTTGCACGAAAGGCGACGTGGGCCCCAGGCCGGTACTCTCTCATGGCGGGGTTTGTGGACAATGGGGAATCCCTCGAGGGAGCAGTGCGCCGCGAGGTCAGAGAGGAAGCGGGAGTCGAAGTGACTGACCTCCGCTACGTCGGGAGCCAGAACTGGCCCTTCCCGAGTCAGTTGATGGTGGGCTTCGTGGCGGCTTACGCCGGCGGGGAGATCACGATCGATCGCGAGGAGCTTGAGGACGCGCGATGGTTTCCCTGCGACAACCTCCCCGACGGCCCGCCGCGCCACAGCATCGCGAGGCTCATCCTCGACAACTACGCCCGGCGGTAGCGGAGTCGCCGGTTACTTCGTGCGGAAGAAGCGGTAGCGGTCAGCGGGCCTGACGGTTATGGCGTGGAAGATGGAGTCTACCAAGACGATAGTTGGGTCTAATCCGGCACTGCGTACTTCGTTTTCGCAATTTCCCCCTTGCCGAGTTCCTCGTATACCATCGCAAGATTTGGCTTGGCGTCGGCAAGCCCAAAATCGACAGACGCTCGCACGTAATACGTCCGACCAGGATTCAACTTAAGTGTCACCGTGCTCATCAGCAGTATCTTTGCTGTCAGCACATGCTCGCCGGGGTCAAACACGTGCAAGAAATGACTGCCGCTCTTGAGCCGTCCGATCAGCTCTGCGCCGCGATAGACATCAATAGTACGCGCCACGCCGAATACTGAGGATGACCGATAAAAATAGACAACAGCCTTGTTCGTTCTTGCTTCGACGGGCACCTCCGGTGGAGCAACCTGCCTGACTGCGGCGCACCCACTGGTCAGCGCCGCCAGTAGCACGAGGCACGGCACACCGGGCGGCAGCTTCTTTGTCAGGAAAAAGGATCGGTAACGCTCCGAGGCCCAAACGCCTCGCCCGGCGGCGCGATCATCGTTCTGGTTAATCATCTGAGGGATTTTCCAGAATCAGATCAATCTTGAGGGGATTCGGCTTCAGCTCTTGAGTGGCTCCGGAGTCGACATCAACGGCAAAACCGATCAACCCTCCCATCAGAACGTTTCCCATAGTCGCAACGGTTCCGCCTTGGGCCCGCTGGCTTGCAATCGGGATCTCCATCGATTTGTAGCCTTGCTTGCTGACGTACACAACGAACCCTGCGTTCCGTCCTCTTTGAAGGGCGCAGGGAGTGATGCAGGTCTCGCCAGTTGAGAGCCGTACGTTGGCTTCTGGTGGTCTCGTCTCGACAGTGAACGTCTCGCTCGTGCCGCGCATCATTGTTGCGCAACCAGAGAGCGTGATGCCAACCGCGATGAGGAAAACGGTGCGGCGACTAGGAAACATAAAGAGCCTGCTCGGTCGCTTCTCCTGCCCCCGCATCCATAGACCAGACATCTCTCCCCTCTGACGTGGCTGATAAACGATACAGATAGGACACTATAAGGAACGGAAGAAAGGGTCGTCAAGCGGAAATCCCGGAGAGGATAGCGAGAGTGTCTGCGGGGAGCAGGGATCTCCCCCACTACGCCCGGCGGTAGCGGAGTCGCCGGTTACTTCGTGCGGAAGAAGCGGTAGCGGTCAGCGGGCCTGACGGTTATGGCGTGGAAGATGGAGTCTCTCAACACGACGACAGTGATCTCCTCGCCGACCTTCTTCTGCCAGAGCCTGGCGTAAAACTCCTCCTGGGTCCCGACGGGATCGCCGTTCAGGCGGACGATCCTGTCTCCGCGCTGGAACCCTGCCGACCATGCGGGGCCGGCGGGCGAGGCTCCCGTCACGACGACACCTCCGCCTTCGACGGACAGGGTGTAAAGGCCGAGCCAGGGACGAGGTGTCCGGCTCACCACCCGCCCATCTCTGATCAGCTCGTCCTTCCCTTGAAGGAACTTCTCGATCGGGATCGCCAGGTTCACAAACGGAGGCTCGCCGAGCCTGAGCGAGGCGATCCCGATCACCTCGCCGCTCTCGTTGACCAGAGCGCTCCCGCCGAAGGCCGGGTTATAGGGGGAAACGATGAACGCGCGGTCGAGCATGTACTCCCAGTACCCGGCAAAGCTCCGGATCTCCCGGATGCTCCCTGT
>CAZXPE010000061.1:0-7229 GCA_964642915.1 uncultured bacterium | reverse complement strand
GCCGTCGTCATCAACCCCCACTGTGGCCGTGAGCTGGCCGGCCGCCACGCCTCTTGAGTCTCCCAGAGCGGCGGCCGGAAAGGGCGCAGGCCCTTCCAGTTTGATCACGCCAAGCCCGACCTCTAGGTCGAGCCCCACGAGGCGGGCCGGGAGCTTGCGGCCGTCAGAGAGCGTGGCCTCAATCCGCTCGGCGTCGAGGAGGACATAGCTCACTGTGAGAGCGTAGCCGGAGGGATCGAAAATGACGCCGCTCCCCCACCTCTCGGCGCCCAGGGTGAGAGCTGACGGGCGATCGGGAGGCACCTGGACCTTGATCCCGATCATGGCCGGCTGGACCTTCTGGACGTAGGAAGGATGAACAGGTATCCGGGAGGGGTCGAGCCGCTCGACGCTTCCCCGGGGCGCCGCCCAGATAAGAGCGGGAATAACCGCAACGAAGACAAAAACGGCGAGGACGCGCCTCATCACCGGCTCCCGTACTGCCGGGCGTAATACTCCTTGAAGGCCCCCGACTTCAGCGGCCGCCACCACGCCTCGTTAGCCCGATACCATTCGACAGCCTCGGCCAGCGCCCTGCCGAACTCATAAGCGGGCTTCCAGCCCAGGCCTCTGATCTTCCCGCAGTCAAGGGCGTAACGGCGGTCGTGGCCCGGCCTGTCCTTGACAGGCTGGATCAGGCTCTCGGGCTTTCCGAGAAGGCGGAGGACCTGCCGGGTCAGAACGATGTTCTCCACCTCGGTCCCTCCGCCGACGTTGTAGATCTCCCCGTCCCGCCCCTTGTGGAGGACGAGGTCGATGGCGGCGCAGTTGTCCAGAACGTAGAGCCAGTCCCTCACGTTCTTGCCGTCGCCGTAGAGAGGCAGCGGGCGGTCTTCGAGAGCGTTAGTGATGAAGAGCGGGATGATCTTCTCCGGGTACTGGTAGGGGCCGAAGTTGTTCGAGCTGCGCGTGATGATGACTGGGAGCTTATATGTGGTCCAGTAGGCTCGCGCCAGGAGGTCTCCCCCCGCCTTGGAGGCCGAGTACGGGTTGGACGGGCTCAGGGGGTCCCTCTCCCTGAACGCGCCGCGCTCGATGGAGCCGTAAACCTCGTCGGTGGAGATCTGGATGTAGCGCGGGACGCGGAGGTCCTTCACTGCCTCGAGAAGCGTGAACGTCCCGAAGACGTCGGTCTTGAGGAACTCCCCCGCCTCCATGATCGAGCGGTCCACGTGGCTCTCGGCAGCGAAGTTGACGACGGCGTCGCACCCGGCCATTGCCTCTCTCACGAGCGCCCCGTCGCAAACGTCGCCCCTGACAAAGCTGTAGCGGGGATCTTTTTCGACGTCGCGGAGGTTCTCGAGGTTTCCGGCATAGGTGAGCTTGTCGAGGTTGACAACCGAATACGACGGGTACTTCGTCAGGATGTGGCGAATGAAGTTCGATCCGATAAACCCCGCCCCGCCCGTGACGAAGAGCTTCATGCGCCCCTACCCGCGGGTGATCTCCCAGACCTCGGGCCCCGCATAATCCCACGGGAGCCTCCCTTCGTCGCACGATTCGGGAGCCGCGGAGAAGTGGAGGTCGGCGAAGTAGATGACCCGCCCACGGGCCGGCGCCAGGTTTCGGCAGCCGTGGGCCACGCCCGGAGGGATTCGGACAAGCCGCGAGTGCCCGTCGCCCAGGATGAGCCTCATCATCGTCCCCTCAGTGGGCGAGGCTGCCCTGACGTCTATCAGGACCAAAAGGAACTTGTCCCCCGGCGGGACGAACCAGATGTCAGTCTGGACCCGGTGGAGGTGGAACGCCTTGATAACGCCGGGTTCGACCTCGCTGTAGTTCGCCTGCCCCAGGACGAAGCCGGAAAACCCCGCGAGGGCGCCGGAGGTGAAGCGACCCAGCTCTGTCATCGAGCCCCCCTCGTCGGCGTGGCGGGGAAGTTCGACGATCTCGACATCCTTGATCCGCGGCTTCGCCGAGTAGTCCTGGATGAAAAGGGCGCGCTTGGCGTCGTCAGAGAGCTTCATCCCCCCCTCCTCGCCTCAGATGAGCCCGACCTGGCCTCTGTCGCCGATCATGAGCTTATACGACTTGGGCTTGGACTCGGACCTGTAAATGGCCACGTTCCTCCCGATCAGGCTCGATTCGATCCGCCCTTGAACGCCGGTCACGCTCGACCCCTCCATGATGATTGAGTGCTCCACCTCGCTCCCGCTGACGACCACCTGGTCGCCGATCGCCGTGAACGGGCCGACGTAGGCGTTCTCGATCACAGCGCCTTTCCCGATGATGGCCGGGCCGCGAACCACGCTCCTGACGATCTTGGCTCCCGCTTCGATGATGACTTTCCCATGAAGCTCTGACTCCTCAATCTCTCCCTCGACTCTGGCCTCCAGCGTGTCCAGAATGATCCGGTTGGCCTCCAGGATGTCCTCGATCTTCCCCGTGTCCTTCCACCACCCTTCGATGACGTGGGGAACCACCGTCCGCCCCGTGTCGATCAGGCGCTGGATCGCGTCGGTGATTTCCAGCTCTCCGCGCCACGACGGCTTGATCGCTTTCGCGGCCTCAAAGATCGAGTCATCGAACATGTAGACGCCGACGAGGGCCAGGTCTGACGGCGGCGTGGCCGGCTTCTCGACGAGCCTGACGACCTTCCCGTCCCTCAGCTCAGCGACGCCGAACTGCTCGGGGTTAGGCACGCGGGCCAGGAGTATCTGGGCGTTCGGCCGCTCCTCCCTGAAGCGGGCGACCAGAGGGGCGAGCTTCTCCTTGATAAGGTTGTCGCCCAGGTACATGACGAACGGTTCCCTGCCCAGGAACCGCTCTGAGACCAGGACTGCGTGGGCCAGGCCGAGGGGGGCATCCTGCTCGATGTAGGTGACTGAGACTCCGAAGCGGCCCCCGTCCCCAACGGCTTCCGTGATCTCCCGCTTGGTGTCCCCGACGACGATCCCCACGTCGGTGATTCCCGAGGCCGCCAGCGCCTCGATCCCGAAGAAGAGGATCGGCTTGTTGGCCACAGGAACCAACTGCTTGGCCGACGTGAAGGTGATGGGGCGGAGACGTGTCCCCTTCCCCCCTGACAGGATCAGCCCTTTCATCGCTCCCCTATTCTATGCGGCAACCTGTAAAAGCGCTAGCCCCCGATCTGCCTTGCTTGACTTGATCGGGGCTGGGGACAATACTCATGACAATCGCTTCAAGAAAGGATCCTGACATGAAGAGCTTGAAGGAGATGCTCCATGAGGCCCGCCATCTCGTTCCCGAGGAGGGGCCCGCCGATCTTCAGAAGCGGCTCGCCTCCGGAGAGCCCCTGGTCCTGATCGACGTGAGGGACCCCGACGAGTACCGTGACGGCTACATCGAGCCGGCGGTGAACATCAGCCGAGGCTTCCTCGAGTTCAGGATCAGCAATGCCGCCCCCGACCCCACCGTCCCCATCATCCTCTACTGCCAGACCGGCCTCCGCTCCCTCCTCGCGGGAAAGGCCCTCAAGGATCTGGGCTTTCTGACAGTGATCAATCTGGCGGGCGGCTATCAGAAGTGGGTCCAGTCGAGCCTTCCCGTAGTCAAGGACGCTCCGTGGTCGGCCGATCAGGTCAGGCGCTACAGCCGCCACTTCCTCCTGGGTCAGATGGGAGAGAAGGGGCAGCGGAAGCTCATCCGCTCCAAGGTGCTCCTGATCGGCGCCGGAGGCCTCGGCTCCCCGGCGGCGTACTACCTGGCAGCCGCCGGAGTCGGCACCCTTGGAGTCATGGATGGAGACTCCGTGGACATCACCAACCTGCAGCGCCAGATCCTCCACAAGACTTCGGACATCGGCCGCCCGAAGGTGGAGTCGGCGGCAGAGACGATCAAGGCGCTGAACCCCGACGTCACCGTGGTCCCCTATCCAACGCGGATCACGGCGGAGAACATCTTCGACATCATCAAGGATTACGACCTCGTCATCGACGGCTCTGACAACTTCGAGACACGCTACCTGGTGAACGACGCCTGCTGCCTGGCGGGTAAGACAAACATTCACGGCTCGATCTTCCAGTTTGAGGGAATGGCGACGGTCTTCGCCCCACACACGGGCCCCTGCTACCGCTGCCTCTATCCCACGCCGCCGCCTCCGGGGCTGGTCCCATCCTGAAGCGAGGCCGGGGTCCTGGGCGTGCTCCCAGGAGTGATCGGGGTGGTTCAGGCCACTGAGGCGGTGAAAATCCTGGCCGGGATCGGAATTCCTCTGATCGGCCGCCTCCTGACCTACGACGCCCTCTCAATGCGCTTCCGCGAGGTGAAGCTCAGGCGCGATCCGAATTGCCCGGTCTGCGGGGCTAACCCGGCGATCAAGGACCTCTCGATCCACATGGAGGGCGCAGCCGAGGCCTGCGCCACGGGAGGCGACGGCCCCACACGCGCCTTTAGCGCGGCTCGCGCTGGCGCGGCGGCTCCTGATAGAGGCCTACGGTGACCTGAAGCTCGAATGGCTTCCCCTCTCGGATCACGCTCAGCGTCACCGTTTTTCCAACAGGGGTCGTAGCGATGATCCGCTGAAGGTCTCGAGGCGCCGCCACCGGCGAGCCGTTCACCGCCAGCACCACGTCATTCGCCTTGACCCCGCCCTGCTCGGCTGGCTGTCCGGGCATGACCTGGCGGATCAGAACCCCGCGGGACTCCCGAAGCCCGAGCTTGGAAATGTCCTCTTCTGAGACCTCGGCGATCCCAACGCCGAGCCACCCCCACTCCACCTTCCCCTTCTCGGCGAGCTGGGGAATGAGCGCCTTGACCAGGTTCACCGGAATGGCGAAGCCGATGGAGCCGCCCCGCGCCGCCATGCTGTTGACCCCCACGACCTCGCCGGCCATGTTCACGAGCGGGCCGCCTGAGTTCCCCGGGTTCACCGATGCGTCGGTCTGAATAAAATCGAAGCCGGGCGCCGCGATCGTGAGCGGCGCCCCTTTTCTGCTGACGATTCCGAAGGAGACGGTCTGCTCGAGGCCGAAGGGGTGGCCCAGGGCCAGGACAAGCTCTCCCACTCGGAGACGGTTTGAATCACCGAGCGAGAGCACGGGGAGCCCTCCCTTGACCCCTTCGATCTTCACGAGAGCGAGGTCCACTCGGCTGTCTATCCCCAGAGTCTTCCCCTGAAAGCGGCGGCCGTCTGCCAGCTTCACCTGTATCTTCTCGGCCCCCTGGACCACGTGAGCGTTGGTCACCATGAGTCCGTCTTCGCCAATCAGGAAGCCTGAGCCTGTTGCCCGCCGTCTTCGGTCTTCATGAGGGTCGGACGGCTCGGCCCCTTCCGCCGGGGGCGGTTCCCGGCGCTGAACGCTGATCTGGACCAGCGCCGGCTTGAGACGCTCTGCAAGGCCGGCCAGGAGATCGTTGAGCCGGGCGATCTCGGGAGGAACGCTTCCTCCTTTGCCTTCCTGCCAGAGCGGGCCCGCTGCCGGGACAGCGCCCGCGCACCCGACCAGCAGCCAGAGAGAGATCACGAGAAGAGAGACCCTTCTGCTGTAAGAGAACGACATTGAGTATGACCCTCCTTTCAACGATTGGCCTCGCGGACCAGGTGGCCCAGCTCGGGCACGATCAGTTTCTCGAGGGCGAGGCGGCAGGCGTTGGGGGAGCCTGGAAGAGAGAAGAGAATGCGCCCCTTCACCACCCCCGCCTGGGCGCGAGAGAGCATCGCCGCCGGCCCGACCTCCTGATACGAGAGGAATCGAAAGAGTTCCCCGAAGCCGGGAAGGCGCTTCTCCAGCATCCCCTCCACGGCCTCAAAGGTCGAGTCGCGCGAGGTGATTCCCGTCCCTCCCGTCATGACAATGGCCTGAACGCGCCGATCGGCGCATCCCTCCCTGACCACCGCTTCGACCAGGGATGGTTCATCCTTCACGATCTTCGAGCCGACCACTTCGTGACCGGCTTTTTCGAGAAGCTCCCTGATGAGCCGGCCACTCACGTCGGTCTCGGCGGTCTTCGTGTCCGAGATCGTGAGGACGAAGCAGCCCACCGAGCGCGGAGCGTGGCGCTTGTGCTCATCGGGGGTGGAAACGGCGCTGCCGGATTCGCTCACCATCGGAGGCCTCCTCTGTAAGCCCGATCCAGAAGCTCGACCAGGTGAAGGACCGGAATCGGACTCCCGCGAGCCTTGAGCCCCTGGACTATCTGGATGATGCACCCGGGGTTGGCCGTGACCACTGCGTCGGCGCTTGTCGCCACGATGTTGTCGATCTTTCGCTTCTGAAGCCGGCCCGCCATTTCCGGTTGGATGAGATTATACGTGCCCGCTGAGCCGCAGCACCAGTCAGCCTCCTGAAGCTCGACGACTTTGACTCCGGGAATCTGGGCGAGGATCTGCCGCGGCTCCTTCCAGATCCTCTGGCCGTGAATCGTGTGGCACGGGTCATGATAGGTCACCCTCATCGGCACAGGCCCGAGCCGGCCCCTAAGCGGCTCCCCGGCGAGAAGCTCGGAGACGTCTCGAACCTTCTCGGCAAACCTCGCAGCTCGCTCCCGGCACGCCGGGTCATCCAGGAGGAGGTGACCATATCCCTTCATGTGAGCGCCGCACCCCGCGCTGTTTACGATCACTCGCTCAACGCCCGAGGCTTCGAAGACGTCAATGGTTCGCCGCGCCAGAGCGAGCGCCATTCGATGCTCTCCGTTGTGAGCGTGGAGCGCCCCGCAACAACTTTGGCCTCTCGGCACGGCGACTTCAAAGCCGTTCAGCGAGAGGATCCGGGCCGTCGCCCGGTTGTGAGGCGCGAAAACGGCCTGCTGGATGCAGCCGGTAAGGAGGCCCACACGGGCCCGCCGCATCCCGGCCGCCGGGATCAGCTCGGGAAGGGGGGCGCGCCCTGAGCGCGGCGGAAGCTCAGGAAGGAGCGCCTCCCACCCCCTGAGGGTTCCGGGGAGGCGGACGAGAGATCGGAGGCCACTCGCCCGATACAGATTGAGCGCTCCCGTGAGAAGAGCAAGCATCCTCGGCCGGGGAAGAAGCCACTCAAAAGTCGCCCGGCGGAAGATCCTCCTCAGCGGCCCGCCCGGACGCCTCAGCTCGATCAGAACTTGAGCCGCCTCAATGAGCCGGCCGTACGGCACCCCCGAGGGGCAGACCGTTTCGCAGGCGCGGCAGCCGAGGCAGAGGTTGAGATGAGTCACCACTGAGCCGCTGAGCCCGATCCGCCCTTCTGCCAGCGACTTGATGAGGACGATGCGGCCGCGGGGGGAATCCATCTCGGTGCCGAGGAGAGCGT
>CAZXPE010000060.1:0-11263 GCA_964642915.1 uncultured bacterium | reverse complement strand
CCCACCGCGCCCTCGAAGGCCGCCACACCACCGGCAAGCTGCTGCTGATCCCGTGAGCCGCGCCTGCGGAAGATGACGGCTGCAATGGCCGCGCACCCGCCAGCCGTCTCGCGCTACACCTACCGCTACCACCTACGGGCGGAGATCTTCAACAGCCTCTTCATGGGCGCCTTCGGCCTCAATGAGGCTGTCGCGCGCAAGGGGCTCGGGGCGAGCGACGCCGAAATCGTCATCCTCACCACGGGAACCGCTGCCTTCTCGGTCACGGCGTTCCTGTGGGGGTCGCTCATGGAGGGAAGACCCAAAGCGGGTTTCTTCCTGGCGGCGGCGCTCCTCGGCCGGGGGGCGCTTCTTCTCACCGCCGTCCTGACCGGCTCGGTCTGGTTCGTCGTTCTCTGCTGCTGCGTTTTCCTCGCCGATCCGATCTTCATCCCCGCCCAGCAATCGGTCCTCCAGTCGAACTACGACCCCGCCTGGCGCGGCCGGATGCTGGGCCGCGTCGTCCTCTGGACGCGCGGCTTCTTCATCCTCGCTGCGCTGGGCGCGGGGTACGTCCTCGACCGCGAGCCCGGCCTCTACCGGGCTCTCTTCCCCGCGGCTGGAGTAGTCGGGTTCCTGGGCTATCTGCAATTCGCCTCGATCCGCGTCCGCAGGCCACCCAGGGAAGCCGCTCCCGAGAGGCCCTCCTTCATCGAAGCGGTGAGGAACTTCCAAGCGCTGCTCCGGGCGAACCGGGACTTCGACCGCTTCGAGCGGAACTTTCTCGTGTACGGGATCGGCTTCTTCCTGATCCTTCCCGCGAACGTCTTTCTCCTCGTGGACCACCTCCGCATGAGCTACAGCGCCATCTCGCTGGGGCGCCTCGTGCTATTTCAGGTCATGCTTGCTCTCCTCTCGCCGCTGGCAGGCGCCCTCTTCGATCGCCTCAAAGCGGTGCGCACCGCGTCAGTGTCGTTCGCCGCCCTCTCGCTCTACCCGCTCTGCCTCTTCTTCTCCTATCTCCTGCACAGCGCGGCGCTCGCGTATCTCGGCTTCGCGCTCTTCGGCGCGGCGATGGCGGGGGTGAACACCGCGTGGAGCCTGGGGGCTCTTCAGTTCGCGGGAAAGCAGGACGCGTCGGTCTTCATGGGGGTGCACCTGACTGTAGTGGGAGTGCGCGGGCTCTTCGTGCCCGTGATCGGCTATGCAGTCAGCGTCTTCTTCAACCTGGGAGTGGTCTATCTGATCTCATCGGCGCTGTTCATCCTGGCCGCGCTCCTCATGCGCCGGCTGGCGTCCAAGCCTGCGGCGGCTGCGCCGTAGCGGGTCACCCCTCGGTCTGGTTCAGCAGGCGGAGAGTCCAGCGCCCTCCGCTCCACTCCAGGACGGAGAGCGCCGCGTAGTCCTGGCCGAGAGAGAGGACACGATCGAGCGGAAGGCCGAGGGCGTGGCAGAGCAGGACCCGGTTTGTCCCTCCGTGGGCCACGAGCGCCACGTGGGCACCTCCGTGCCCTGCGAGGATCTTCTCCACCACCGGCCACGCGCGGTCATCGAGGTCCATGAGACTCTCCCCCCCCGGGAACGGCACCTCTCCGATCCGCGCGATCCACTCCTTGAAGGCCTCGGGGTCGAGGGCGGCGATCTCCTCGGCTGTCAATCCCTCCCAGCGCCCCATTGACATCTCTCTCAGCGCCGGCTCGACCCGCGGGGTCAAGCGATGCGGGGCCGCGAGGATCTCGGCGCTCCGCCGCGCCCGCGAGAGATCGCTCGCGTAGACCGCCTCAAGAGGAACCGATGCGAGGCGCGCCGACAGCGCCTCCATCTGGGCTTCCCCGAGCGGCGAGAGCGGTGCGTCCAGGTGGCCGATGAAGCGGCGGCGCTCTGCGGCTACCACGCTGCCGTGCCTGACGAGGTAGAAAACCGTGGGCGGCATCAGGCGAGAGCGAGAGTTGCGAGAGCGACTCCGGTCAGGAGGATCGCCAGCTCTGCCAGCTCCACCCCCGCCCCGAGCACGTCGCCCGTCAGCCCGCCGAGCCGCTTGGAGAGAAACGCCGCCCAGAGCCAGGCCGCCGCCAGACCGATGGCGACGGCTGCGAGCCCCCACGGCCAGAGAATAAACCCGGCCGCCACGAGGACGACAGCGCTGTTGAGCGCCGCAGCCGACAGCTTGACTGAGCGGATGAATTCGCTCCCGTAGCCGCGCTCAGGAGTGGCGGCGGCGTGAAATCTGGCCAGCACCACCGGAGTGAAGCGGCCAGCCATCGGCGCCAGCAGGAGCGCCCGCCACCGGAGCGCAGGCGGCAGCTCGGCGAGCGCGATCAGGGCAAGCAGGAGAAAGAGAATGAGACCTATGACCCCGAAGACTCCGACCCGGCTGTCCTTCATGATGGAGAGAGAATGAGCGGGGCCAGTGCCTGCCAGCCCGTCGAGACAGTCGGCGAGACCGTCGAGGTGAATCCCGCCTGTGAGAAGCTTCCAGAGCGTCAGAACCAGAAGGGCTGAGAGGAGCGGAGGGAAGAGTAAGCCCAGCGCCCGATCTGCGGCGGCCAGCGCCAGGCCCAGGCTGAGCCCCACGACGGGAAACCACCCCGCCGCCCTTCCCAGCGCCCCGTTACCCGTCAACCCGCGTCCGGGAACCGGAACGATCGTCAAGAACCTCACCGCCGTCACCAACCCTTTGATCTGCCTCCCCTCCTCCCTTCCGCCTGTCGTGGGTCGTATGCTAACGGATGGGCTCTGCGGGAGCAAGCGATGATAGGGGTTGACTTGAGCAAGCTGAACCGATTAGAGTCTGTGTGTTTTAGTCACAGCGCGGACCGAAAAACTTGAAGAGGTTCCCGGATGAGCGTGAATAGCGTTGCAGAGAAATGGGTGGAGGACCAGGCACGCCTCGCCCGTCCAGACCAGGTCGTATGGTGCGATGGGTCCCAGGAAGAGTACGACCGGCTCGTCCAGGAGATGCTGAGGGACGGGACTCTCCTCCCCCTGAACCAGCGCGCCTATCCGGCGTGTTATCTCCACCGTAGCCATCCATCAGACGTCGCGCGGACAGAACAGCTCACCTTCATATGCACCCGACGCCGGGAAGACGCCGGGCCCACCAACAACTGGATCTCTCCCGCCGAGGCCAAGGAGCGGGTGGGCAGGCTCCTGCGGGACGCCATGCGAGGACGGACGATGTTCGTGGTCCCCTACCTCATGGGCCCGGTCGGATCGCCTTACAGCCGCGCGGGGCTGATGGTCACCGACAGCGCTTACGTTGTGCTCAGCATGCACATTATGACTCGGGTGGGGATGGTCGCGTTTGAGCACATGAGGAACCCCGAGGACTTCGTCGCCGGTCTCCACTCGCTGGGCGATCTCTCTCCGGAGCGGCGCTTCATCCTGCATTTCCCCGAGGAGCGGCTCATCTGGAGCGTGGGCTCGGGGTACGGCGGAAACGCTCTCCTCGCAAAGAAGTGCCACGCCCTCCGCATCGCCTCGTGGCAGGCCCGGAACGAGGGATGGCTGGCCGAGCACATGCTGATCCTCGGGATCGAGGACCCCGGGGGAGAGGTGACGTACCTCGCGGCGGCGATGCCGAGCGCCTCGGGGAAGACCAACCTGGCGATGATGGTCTCGGCGCTCAAAGGCTGCCGGATCTGGACGGTGGGCGACGACATCGCGTGGATCCACGTCGACGCTCAGGGGCAGCTCCGCGCCATCAACCCAGAGCGGGGATTCTTCGGGGTGGCGCCCAACAGCAGCGTCAAGACCAACCCGAACGCGATGGCGATGGTCCGGTCGAACACCATCTTCACCAACGTCGCGCTCACGCCCGATGGAGAGCCATGGTGGGAGGGGATCGACAGCGACCCGCCGGCCGGGCTTCTCGACTGGCAGGGAAAGCCGTGGCAGCCCGGCGGCGTCCCCGCAGCCCACCCCAACTCCCGATTCACGGCGCCCGCCGGGCAATGCCCCTCGATTTCACCGAGATGGCAAGACCCACAGGGAGTGCCGATCTCAGGCCTCATCTTCGGCGCCCGCCGCTCGCGGGTGATCCCTCTGATCTTCGAGGCCTTCGACTGGCAGCAGGGGGTCTATCTGGGCTCCTCCATGGGGACCGAGACGACCGCCGCCATCACCGGAAAGATCGGGGTGGTGCGCCGCGACCCCATGGCGATGCTCCCGTTCTGCGGCTACAACATGGCCGACTACTTCGCCTACTGGCTGGAGACGGGACGGCGGCTGGCCACGCCCCCCAAGATCTTCCGAGTGAACTGGTTCCGCCGCGACGCCGATGGACGGTTCCTCTGGCCGGGCTACGGTGAAAACGTCCGCATCCTCAAATGGATCGTCGAACGAATCAGGGGGAAGGGCAGAGCCGTTGAGACCCCGATCGGCCTGCTCCCTCCTGCGGATGCCCTGGAACTCGACGGCCTGGACGTGTCTCGAAGCGCGGTGGAGAAAGCCCTCACCTACGAACGGGACGCCTGGCTTCAGGGGTTGGACGAGCAGCGCGCCTTCTTCGAGCAGTTCGGCGAGCGGCTGCCCGCGCCGATCTGGGAGGAGCACGAGGGGATGACACGGCGCCTCGCCGCCGGCTGACCGCCATCATAAGGGATGGCGAGCCAAATGTCGAGAGATGTATCCTTGACATAGACAACGCGCCCCTGATAGCGTTCTCGATGCGGGGGCGCGCGAGTGTTCCAGATGTCCGCTCGCTTTGGACCATAAGGAGAGCGCGCAATGAGTAAAGCCACTGAGACCATTGTAAAGATGCTGGAGTCGCTGCCTGAAGAAGCGCAGGAGCGCGTGGTGGAGGAACTGCGTTGTCTGATTGAAGAGGCGCGCGACGAAGCGAGATGGGCTGTGCTATTTGAAGAGAGAAAGGCGGGCCTGATCACCGCAGCCCGCAAGGCGCGGGATGACATTGCCGGAGGTAAAGCGCGGGACATGGATTACGAAAAACTGTGAAATCCCAGACGCTGCCGAGCTTTTGGGAAACCTACCAACACCTTCCGGAGCGCGCAAAGCAAGCTGCCCGGAAATCTTTCTATCTCTGGCGCGATTCGCCATTCCATCCTTCGCTGCATTTCAAGTGTGTCAACCAGGAGGAACGGATCTGGTCCGTGCGTCTCACGATCGGGTACCGCGCGTTGGGCATTATGGAGGGCGACACAGTCGTATGGTTTTGGGTCGGAAGCCACGACAACTATGAACGCCAGCTCTAGCCTCTCCCCTTCTCAACGGCGGAAGCGATTGCGGAGGGCAAAGAGGAAGAAGCCAAACTGCACCGGGACCAGCACAGACTCCGCGAGGTGGAGGTAACGGGCGGCCAGCCTGACCTTCTCCTGATAAAACCCCACTCGCCCGAGAGTCCCGGCCTGCAAACTGTAGAGAAGAGCGTGCAATCCCTGCTTCCACCAGGGCACGCCTTGCACCTCTGAAGGGACGCCGAGCAACCAGTAGCCCCCTGCAAAGAGAACGAGGAGCCCGACGAGCACCAGGCCGGCCCCGGCGTAATCCTCGCCGTAGCCGGAGCTGTAGCGATAGAAGGTCTCCCAGGAAAGCCACTTCCTCTACTTCCGCTTCTGATGCCACTGAACTTCCATCAGGCCGTAGTGAAAGTGGCTGACGAGGTGATGCTCTCCGGCCTCGCGGTAATATGCCTTGAGGGCCCGGTAGAGGCGGCCGAGGTGAGAGAGATGCCCGGTGTTGGCCGCACCTCGCGTTTTTGGATCACGGCGCATCTCACGCCACAACGTCTCGTCGTACACCCGCGACCGCCAGACGCCCCGTTGAAGAGGAACGAGCTTCCAGTCCGGTTGGTGGTCCCAGGTGACGTCGAGAAACTTCACCCGCGAGAGATCAGCGTGAAGAAACCGGGTCCTTGAGAGATCGACCCAGTCGAAGACCAGCTTACCTTTCTCGCCAAAGCGGATCTCTGTGAAATCAGTCTCACCCGAATGGAAAACCTCCTTTGGTTCCCACCCGCGGAAGATCGTGCGCCCGTGAAACCGGGCGATGGCGAAGGAGGTTTTCTGCCCGTGAAATTGAGTCTCGTGGAAAAGAGTCTCCTCGCCGTGAAACTGGGCAGCACGGAAGGAGGTTTCGAGACCGTGGAATTGAGCTTCGACGAAGGAGGTTCCTTGGCCGAGAAACTTGGCCCCGTCGAAAGAAACCTCTTGGCCGTAAAACCCAGCCTTGGCAAAGGAGGTCCACTGACTATGAAACTCGGCTGTGATGAAGAAGGTCTTGCGGCCGTGAAACTGGGTCTCGGCGAAGGAGGTCCACCGGCCGTAAAACCCAGCTCCAAAGAACGAAACGCTTCGCTTGAAAGTGACTCCTTTGAATGAGATCTCCTCAGGGAAGATCGCGCCATCGAAGCGGAGGGGGTCCTCCTTTTCGTCTGCGAGGCGCGCTTCGAAGCGAGCTTTGAGAAGGCTTACGTCTTTGTTGAGAGAGGGGTGGTGGAAGATGCAAACGCCCTCGATGGTCGTGGCCTCCTCAGGGCAGCGCCAGCCATCAAACGGGCTATAATATGCACACTGTTCCGCCACGGCCCTGTATTACGCCAACGGGAGGTCAATCGGGATCAATCGGCGGGCGAGCGGATCAACGCCGAGCCCGAGACCGTCCAGCGTCATCGCTCCGAGCAACGCAGGCGCGTCCTCCTCTCCGAAAACGACAGGAGAAGGGGTCTGCCGGCCGTTGACGAGAAAGTCCGCCTTCCCGACCTGGCAGGTCCCGCGCCGGTCATCGGCCATGACGAACCGGCGCTCATCGAACGGCTCAATCCCAACTGAGGTCAAGAGCGAGCGGGGCAATTGACTGTAGGCAGCTCCGGTATCGACGAGGCAGTCCACCGTCACGGACCGATCGGGTTTCAGGAGATGGGCGACCGTGACCTTTACCGAAAACGTCCCCACGACCACCTTTCTTTACACCGGGAGGATGGGGTTGCGGCGGGGGGGGAATTCCTGATGCTTTGACTCGGCGTAGGCGAGGCGCTTGACCAGCTCGTCGCGAAGATGTGAGCCCGGAATGATGTCGTCCACAAGCATCTCTGAGGCGAGCTTATACACGTCCACGTCTTCGGCGTACTCCTCGCGCTTCTGCTTGACGTAGGCCGCCCGCTCGCCCTCCGGCAGCTCTATGATCTTGTTGTAGTAGACGGCGTTGATTGCGGGCTCGGGCCCCATGATGGCGATCTGCCCCTGGGGGAGCGCCAGTGCCGCGTCGGGCTCGAAGGCGGGGCCGCACATGGCGTAGAGCCCAGCCCCGTAGCACTTGCGCACGACCACCGAGATTTTCGGCACGGCCGCTTGAGAGGTGGCGAAGATCATCTTGGCGCCGTGGCGGATGATCCCCGCCCGCTCCACCTGTGTCCCCACCATGAACCCCGAGACGTCGGCCAGGTAGACGAGCGGAATGTTGTAGGCGTTGCAAAGCCAGATGAACTTGGCGGCTTTATCCGAAGAATCGACGAAGAGGACCCCGCCTTTGACTTTCGGCTGGTTGGCGACGATGCCGACGGCCCGGCCGCCGATGCGGCAGAGGCCGGTGATGATCTCCGGGGCGAAGAGGCGCTTCACCTCAAACCAGGAGCCCTCGTCGATCAGACGGTCGATGACCTCGTACATGTCAAAGTACTTCCGCTGGTCGTACGGAACGATCTCCTCGATGGAGCGCCCGGGCTTGGGCGCGGCGGCCTCGGCCATCGCGGGCTTCTCCCGATAGTTCTGAGGGAGATAGGTGAGGTAGCGCTTGGCGGTCTCGATGGCCTCCTCTTCCGAGCCGACGAGCACATCGCCGCAGCCTGAGACCTCGCAGTGCATGCGCGCCCCGCCCAGCTCTTCCAGCGTCACCTTCTCGCCGATGGCCATCTCCACCATGCGGGGGGACCCCACGTAGAGAGATGCCTTGCCGTCCACCATGATGACGAGGTCGGTCAGGGCCGGCAGGTAGGCAGAGCCCGCGGGCGACGGGCCGAACAGGATGCAGACCTGGGGGACCACGCCGGAGAGCTGGACCTCGTTGTAGAAGATCCGGCCAGCATGGTGTCGGCCGGGGAAGATTTTTATCTGCTCGGAGATGCGCCCCCCGGCAGCGTCCACCAGATAGAGGATCGGAACCTGAAGCCGGAGGGCCTTCTCTTGGATGCGGATGGTCTTCTGGACCGACTTCTCACCCCAGGAGCCGGCCTTGACCGTGTAGTCGTTGGCCATCACGCAGACGGCGCGCCCCCCGGCTGTCCCCACGCCGGTGATCACGCCGTCGGCAGGGGTGTCGGGGTCCTGGCTACGGGCGAAGAGCCACTCTTCTTGGAACTCGGTCCCCGGATCGAGGAGGAGCTTCAGCCGCTCGCGGACGAAGAGCTTGCCTTCCTCTTTGAGCTTCTCCCGATACTTGACGTGGCCCTCCTCGATGCGGGCCCGCTCCCGAAAGTATTTCTCCTCGCCCGCCACTCTCGGTCTCCTGTTTATGGGTTGGGGTGGGCCCAGAGGATGATGATCAACACGCCGTCCCCGTATGGCGGCCCGCCTATGAGGGCCGGCTGACCTTGGGAAACCTTGATGTCGGCGTTCAGCTCAGGCTGCTCCCCACGCAGGAGGCGGACTTTCATGCGGACCGCCTGGCCCGATAGCTCGCTCGGGGTGATCTCGAGCTGGCGGGCCCCCGGGACGGTGAACCGCCTCTGGGCGCCGACGGCCACGTCGGCCCTGAAGCGCTCGAGCGATGTGTACTCCCTGTAGCGGAAGAGCCCTCGGAGCTTCGGGATGATTCGCGCCAGCCTCTCGTCTGCCTCGGGCGAGGCGGGCTCGCCCGACTGAGGGACGAGGGAGCGCTGGCCGGGAGCAGGCGGCTGGGCCGCCGGCGGCGGGTCGGAGGCAAGGAGAATCCTTCCACCGAAATGGATCATCTGCTGGGCGTGAGACGGGGCCGCGACGGCAAGCAGAAAGAGCGGGACCAGCAGCACGAGGAGGAGCGGCTCCAGGAGGGTTCTCATCCGCTTCCGGGCGTTATGCAGGCGTGACATCACCGTTCCGACAGGACACCGGAGCACTTCAGCGATCTCGCGGTAGGACAGCCCCTCAACATCACTCAGCATGATAATCGTTCGATGGTGCGGGGGCAAGGCGTTCAGGGCTCGCGCGATCTTCGCCCGCTCCTCGGAGCGGGCCGCTTCGAGGTCGGGGCCCGCCCCGCTGTCGGGCATGTTCCGCTCCCACTCTTCCTCGGCTACCGCCTGGGTCCCCAGCGACCGCTCCCTGGCCGCCCTCTGGCGGTGACGGTCGGTGGCGAGGTTCACAGCGATGCGGAAGATCCACGTGTAGAACGCCGAGTGGCCGCGGAAGTCGCTGAGCGACTGGAAAGCCCGGACGAAAGTTTCCTGGGCCACGTCCCAGGCCTCCTCTCTGTCCCTGAGGATTCGAAAGGCCAGCCGCCAGACCCGCTGCCTGTATTTCTCGACCAGTGGCTCGAAGGCCCCGACGTCACCGGCCCTGCATCGCGCGATCAACTCGCGGTCGTCTTGGCTCACATCGGTTCGGCGACCGCGCTGCTGCTTAGACGCAGAGTCGGCAGGTCGAATTCACCGCTCGCCCTCGAGAAGGGCCAGGGCGGCGTCGATTCCAAGAAGGTAGCTCCGGAGGCCGAACCCCGAGATCTGGCCACGGGCGACTGGCGCGATGACCGAGTGGCGGCGAAACTCCTCCCTGGCGTGGACGTTAGAGAGGTGGACTTCGATCACCGGAAGAGGAATCGAGGCGATTGCGTCGCGAAGGGCGATCGAGTAGTGGGTGAACGCGCCGGGGTTGATGACGATTGCCCGAAAGCCGCGGGCTGCCGCAGTCTGGATGGCGTCGATCAACTCGCCCTCGTGGTTCGACTGGCGGCACTCCACGCGAGCGCCATTCGCTCCGGCGTGGCGCTTGATCTCGCGGTCGATCTCCTTGAGGGTGAGCCGCCCGTAGATCTCCGGTTCCCGGGTCCCCAGCAGGTTCAAGTTCGGGCCGTGGAGCACAAGTATCGCCGGTTTCATCTTCTCTCCTGTCCGCCTCCCGGCGGCTGTTTCGTAGAGCTTTCAACCCGGTTCCGGCCCTCCGCCTTGGCCCGGTAGAGGAGGCGGTCGGCTGTCTCGACGAGGCTCTCGACCGAGTCCGCATCATCCGGCGACGTCGCCGCGCCGATAGAGACCGTGACTCGGCCCAGAGGCTGGGCCTGGCGGTGGGGGAAATCGTGACTCTCGATGATCTTTCTGAGGCGCTCAGCCGCAATTACGGCGGCGATCCCCGGCGTCTCGGGGAGGATGAGCGCGAACTCGTCGCCTCCGTATCTTGCCGCGAAGTCCACCTGGCGGATCTGACGCACCAGGAAGCGGCCCACGACGCGCAGTAGCCGGTCGCCGGCGGGGTGGCCGAAGGAGTCGTTGTAGTTCTTGAAGTGGTCCACGTCTATCATCAGCACCGACAGCGGCCGGCTGTAGCGCTGGGCCCTCTGGATCTCCCGGGCCAGCCTATCCTTGAACGCCGCGTGGCTCCCGAGGTTTGTGAGGCAGTCCCTCCTAGCCTGAGCCCTCAGCCGCACGACAGTCCGGCGCAGGTCGTCGGTGAGACGGCGCTTCCGCAGGAGCGCCCGCGCCCGGATCACCAGCTCTCTGGGGATCACGGGGCCGCGCACCACGTCATCGGCCGCCGCCACAGCCGCCCATACTCCGGGCGACGGACGCGGGCCAAGAAGGGCCAGGACGGGAACGGCGCGAGTCCCGGAATCGCTCTTGAGCCGGCGGAGGAGGGCCTTCCGGCCGGGGTTCCCGTCAACGAGGCCCAGAACAATCAAGTCCGGCAGCGACTCCCGCATCGCTCTCAGGAGATCCGGCCCCGGACTCACGCTCGCGACAGCGCAGCCAGCGGCGGCCAGCGCCCGGCAAACGCTGACACCGCCGGATCCTGAACGGCCGACCAAAAGCACTTTAGATCTCCCCGCCATCGCCTGATACTCCCTCCGCGTGGGCAAGAATACAACGGAAAACGCCGGGAAACAAAGCGGGAAATGCCCGGCTACCGGCGACGCGGCCGGCCACGCCCGCTTGACACGACCGCAACCCGGGAATATATTGCAAACAGTTTGCAATAAGCGACATGAGAGCCCCCGCGCCCGATCCCGACCAGATCCTCGCCGACCTCCTGGCCACCCCTTTCACAGGCCATCACGATCATCTGGTCTGCCGAGAGTGAGACACGCGATAGATGAAGAGGGCCGCGTGGATCGCCGTTCTCCTGCTGGGCGCGGTGACAGC